>JALYNQ010000055.1 GCA_030773115.1 Pseudomonadota bacterium
GGGCCGGCCGGCGCCAGGCGGATGACCGTCTGACCGGCGCCGACTACCTGTCCCGGCTCGGCCAGCGTCTCGGTGACCGTGCCGTCGGCATCGGCGACAAGAACCGTGTAACCAGCATCATTTCGACTGACACGCGCCTGCGCCTCCGCTGCCGCGAAATCCGCGCGGGCTGCAAGGGCTGCGGCCCTTCTTTGATCATAGGCGGACCCAGTGACGAAACCGCGCGGAAGGAGTTCGCGGTAGCGCCGTTCATCGGCGCTGGTCTGGACCGCGCGCGCCCGCGCCGCGGCGACTGCCCCGGCTGTCACCTGCGCGGCAAGCCTATAATCGGTGGGATCGATACGCATCAGCGGTTGCCCGCGGCGGGCGACCTGGCCGGCATCGACGAACCGGGCCACCACCTTGCCCGAAACCCGAAAGCCGAGGTCGCTCTGCACGCGCGCGGCGACAATGCCGGTGAACTCGTAATCCGGCCCTTGGCCAGCCCCGGCACTGGCGATCCGCACCAGCGGCGGCTTCGTTCGAGGGTCGGCATCCGCTTGTCCGCACGCGACAAGCAGGCCTGCCATGACGGAAATCACTGCGGTGGTGCGCGCAAAAGACGGTACGGACACGCGAGTCCCTCCTGATCGGTGGATGGAAGGCGGCTCTTAGGCAGCAGCTGGCACGAGCACCTTCGAAGCCTCCCACAACTGGCGGCCAATGAAATTGGGAGCGAGGCGGCGCATGAACGCCAATTGGTTGGACTGACCTGGACGAATCTCTCGTTTGCCGTCCCGTAGTCCGGCGATGGTCTGCTTCACGAGCTCATCCGTCGTAATGGTGCTGATCCCCGCTTCGTCGAACTCAGTCGTCATGTCGGTCTGCACGGCGGGCGGCATCAGTTCGATGACCTCCACGCCGGTCTCCTCCAGCTGGAAGCGGAGCGATTGGGTGTATGAATGAACCGCCGCCTTGGTTGCGCTGTAGATTGGCATCGCCGGAACGGGGACGAAGGCAAGCGCTGAAGAGACGTTGATCACCGTGCCCCGATTGGCAGTAAGAATGTCAATCAGCGCGGACGTCGTACGGATCACGCCGCCGACATTGATGTCCATCTCCGTTAGCAACCCGGCGAGATCGGCGACCGAGGCTTTGAGGTTCTTCGCAACGCCGACACCGGCATTGTTCATCAGCACGTCGAGTTTGGGAAAATCCGCTTCAATGCGCGCCGAAAGCGCGGCAATTTGCTCGGGATCGCCGATGTCGTTTTGGATCGTGTGGAGCTTCGGGTGCTGGGCCTTCGCCGCATCCAGGACGGACTGACGCCGGCCGGTAATGATGACCTCATTGCCGAGCTCGAGGAACTTACGCGCGAAAGCCAAGCCAATGCCTGCGGACCCGCCTGTGATGAGGATGGTGCGACCAGTGAGTCTCATGATTAAATCCCTTGTGCAATTTGCCGATTACGGGTATTGAATTATGATCACTTAGTTATATTATGACCGTAATGCAAAGGGAAAAATTCACGGGAGCCGGCAATGCGATATGAGAAGGGGCGTAAGGATGCGTCTCGCCAGAAGATCATGGAAGTCGCGTCGGAACGCTTTCGCCGCGACGGAATTGCTGCCACCGGGCTCGCCGCCATCATGAGCGATGCGGGAATGACCAACGGGGCCTTCTATCCGCACTTTCAATCCAAGGCAGATCTCGTCCGCGAGACCGTCGCGGCGGCCACCGATGCCAACGCGGCCAGGCTCGGGACGCTCATTGCCGAAGGCGGCCTGGAATCGGCCATTGCCACCTATCTGTCGCCGGGACATCGCGACGACCCCGGACAAGGCTGTCCGCTGGCCGCGCTCTTGCCTGAGCTCGCTCGCCAGCCGCTGGAGGCTCGGCGCGTCTACGCCGACAACTTCATTGCGATGGTCGGTGCTCTGGCCTCGGCCTTGCCTCCGGAAACTCCTGATCGCGAAGACGTCGCCCTAGGCCTTTATGCGACGTTGATCGGGTCTATTCAGCTCGCCCGTGCCGTCGAAGGAACTGACTTGTCAGATCGCATTCTTGCCGCGGGAGCGAATGCAGCCCGGACGCTCGCGCATCGGGGACTGGAAGTTCCTGCTGACTGATCTCGGCGGCGTCGATCAGCTTCGGGCGATGAATTGGGCTATTTTGGCCGAAAGCGGAAAGACCACTTTCGGGCCAACGGCGTAAATAGCAGACGTTCGCCGGCATCATAACGGCACAATGGCCAATTCAGGCCGCCTGCGGGTCCATGCTCACTCTTTGGCTGGCCGCGTCGCTGTGGAACCGACACCCGGCCTCTCGCCTTATAACTCGGATAGGTCACGCACATGTGCCAGATCCGAAAATTGTTGTCCGCCCGGAGAAGCTTCGGCCCTGTCGCGCTGCTCCTCGGAGCGCTGATTCTCTTGGGAAGCGTGGGCCAGGCGCAGGGTGGCCCCACGGCCCATGTGCTCGAGATTGATGGCGCGATCGGCCCGGCAACAGCCGATTATGTCGCGCGCGGTCTCGATCGTTCGGCCGAAGAAGGCGCGGCCATTGTCTTTGTGCAGATGGATACGCCGGGCGGGCTCGACACGTCGATGCGCGACATCATTCGCGAGATATTACGCTCGCCGGTTCCCGTCGTGACCTATGTCCATCCGAGCGGCTCGCGCGCCGCCAGCGCCGGCACCTACATTCTCTATGCCAGCCACGTCGCCGCAATGACTCCTGGGACGAATGTCGGCGCGGCGACGCCGGTCCAAATCGGCGGCGGCTCGCCTTTTGCGCCATCCGAGGAAGGCGAGAAAGAAGAGGAGAAGGCGGAACAGCCCAAGGACGCAATGGAGGCCAAGGCGATCAACGACGCCGTCGCCTATATCCGCTCGCTCGCCGAGATGCGCGGCCGCAACGCCGATTGGGCTGAGGCCGCGGTCCGCAAGGCGGAAAGCCTGTCGGCTAATGCGGCGCTCGAGCAGCGGGTGATCGATATCGTCGCGCGTGATTTCAACGATCTTCTCGCGCAGCTCGACGGCCGCACGGTCACCGCCGGCGGCGTCCGGCGCACTCTCGACACCGGCAATCTCAGGCTTGTTCAAGTCGAGCCCGACTGGCGCACCCAATTTCTCGCCGCGATCACCAATCCCAACATCGCCCTCATTCTGATGCTCATCGGAATCTATGGCCTTATCTTTGAGTTCATGAATCCCGGGGCCTTTTACCCCGGCACGATTGGCGCCATTTGCCTCCTGATCAGCCTGTATGCGCTCGCCGCGCTACCGGTGAACTATGCCGGCATTGCGCTCATCCTCCTGGGCCTGGCTCTGATGGCAGGCGAGGCGTTCACGCCTTCGTTCGGCATATTGGGCATTGGCGGCGCCATCGCCTTCGTGCTCGGCGGCGCGATCCTGATCGACACCGATGTCCCTCCATTCCGGATCAGCTGGCCCGTCCTCGCTGGGGTGGCGGTGGCAAGCCTTGGAGCTACCGTTCTGATTGCACGCCTCGCACTAACGTCGCGGCGGCGCGAGGTCGTGAGCGGCCGCGAGGAGCTGATCGGATCGCGGGGAACGGTGATCGACTGGAATGAAGGGCGCGGACATGTGTTCGTTCACAGTGAACGATGGCGGGCAAAGGGCGTTGAATTGCTGCGGCCAGGCGAAGCCGTTTGCGTGATTGCCCTCGACGGCCTGACGCTTCAGGTCGAGCCCGACCCCGCACAGACGATGGAGCGATAGATGGAATATGTCGGCAACTGGGGCTTCTATATTCCGCTGATTGTCGCCGTCCTCCTGTTCCTGATGGCGGCGATCAAGATCCTGCGCGAATATGAGCGCGGCGTCATCTTCACGCTCGGCCGCTTCACCGGCGTCAAGGGCCCGGGCCTGATCCTGCTTATTCCGATGGTTCAGCAAATGGTGCGGATAGACTTGCGCACCCTGGTGCTCGACGTGCCGACACAGGACGTGATCTCGCGCGACAATGTCTCAGTGCGGGTCAACGCGGTCATCTATTTCCGTGTCATCGATCCCGAAAAGGCGACGATCCAGGTCGAGGATTACATGACCGCAACCAGCCAGCTTGCCCAGACGACGCTGCGCTCGGTGCTCGGCAAGCACGAACTCGACGAGATGCTGGCCGAGCGGGACAAACTTAATGCCGACATCCAGGAGATTCTCGACGCCCAAACCGATGCCTGGGGGATCAAGGTCGCCAACGTCGAAATCAAACATGTCGACCTCAACGAAGTGATGATCCGCGCGATTGCCCGCCAGGCTGAAGCCGAGCGCGAGCGGCGCGCCAAGGTGATCAATGCCGAAGGCGAGGAGCAGGCCGCCCAGAAACTGCTCGAGGCCGCACGGATCCTCGGCCAGGCACCCGAAGCGATGCAGCTGCGCTATCTATCGACGCTCAACGTGCTGGCTGGCGAGAAGAGTTCGACGATCGTCTTCCCCTTTCCGATGGAGCTGCGCGACTTCTTCGCAGGGCGCGTTCGAAGGGACGAGTCGTAGATCAGCCGATTATTGGCGGTCGGGTTCATGGGGCCGCGAATTTTTTGTGCCGGTCGTGCGAAGACCGGCTACTGCCGGGCGATAGCGTCGGCGAGCAGCGCGACCGACATCGCGTAGAAGTTGGAGCAGTTATAGCCGAAGATCGCCCGGTAATTGGCAGTGATCAGATACCCCGTTCCATTGGGTCCATCCGGTTCGATCAGCGCCAGGTCAGCATCGGGGAGAGGCGCGCCGGTGATCGGCGCAAGGCCAAGTCCCCGCCATTGTGCCGCAGGAAGTTCCCGGCTGTGGCGCCGGTAGACGGCTGGACAGCGGGGTGCATCTTCGGCGCGCTTGATAGCGTTCCGGTCCAATGAGGCGGGAACGCGGACCGGAACCCCAAGGAATGCCGGCCTTCCATCCGGCGTCCTGCAGATAGTTTGCGATCGACGCCAGGGCATCGACTCGTTGCTCCAGATATCCGCAAAACCGTCTCCGTCGCCGTCGGCTCGAAGGCGCAGGGCAACGGACGGCAATGGTGCTACCAAAGCTGCTGGAGCAGTGAGAAAAAAATCGTTTGGTAGTAGCCAGTTAAAGCGCGTTAGAGTGTTCCCCTCGGCTCCACCATCCGTCCGAAATGTCGCGGAAATCCGATAAGCCAGGATTTTCGCGGTTTTCTTTTTCAATCTGATACGTCGAACTGCTACAAGCGGGGCGGTTTGATTTGCGAACGCGGGGGCCAATCTCGCCGTTCGGTCAAGCTTGTCCAATGATTGGTTCACCCAGCCGATCAGCCCCCACCTGAACAGCGGTCAGTCGCCCCCTTTCGCCAGTGCATCACACAAGCTGTCGGCAGCGAGCGCGATGCGTGATTCAGCTGTCTCTCGATTGCTGGGGCTGTTTTCTACGCCTCGGGTTTCGGTGTTGAAGGCGAGCAGGCTGCCGACCTGCTGGTCGGGGCAAAGATTGAGATAGGCGCGAAAGCCGTTCTGGTCTCCGTTGTGGCCCACGAAGCGCACCTCAGGGGTGCGATCGATGAAGAAAGAAAGGTCGCTTTGGGTTGTCTCGGCCATGCGGCCTTGCGTGAAATCGTCGCCGGCCGCGATTTGCGGCCGCCACATTTCCTCGAGCGAGGTTCGCTTGAGGACTAGATCATATTCTGCCTGAAGTTTGGGATTGCCGAGCAGGAAAGCCACGTAACGCGCCATGTCTGGCACCGGTGCATTGAGGCCGCTGTTCGACACGGTCACGCCGGTATCGGCATCGAATGGGGCGGCGACGCGCTTGCCGTCGCGGATGTAATAGCTGTGCGACCGGTGCCGCAGGAGATGTGGCGGCGTGCGACGCGGTCAATGCGTCGCGCCATCGCAAAGGTATCGCCGGTCTCGCATACCGGCCCCACGACGTCGGCAATCATCTGCTGGCCGTCAGGCGCGACGACCTCGATCCCGTGCCAGGCGTCGTAGAGGCTGGGGCGCATCAGGTCGTTCATTGCGGCATCGAGCACGACGAACGGATTGGCCGCTCCTTCCTTTAGCCGGATTACTTCGGTCAACAGCACGCCTGCATCGCCGACGATCAGCCGCCCGGGTTCGAACATCAGGCCGACATTCCAATCGCTCGTCACGCGCGCGACCATCGCGCCATATTCTTCGGGACTGGGAGGTTCCGGCGCGGCCGGATCGTAGCGAAGCCCAAGCCCGCCGCCCAGGTCCGCGGTGCGAATGTCATGTCCTGCCGCGCGCAACCCGGCGATCAGAGCTCCTAACCTGACGAACGCTCGTTCAAGGGGTGCAAGGCTGCCGATGTGCACGGCGACCCCCACAAGATCGAGGCCGCGCAGATCCCGCACCCGAGCCGCCACCGCGGGCGCATCCCCGATCGGGACGCCGAACTTGTTGTGCGCCGCGCCGGTGGAGATTTTGGCGTGCGAACCGGCCTCTATGTTCGGGTTAACCCGGATCGCGACCGGCGCGACGCAGCCCATCGCCGATGCGACCTGGGACAACATCTCCGCCTCTTCGGCAGATTCGAGATTGAACTGTTTGAGCCCGCCCTCAAGCGCTTGCCGCATCTCCGCCGCTGTTTTGCCGACGCCCGAGAAGACGATCTTCTCGGGTGGCACGCCGGCGGCGCGGGCGCGGGCATATTCGCCCCCCGAGACCACGTCGGCGCCCAACCCTTCGGCGGCGAGCGTCGCCAGCACCGCCGCATTCGGGTTGGCCTTGACCGCAAAGGCGATTAGCGGGTCGCCGAGCGCCGCAAGCGCGGCCTGGAATCGCCTTGCCTGCTGGCGCATTCCAGCGCTCGAATAGACGAACAGCGGCGTCCCGACCTCGCGCGCCAGCTGCGGCAGGGGCACGACTTCGCAGTGAAGCACACCGTCGCGCAGGGCGAAGCCATTCATCGGGCGCGCTCCTCGTTCCGGCGGTCCGCCAGCACATTGAGTCACGAATCGCCGCGAACGCAGGGCCGCGGCCTCACCAGCAACAATCGCTCAGCGCAGCTTCAGGCGCATGCCGACGCGGAACGCGCGCCCGAGCAGGTTTGAGTAGGTAGATTGTGCCGCGAGCCCCGTTTCGGGAAGCAGGATCGGCCACCGGTCAAACACATTGGTCACGTTGACGAAGAACTCTCCGTTGGGCTCGCCTCCCATGTTGAACTTCTTCGTGACATTGAGATCGACATAGATGACGCCGGAGATGTCGGTGTCGTCATAGGTCGGGAACTGAGTGGTCGAGACCGGGCAGTTGGTCTGGCACTCGATGGGGCGTTCCGTAAACGTTTCCTGATAGGTGCTCGCGCTTACACCACGCGCCACCGTTGTGACTGCAAAGGATGGCGTGTCGTAATTGGCGGTGAATCGGAACAACCATTTCGGCAGGCTGTCGGTGCCGACGATGTCGATCGGAACGGCCGTTGCGATACCGGTATCCTCGATCCGGTGGATGTAACGGGTCGCCACGCCGCGCAGCGTGAGATTGCCGAAGCCCAGCCGCCGGCGATACGCGGCATCGAAATCCACGCCGCTGACTTTCAAACTGACGAAGTTGAACGGCGACCGGCTGATCAGAACGCGTCCCGATGGATTGTTGGGATCGGGCACGATCGCTTCGCAATATTGCTCTCCACCCTCGAAGCAGCGATTGACGATGTCCTGCGCGCTCAAGGAGTCGATCGCGTCTCTCAGCTTGATATTGAAATAGTCGGCCGAAGCGGTAAAGCCGGGAAGGAAGCGCGGCGAGAGAACCACGCCGGCGTTCCACTGGTCTGCTTTCTCGGGCTCGAGATTCAGATTGCCTTTGATGGTTCCCAAATAGCTCATCGGATTGCCAAAGACGGCAAACGGCCCTGACGTGAATGGATTGGTTACCGTCGAGGTGTTCTGGGTGCCAGCATTGAACAACTCGCTGAGGTTAGGCGCGCGGATGTCGCGCGACCGAGTCACGCGGACGCGAATGTCGTCGATCGGCTGCCAAGTCGCACCCAGCTTCCAGGTCGTGACATAGCCCGCTGTCGAATAATCGGTGCCGCGGACCGCGCCATTGAATTCCAGTCCCAGGCCCAGGGGCACGACCGCTTCGAGATAGGCTTCCTTGACGTTGTAGCTGCCATTGGTAGGCAAATAGTTGCCGACCGACCAGCGGGTCGTCGTGTTGCCGCCTGAAACGAGCGGCTGAAACTCCGGGGGAACGGACCCGTCGATCTTCTCCTTGCGATATTCGGCGCCGACCGCGACGCTGACGTCGCCCGCCCAAGTCGCAAACGGCGTGAGCGCCAGGTTGGCGCCGAACACGGTTTGCTCGAGCGTCTGGTCGCGGAAAGGATCGCCAAGGACATAATCGATGGCCGCGGGATCGGCGACCCCGATGCCCAGCAGGTTGAGCGGCCGGCAGGCAGGATCGTCGTCCGCCGTGCTGGCGTTGACGTTGATCAAGCATTGGATCGAGCCGACCGGATAGCCGCCGGGATTTCCCGCTGGCGCAAACACCGCAGCGAGCGCGGCGGCTCGCCGCTGGGTTTGCTGGATGTTGCGGAGCTGCTCGTGGAGCTTCGCGCGCCCATATTGGCCGTAGACGTCCCAGCGCGCGGGCTTGCCGAACAGGTTGAAATTGCCCTCGGCGCCAATGGCGTAGCGCTGCACTTTGCGGACGTTATTCGAATTGCGGTTGGGCAGATCGACGGCAGTCGTCGCAAGCGTCACCGTGTTGCGACCCGCAAGGACGCCGGCACCAGCCGGCGAGGCGGCGAAGGTGTTGTAAAGAAAGGCATTGCATGTCGTGGGAGTTGGCACGACTTGGCAGTTTGACGCCTGCAGCGTAAGGCCGGTCATCAGATTCGGGCCGGCGTTGAACAGCGTTTCGCTCCGGTTGAACGAACCCTCGGCGAACAGGGTGATGTTGTCGGTGACGTCGAAGCTCACCCGACCGAAGACTCCGTGGCGATCATCACGCGGGTCGATGCCAATGCGGCGGCCCGAATCATTGACCCTCCAGTCTCCGCCCTGGGTCCGCGAGGGATTGGGGCAGAAAGTCGCAGGTTGGCTAAGGGTGCCGGGCTGGAATTGGTTCACAGAGCCGCCCTGGCCAAAATAGGTTCCGCAAAGCGGCGATCCGCCGCTCGAATTGGTGATCAGTCCGCCCGGCGTCGAATTGGCCGCGCCGACCTGGCGGCGGACCAGAAACTGCGGGACGGTATTGTTCGTCACCGCATTATATGCAGGGTTCGCGATCCGCACGAACCCCGTGTGGTTCCACTCACGGTCATTGGTGTCGAAGATGCCGTCGGTGTGATCCCTCGATACCGCAGCAATTACTCGACCCCGGCCATCGGCAAACTCCAGGCCACCAGCAGCCTCCACCGAATAGTTGAATCCGTCGCCCTCGTCGGTGATGCCGATATCACCGGAAACGGTCAGCCCCTTGAAGTCCTTCTTGAGGATGAAGTTGGTCACACCCGCGACCGCGTCCGATCCGTAGGCCGCCGAGGCACCGCCCGTGACCACATCGATCCGATCGACCAGCAACTGTGGAATGGTGTTGACGTCGACCACGCCGGTGACGGTCGACCCGACCGACCGTCGACCGTCGATCAACACCAGCGTGCGAACGGTACCGAGGTTGCGCAGGTTGAGCGCGTTAATGCCCGCGATGCCGTTGCTGAGTTCGAGGCGCGAGTTTGCCGGCCTGATCGAACCCGCAACTGACGGCAGCTGATTTACAAGGTCAGCTACATTGTTGGTCGGCGAGGTATTCTCGATGTCTTCCCGAGTCATCACGGTGACGGGCGTCGGCGCCTGAAATCCGTCGCGGACGATGCGCGACCCTGTGACGACGATGGTGTCGTCGGGGCTCGAAGTCGGATCGGTAGCCTGTTCGATCGTGGTGCTTGGCATCGGCGGTTCTTCGACCGGCGCGGTTTGCGCGAGCGCTGCGTTCGGAATTGCACCGGCCAAAGCCGCCAGTGCCGATCCAGAAAACAGAGTTAGTCTGAGCGTCCTCGAGCCAAGCATTGCACCCCCCACAGGTTCTTCTTTTCCCCCGCCGCATTAAGTACCGAGAAGTCGATCCAACTCCATAGTATCTGTTGGGAAAGCCATAACTCGAGGTCATTCCTCGCCCGGCACGAGCCGGCGGACCAAAGCCCATTGACTGCGCTCCGTGGGGCAGCGACCATCGCCAGAAAGGCCCGAGGGGAGTGTGATGCCGCCGGTTTCACCCGAATATTCGAAGTGCTTTCTTGGCCAGCGCGGCGATTGACGTCCCGGCCGCGATGCGGCCGGGCCTCGCAAGGCTGCTGCTTTACCTGTTGCTCGGCTTCTCCGCGGGGCTGCCCTTCTACATGTTCTCCACCGTGCTGGCGCTGCGCCTGACCGAGCATGGCGTCGGCCTGGTGGTGATCGGCTTCTTCGCCTGGGTGACGCTGCTGCCCACGTTCAAGTTCCTGTGGGCGCCGTTGCTTGATCGATATGACGTGCCCGGCTTCGCCCGCTTCTGGGGCAAGCGCCGCGGATGGATCATGCTGTCGCAGCTCGGAATCTTTTCTTCGCTGGTGGCGATGGGCGTGAGCTCGGCCGATCGTAGCCTGCCGCTGACCGCGTTGTTCGCCGTGCTGCTCGCCTTCTGGACCACGACGCTGGAGGTCGCTGCCGACGCCTGGCGGATCGAGCTGGCGCCGACCCAGGACGAGCAAGGGCCGATCGTCGCCGCCAACCTGTGGGGATACCGGACCGCGATGGTGGCGGCCGGCAGCGTGTCTCTGATCGTCGCCGATCAGGCGGGCTGGACTGCGGCCTATCTTCTGATCGCCTTCGCAGCGGCCCTGCCTTTCCCGGTGCTCGCGGCGATGCGGCCCGAGCGGGAAGATTCCGCATCGCGCTGGCCTTCGCTGAGCATTGGTCTAGCTGCAAGCATCGCGATCCTGCTGGCAACCGCGCTCGCAACGGCAGCGGTCGGCTGGGTCGTGCTGAGCCTGGCGGAAGGTGCCGGGATCGACGCGAAAACCAATGTGACCCCGGTGGTGCTGACGATCTGCCTGCTGCCCTTCATCGCGATGGCGATCGCGCTGCCGAAGATCCGCCGCGCACCTGAAGATGCGCCGATCCGGCGATCGGCGGCGATTGGCCCCTATGTCGATATATTCTGGCGCTATAGCTACGGCGCCCTCGTCATCCTCGCCTTCGTCTCGCTTTATCGGATGGGCGACGTGCTGGCGCTGACCCTGTCAAAGCCACTGGTGAAGTCGGTCGGCTACACGCTTACCGAGATCGGCGTCGCGGACGGCGCGGTGGCACTGGCTTCAAGTATGGCCGGCGTGGCGCTGGGCGGCTGGCTGGTGACACGCTGGCCGCAGGGTTGGACGCTGGCGCTGGGCGCACTGCTGGCGGCGATCGGCAATTGGGGCTTCGTCTGGCTGGCCCATCAACAGCCGAGCGCGACGGTTCTCTATGTCGCGACGGCGGCGGACCAGTTCGGCAACGGCATCGCCGGCGCGGTGTTCGTCGTCTATCTCTCGATGCTGGTGAACCCCCGCTTTCCCGGCGCCCAATATGCGTTTCTGTCGGGATTCGCCTTTCTCCTCCCACGGTTGCTCGCCGGCGCGTCCGGGTCGATGCAGGAACGGATCGGCTATGACGGCTTCTTCCTCCTGTCGGGCGCGCTGAGCCTTGCCGCCGTCCTGTTCCTGCCACTGATCGTTCGGATCCGCCCCAGAGCGCCTGTCGAAGCGGCATGATGGAGGAGCTGGCCGAGCAAGCTTTCGCGCCGGCCGCGGAGGCGGTCGCGAGCGGCCGAACCCCTGGGGCGATGCTCGGCGTGGTCGCGGCGGATGGGTGCCGTGCCGTCCGGTACGCCGGGTCGGCCGCATTGGTGCCCGAGCTGGAGGCGCTGACCGAGGAGCATTGGTTTGACCTCGCCTCTGTGTCCAAAGTGATCGCGACGACCATGATGGTCCTCCGTCTCGCCGAAGATGGATCGCTTGATCTCGACCGGCCGCTGACCGACGCCATTCCCGATCTGCGCCAGTACGACATCGACCATGCTGCCGAGCGGCGGCTGACCTTCCGCGACTGCCTCGTCCACCGCACCTTCCTGCCGGCGGTCGAGCCGGTCTACACCTATGGAGATGATCCGGCGCGGCTGCGCGCCTTCATTCTGCAGCGTGAGTGGCGCCACGGCCCGCCCGTCTACTCGGACATCAATTTCATCTTGCTCGGGCTTGCGATCGAGCGGATCACCGGTGCGCCACTGTCCGCTTTTCCGCTTGGGCCGGGGCTCAGCTACGGCCCGCCGCCCGGACCGGCGGTCACCACCGAGCAGTGCCGCTGGCGCGGGCGGATTCTGAAGGGCGAGGTCCATGACGAGAACGCTTATGCGCTGGGCGGCGCGGCCGGACATGCCGGGCTGTTCGGGACGGTGGCCGGTGTGCTGGATTTCGCGCAGGGGCTGCTCGACGGCAGCGGCGCGACGGCTGCCATGCTCGACGCCATCCGCAGGCCGGTTCATGAGCACCGCACGTGCGGTTGGGAACGACGGTTCGACGGCTGGCATGGCGGCGACAACTGCTCGGCGGAGACGATCGGCCATACCGGCTTCACCGGCACCGGCCTGTGGGTGGATTTCGAGCGTCGGCTGGCTTGGACCTTGCTCACCAATCGCGTCCACCCCACCCGTCACCGGGAAAGCGGCATCGCCGAGCTGCGCCGCGCGACTGGCGATGCAGTAATCAGTTCTCTGACGCGATAAGCGCCAGGGCTTCGTCCATCACCTTGGTAGCTGCGACTTCCTCCGGCACGTCGTTGGCATAGGCCGAGAAGATCAGGGTGCGGCCGCTCGCCGCCGTCATGTAACCGGACAGGGCGTTGGTGGCGTTGATCGTACCCGTTTTCGCAAATAGCCGGCCTTCGAGCGCCGTGCCCTTGAACCGCTTGGCCAGCGTTCCATCAACACCACCGATCGGAAGCGTCGCACGCCAAGCCGCGCTCCAAGGCTGCACGGCGATCCAGCGCAATAGGACGACCATGCCGCGTGGGGCGACGCGATTATAGGTCGACATGCCCGACCCGTCGGAAAAGTCATAAGCCGGACGCGGGACGCCGGCGCGGTCTAGCATCGTGCGAACGGCCACGACGCCGTCGGCAATGGATCCGGTTCCCGCCTGCAACCCCACCCGCCGGAGCAGCAGCTCGGCATGGACGTTCTGGCTGTCCTTATTGATTACCCTCATGTCCTCGATGAGCGGGGGCGGAGTTAGCTGCGCCAATGGCGCGGGCTCCACCGGGCGCAGCGCAGGTGCGCCCTTCCGCTCCTCGGGGTCGTCGGCTTTGGTGAGCGGGCGATGGCGTACGGCGACGGTGCCTTTCACCCGCACCCTGCGTGCTTCGAGCAGGCTCTTGAGGCGCCACGCAGCATAATGCGCCGGATCATCGATACCGAGCCTCAGCAGCTCGGGCTTGGCGCCCGCCGCGATAGTGCCGGTAAGGCGCATCGACCTGCTGTTTGGCATCCGGTAGAACTCCAGGTCGGTCTTGCCTTCGGCTACGGTCTGGGCGCGGTTGTCGATTTCGTAATAGGGCAAGACCTCCAGTCGCGGCGGCTGGCCGGGCTCGGTTGCGATTACCCGCACCGGCAGCTCGTTATCGTCGAGCGTCAGCGCGGAGATGCCGGTGCCGTATCGGCTCTGGATGTTGTTCCAGCTCATGCCCGGGCTCCAGCGCTCGTCCGGGAAGAGGCTGTCATCGCCGATGATGTTCTTCACCACCCGCGTCCGGGCAGCGACGGCATCTGCTAAGGCAGCGAGGCAGTTGGCAATGCAATCCGGCGCGCTCGACAAGCGGGCATCGCCATTGCCCTCCAGTATGACGTCGGGTGCTGTCCTGCCTTTGCCCTCCAACCGCACGGCAGCACCGCCGCTCGCGTCCGGTGCTTCCAGCGCCTGCAGCGCGGCGAAGCCCACAGCGGTGGTGAACATCTTGGTATTGGATGCCGGGACAAACCGCTGGTCAGGTGCAATCGCGATCAGTTCCCGCCCGTCCTCGGTGGCGACCACCAAGCCGAAGCGCGTGCCTGGCCCCGCCTCGCGCAGCTTCTCCTCGACGCGTTGCTGAAGCGTCCTCTCCCGGGCAGCGGCCGGAGCGGTGGCAGCCAGTGTGAGCGCGAGCAGCGCAGCCTGCCAGGCGGTAGTCCTTGTTGCCATGCGCCTCATGGTTAGCGGGAATGTTGAGGGTAGCAATCGACGCGCCTCATTCAGAGCTTTGGACGCGCTATAACTGCCACGCATGGCAAGGCATCCGGCGCTTGCCCGCGGCCGGTTCGGCTTACAAGAAACAGTCATGAACTGGCACCGAGGCCTTCCGCTGTTCCGCTACGGTAATTGACCGCCAGCACGTCATAGCCCTGCGCCGCCAGATGCTGGTTCATGACATAGGCGTTCGATCGATCTGTGGTGCTCTCCAGTCCTGCTGATCCACGGCGATGATGACCGCAACGTCTCATTCGCTCAGTCGCTGCTGTTGGCGCGCAAGCTCAAGGCGCGCGGCATTCCTTTCGAGGAGATCGTTTTCCCGAACGAGCGCCACGGCTTTTTCCGCCACGCCCATTGGCTGGAGAGCCTGCGCGCGACCGATCGGTTCCTGGCGGAAATGCTCAAGCCTCAGGGCGCGAGCGGTACACCTCCGCGTCCAGTTCCCCTTCCCAGCGCGCCACCGTCGTCGCGACGGTGAGGTTGGCGCTGGCGCTGGGCACGGTACGGGTCATGTCGAGCAGCCGGTCGAACGGAAGGACGAAACCCACGACCAGCGCGGTCTGCTCGGGCGCGACGCCGACCGCGGAAAGCACCGCGGCCAACATGAACAGGGATGCGGATGGAACAGGCGCGGTGCCGAATGCCGCGAGCGCGCCGGTGAGAAGCACAAGCGCATAGACGGTCGGCGTCAGCGGCGTCCCGAATGCCTGCAGCGCGAACATGCTGAGCAGGCCGACATACATGGCGGTCCCGTCCTTGCCGATGCTCGCACCCAGCGGGAGGACCGTCGAGAAAACCGGCCGCGCAATGCCGAGATTCTTCTCAGCAACGCGCATCGCGACGGGCAGCGTCGCGGAGCTCGATGCGGTCGAGAAGGCCACTGCAAGCACATCGACGATCCCGCGGAAGAAGGGCAGGACCGGCAACCGCGCCGCAAACCTCAGCAACAGGCTGTGCACGACGCCGATCTGGAACAAGGATCCAAGCGCAACTGCGAGCGCCAACCAACCCACGTTGACGAATACGGCGGCGCCGTTGGCGGCGACCGCATTGGCGATCAGCGCGAACACCCCGAACGGCGTCGCCTCCATGACGATGCCGACGACCTTGAGCAGCACCGCCGAGGCCGATTGGAGCAAGTTGGCGAACGGCTTGCCCGCCTCCCCCGTCACCACCGTCCCGACGCCGAGCAGGATCGAAACGAAGATCAGCGCCAGCATGTCTCCCTTGGCGAGCGCTTCGAAGATGTTGAGCGGGATAATCCCGGTCAGCTGCTCGTAGGGCGTGACCGGTTCCCCCAGCGCGTGCGGCGCGGCGGTGCCGAGCGGCGCGCCTTCGCCGGGGCGGACCAGCGTCGCCACCGCCATGCCTACGGACACCGCGACCGCGGTTGTGAAGGCGAATAGGCCGACGGTACGCCCGCCGAGGCTGCCGAGCCGCTTTGGATCCGCCAGGGTCGTAATCCCGGAAGCGATCGTCACCAGGACGATCGGCGCCACCAGCATGCGTATCGCCCGCACGAACAGGTCGCCCATGAAGGCGACCGCCGGCGTGGCCGACGGCCAGACCAGTGCGAATAGCAGGCCGAGTGCCAGGGCGCCCAGCACCCGCTTCCACAACGGCGTCGCGAACCAGGCGCGAACGATGCTCATGGGCAGCTTCCGGGCGTGGGCCGATGCTTCAGGGCACGGCCGGCGGCCCGCCCGGTCAGCCGACCTCTATCAACCGCCAGCACGCCGTTCACGACGACCGTACGGACGCCTTCGGCAAGAAGGGTCGGCTGCTCATAGGTCGCGCGCTCGGCATAGCGCTTCGGATCGAACACAACGACGTCAGCATAAGCGCCGGGCTTCAGCCTGCCGCGTCCTTCGATCCCGAACGTGTCGGCGGTAAACGCCGAGCTGCGCTCGATGAATTCGCGCAAGCTCAATACGCGCTCGGCCGCGACATATTTCCGATACTTGCGGGCGAAGCTGCCATAGACGCGCGGGTGGCCGGTGGAGGCGTCGGAGCTGGTCATCACCCAGGGCTGCTTCATGAATAGCGCGATGTCCTTCTCGCTCTGGTTGAAAGACACTACCCGCCCATCCGCCATTCGGATCAGCGCGATGGCGGCACTGACGGCATCTTCGCGCCGGGCGTTCGCCAGTTGCTCAAGCGTGCGCCCCTTGAACTCGCCCGCCGCTATTAGCAGCGCCCCTGCCCCGCCGCGCTTGCGCAAGTTTTCTTGAATGCCCGCCCGCAGCCGGCCGACAATGCTTGGATCGTCGAAACGTTTGAGGAGCGCAGGCCGCCCTCCATCAAGGGCCCAGCCTGGCATCAGCGCGGCGGTGAGCGTCGTTCCGGACGCCGACCAGGGATATTGGTCGGCAGTGACACGCTGTCCTGCCTGCCTCGCCGCCTCCCCCCTGGCGATGATCGCGGGCGCCTGGCCTTGCACGTCCACCCCGAGCGCCTTGATGTGCGAGATATTAACCGGAATCCGGGCCTCCCGGCCGATGGCGATCGCCTCGTCGATCGCAGCCGACAGGCCGACCGAATAGCTGGATTCGTCGCGGATATGGCTGTCGTAGATGCCGCCTCGCACACCGGCCTCGCGGGCCAGCGCGACGACCTCCGCAGTCGAGGCGAAGCTTTGCGGCGCGTAGTAGAGCCCGGTGGAAAGGCCGAGCGCGCCCTGGCACATCGCCCGCGCCACCATCGCCCGCATCCGTTGCAGCTCGGCGGCACTCGGCGCCCGGTCTGCCTCGCCGATCACCCGCTGGCGGATCGGACCGAAACCGGCAAAGGCGGCAAAATTGATGCCGACCGGCTTCGTCCGCGCGCCGCCCAGCACTTTCGCCAAATCCGGAGCGCCGCCGCCGTCATTACCGATGAAGGCGGTGGTGACCCCCTGCAGCAGGAAGCCTGGGATCAGCCTCTTCGCCGCGTCGCGGGAAGCAAGTTGCTCGCCGATATGCGTATGCGGATCGATGAAGCCCGGGGAGACGATCATCCCGGTGGCGTCGATCACCCGGCTGGCGGTAAACTGCAGGTTCGGACCCACCGCGCGAACACGCTCGCCGGAAATGGCGACATCGCCAACGAACGGTGCATCCGAGCCCGTATAGACGATGCCGCCTCGAATGATGAGGTTGACCCGTTCCGGCGCGGGGGAAGCGCCGAGCGACAATCCGCCGATCACCGCCGCTAGCGCTACCTTCCCCAGCCGCTTCATGGTTCCCCCCAAAAACCCGTCTCGGGCGGGATCAGCATGCCACCCTCGTCCTTCACGCCGCCCGGCCGGTCCTCAAGGAGCCAGAGAGGTCCGTCAAGATCAACGAAATCCGACACCCGGGCGATGTGGAGGGCGGGGGCGATGGAAAGGGAGGAGGACACCATGCAGCCGGTCATCAGGCCGAGCCCTTGAGCGCGGGCGGCTTCGGCCAGCCTGAGCGCCGCGGTCAGGCCGCCCGCCTTGTCAAGCTTCACGTTCACCAGCTGATAGCGCTTCGCCACGGCCGGCAGGTCCTCGGCGACATGGGCGGACTCGTCGGCGCAGATGGGAATGGCGGGAGTGAAACCTTCCAGCCAACCGTCAGCGCCGGCGGGCAGCGGCTGTTCGAGCAGCGCGACGCCGGCTTCCAAGAGCACGGGTTGCATCGCTTCGACCAGTGCTCCGTCCCAGCTTTCGTTGGGGTCGACGATCAAGGCGGATTCGGGCGCCGCACCGCGGACCGCGCGGATGCGGGCGGCTGGTTCCTCGGCATCGACCTTCACCTTCAGAAGCGGCGCGTGACGGAGTTCGGCGGCGGCGGCTGCCATCCCTTCCGGCGTGTCGATCACGATCGTGAGCGCGCTGGAGATGGCCCGGGGCGCAGGGGCGCCGATCATGTCCGCCACGGCCCTGCCCGCCTGCCGCGCCTCCAGGTCCCACAACGCGCAATCGACTGCGTTGCGGGCAGCGCCTGCGGGAAGCAGGGACAGTAACTCCTCTCGGCCGGCGCCAGCTTCCAGTGCTGCGCACACCTGCTCGATTGCGACGAGCGTACTGTCGACGCTCTCGCCGTAGCGTGGGTAGGGCACGCCTTCCCCCCGGCCGCTTATGCCTCCTTCTTCGACGGTCACTACGACCACGTCGGCGGCTGTCTTGACGCCGCGGGCGATACGGAAGGGTCGAGTCAGCGCGAAGCGCTGATGCTGTGCTCGGAAGGTGCGGGGCATAATAGCTCGTCGACCAGCGTCTCGACGCCGAAGGCGATGGGGTCCGTGCAGGGTAGTCCCAGCAGGTCTTCGGTACTGCGGCACAGCCGCTGCGCTTCTGCAGGGGTCATGGCCGATGTGTTGAGGCAGACACCCACCGCCCGCACCTGCGGACTGGTCAGGCGCGCAACCCGCAGATTCTCTTCGAGGCATTCCTTCAACCTGGGAAGCGCTCGTCCGGGGATGCCTCGCATATGTTCGCGCTGAGGGTCATGACATAGCACGATCGCTTCCGGCTGAGCGCCGTGGATCAGGCCGGTCGAGACCCCCGCGAAGGAGGGGTGGAACAGCGAGCCCTGGCCCTCGATCAGGTCCCAGCCGTCATCGTCCCTCGCTGGCGCAAGCTGCTCGATGGCGCCCGAAATAAAGTCGGCGACGACCGCGTCGACCGCAATCCCGCTTCCGGCGATCAATATTCCCGTCTGACCAGTGGCGCGGAAATCCGCGGCGATACCCCGATCACGGAGTGACCTTGTCAGGGCGAGCGTCGTATACATCTTGCCCACCGAACAGTCGGTGCCGACGGTCAGGAGGCGACGGCCTGCCCGCGGGTAGCCGTTGCCGACACAGAGATCCGCCGGTGGGTCGCGCACGTCGAACAGCTTAAGGCCTCGTTCCTCGGCCAGCCGGGCGAGCCGCGGCTCGTCCCGCAGACGCTTGTGGAGCCCCGAGGCGACGTTGAGCCCCGCCTCCAGTGCGGCCGCGGCATCGTCGACCAGCCTTGCGTCCAGCATGCCGCCGGCATTCGCAATGCCCAGCACCAACGTCCGTGCGCCTGCGGCGAAACCGGCCTCCATTCCCAGGCGGGGCAGTCCGACGGTGAGCGGACTATCGTCGTGGCGGAACTCGCCTATGCAATCCTCGAGGCGGAACGTGGCCAGCCCTCGCGAGGTCTTGATGCCGACTGGGTCCGAGCTGCTTCCCAGGTAAAGGAGATAGGGGGCGGGGATCATCGGCCGCGATCCTATCCGCTAGTGCCTGCGCCACGCTCATAGCGAGTGCGCCCTTTGGCATAAACCGCCGTTATGGCGCGCCGATCACCCGGGCGAGCATCTTGAGGAACTCGGTCGCGAGCGCCGTCGGGGGGCAGTTGAGCAGGAACATGGCATGCACGTCGAACGAAATCCTCGGTTTCAGCGGTCGGTACGTCAGCGCTCCGCCAACCGAAGCCTGGGCGGTGAAATTGTCGACCACCGTCACCCCAACGCCCTGCCTAACCAGCGCCGCGGCGATATAGAAGGTGCGCGCCGAGACGACCTCGTCCAGCTCGAGATCAAGCCGTTGCAGTTCCTGGGTGAAAATCTGGCCGATCGGCCCGCTGGCGGCGAGGCTGATGAAGCGCTGTCCTTGGAGTTGCTCCAATTCAAGCTCAGGGGGCGCGCAGGGTATATCCTCATCGCGGTACAGCACGACCAGTTCGCCCCGGCCAAGGTGCCGGCTCCCGATCGGCGCGGCCGGCGGGACTTCATAGGCGATCGCAAGATCGGTCTCGCGCTCGTAGAGTTTCCGGACGAGATCGTCATGATGCACGGTCTGGAGGTCAAACTTCACATTGTCATGGTTGCGCCGGAACTGTGCCACGGCGGTCGGGATGGTGTGAAGCGCCAACGACGGCAGGGCAGAGACGCGCAGCATTCCTGCAACGCCTCGCTTCAGATTCCGCCCCGCCTCGCGGAGGGCATAAACCCGGTCCTGAATTTCGCTGACATCAGCGAAAAGAACATGTGCATCCTGCGTCGGGACGAGCCGCCCGTTTGAACGCTGGAAGAGCTGGAAGCCGAGCAGGGACTCCGCGTGGCGCAGCGTCTTCGACACCGACGGTTGCGACACGTTCAAGGCGCGTGCTGCAGCACTCACCGACCCGTTCACATATACGGCGTGGAATATTTCGATGTGGCGAAGGTTCATTGTGGGGGTGCGCCTAAGTCAGGAGGCAAGGAGCCTCATCAACCGAGGCCAGTAATCAAGCGATTCGAAGAAACTTTCCACCTGCACGCGCTCGTTCAGCCCATGGGCAAAGGTCTCCTCGCCCGTCCGTTCGAATGCCAAATTGGCGCCGTAGGTGGGGATACTCGCGGCCCTGAAATGCTTCCCGTCGGTCGCGCCGGGGGTCATGTAAGGGATCACCGGGATTCCAGGATACCGTTCCTCTACGGCTCGCGCGAGGGCGGAAAACAGCTCCTTGTTCTCTGGAGAAGGATCGCTTGCCGTGGGACTGCCGACGACCTTCCATTCGGCATTGGGATTGCCACCCACCTCGGCCAGCTTCTGCCGAACCAAATCCACCGGAACGCCGGGAAATATGCGGCAGTTAATGTTCGCGGTGGCGTTCTGCGGCAGCGCATTTTCAGCATGCCCGCCCTTCAGCAGCGTTGCGACGCAAGTGGTGCGAAGGGAATAAACAAGGCGGGGATCGCTGGCCAGAAGCGCCTCCGCTTGCTGGTCGTCGGGATTAGCCGCCAGCGCCGCCAAACTGCCTTCCAGGCCTGGCTGAGCGCCGGGCTGGCGCGCAGCATCCCGCACGATCGATCGAGTCAGGTCGTTCACCACAACCGGAAAACGATAGGAGCGGACGTTCCGAAGAAGGTCGGCCAGCTCGTAAATCGCATTATCCGCCCGGGGGCGAGCGCTATGGCCGCCGGGGTTGCGTACTGTCGCCTCGAAATTGGCGAAGGTTTTCTCAGCAACCTGCACGCCGAACGACAGCCCCTTTCCCGCGGCGTCAGCCCTGCCGCCGCCCGAATCCGAATTGACCGCGAATTCGGGCCGACGAGCTGCCAGCCTCCTGACCATGGCCTGCGTCGTGGCCATGTCGGTCTCCTCGTCTCCGCTGAACGCGATAATGAGGTCACGGTTGGGCTTGAAGCCCTGCCGCTTGAGCTGGATGAAGGCTGCGGTGAGCTGGGCGATGCCGAACTTGTTGTCGCTGGTGCCGCGCCCGAAAAAATAGCCTTTCTCCTCGATGAAAGTGAAGGGATCCCGTTCCCAATCCTCCCGCCTGGCCTCGACCACATCCATATGGCCGAGGAACAAGATCGGTGCCTTCGCGCCCGAACCCCGATAGGTGACGATCAACCCGGATGCCTCCCCGACGGAGAGGATTTCCACGTCGCGGCTGGCGAACCCTGTCTGCCTGAACTTGGAGGCGAGATACTTCGCCATCTTCGGCGCTTGGCCACGGCCCTTCACAGTGGGGATTTCAACAATCGACCGATATATTTCCAGCGCTTCCTGCCCCTCCGGCGAGTTTCGATCCGCACCGGCCGCAGGCGCGGTTGCCAGCAGAGCCGCGAGAGCCAACAACCATTTCCCCATCTGGCTTCCCTCATCTAGAAACGCGCTTGGAAAGCCGCTTAGCAGAGCCGGTCGACACCAGTCGAGGACACTGAAACGGCCCGAAACCTCGAACGTATCGATATCGGCGATCATCAGCCGGCCAACCCCGGCTCGGACCAGCGCCATCCGAGCCAATCAGCCCTATGGAACTGATGCGCGACTGGCATTGGAGACGGAGCAGGGCTTCGTGGGAAAAGGCATCGTCGAACAGCCCAATGGAGTTGGCGATGGACCGGAAACAATCAGTTCAAATGCTCGGCGAAATGAAGCTGTTTGCCAGCTTCTCGGCAGCCCAACAGCGCTACATTCGCAGATCGCTGGACGTCGGCCTGATGCGAGGCGATGCCCTTGCCCGCTGGGCGCGTACTAGCCCGGAAGCGGAAGCGATTGAGGCCCAGGCGCGCCGTTACCGCATGCTCGACTTGATCCGTAAATGCGTGCCGGACGACGATGCCCCCGACGAAGCAGAGCCCTTCCTGGCATCGCTGATCACCCTATCTGTATCTGATCTCAAGGAAGGCAAGATTGGGAGCTTCGACTCCTACCGCTTTCTTTATGAGCGGCTGGTCGGCGCGGAAGCGAGGCCGTGGCTGGTCAGCACTTTCTGCGCAGCGGTGGCGCAGCCGGGCGTGCATCCCGAGCTTCGCAAGCGACTGCTGCAATCAATTCCGGTCTTGGACGTGATTGCGGCGGGCTGGTCGATCCAGCCACCGCTATTCTACCCAGAATGGGTCGAGAAGGTTCCCGAAGCCGTCAGCTGAGCCGTTCCAGCGCCGACACGCGGGCACTGACCAGCCGAAGGGCGCGGCGGAGCTCGCGATTGTTGGTCTTTCGACCGCGCTCCTCCCTCTCGCGCTCCGCGACCTGAAAAAGGGTGCGCTGGAGGGGCAGCGCGATCGCGGTCAGTGCCTCGACATCGTCCTTTCCGTAATAGCTTCCATCAGGCCGCGGGCCGAGCAGCAGCCAGCCGCGGATGTTGCCCAGCGGACAGCGCAACGCCATGCGCAGCGGGAATGCTTCGTCGTCGTCGCGGCCGATCAGTTCTGCAGTTGCCGGCGGCCGCCAATCTTTCAGCAACCTTCGCGCCGCGGTGCTATTGATGCCCTGCGCCGCCACCAGCCGATTGTCGACGAGCAGGGCGATGCGTGTCGACTGAACCGCCTGCTCAATGCGGGGCAGCACCGTCGCCGCCAAGCGCTCGATGGAAGAACCTGCCGAGAGGCTTATGAGCAGGTCAGGCAGCTCTTGCTTGAACGCTGCCAGGTCGTGCTGGAAACGTTGTTCGGCCCAATGGCGGATCCTGCTGTGGAGCGGCGTTAGCAGCACGGCAGCGATGGCTGCCGCGATGCCACCGGAAAGATCGCCGACCTCGGCACCGAAGTAGCGTTGTCCAAGAGTCTGGATAAGGGCTTCGCTGGCTGCGAAGGTGCCAACCAGTGCCAGCGTCAATCCCGCATATGCGGCGGATCGGCTGATGGCAGTTTCGGCATCATAGAGGCGGTAGCGGAGCAGCGAGATCAGGAACCCGAGGGCCAGGACGATGATTCCAAGCTGAAATAATCCCTCAATTGCAACCATGCCAATGATCGGCATGGCCTTGCCGGCGGCGAGCTCGGAGCCGGCGCGAGCCGACAGGATTAATGCGATCCCGATGACCAGCCCCAGCGTGACCCATTTGAGTTGTTGCCTCTGAACGCCCGCTTCGATCGACCGGTAACGCGCGAGAAGCGCGACTAGGGCAGTAAGCACGCAACCAATGGCAACAGGCAGATAATAGCTCGAAGCAATCAGCCCAATAGCTTCGCCAATGCCCACGAAGAAGGTGGCGGCGATGATCAGCGCCGTGGGCTGCGTCCAGCGGGGCCGCCATTCGCCGTTCGGAAACAGCAGCAACGCCGATGCAAACAGAAGGAAGCGGCCGCGGTCCAACACCGCCGCCCAAATCGAGGCGGCGGCGATGTCGACGCTGCTGCTGATGGTCCACATCAGAAAGGCGAGCGACAACATTGCTGCGACTGGATCACGGCCGCGCCGGCGGAACAGGATTGTCGCGACGGCAACAAGCACGGCCGACTTGGCCAGCCGCAGGCCAAGGATCTCCGGCGAGATCGTGGGCTCGATCCAGGACCAGGCCACCGCCGCCAGCGCAGCGAAAAGCAGAAGCCACCAAGTCAGCCGGTAGGCAGCATAAAACCTGCCGCCCAGGGGCGGGAGGCTGCTCGTGCCGGCCGGGAGCTTAACCGGCACCAGGGGACTCATTGCATGCGCGAAGCCGAAGCCAGCCGTTGCAACACGCCTTCAACCTGCCTGGCCTGTTCCCATGCCGGCCTGGATTCGAACTCCTTGCGGTTGAGGTAGGGCAGGATGGTGTTGAGGTCGCGGCGGGGAAGTACCGGCTTGGCGCCGATCGGTATGCTGAGGCTGATCATGGCTATTTCCTTGTGGAAGAGGCGATCGAGGCGGCAACTTCGCTCGCCATATTGATCTGGGCGCCGCGGTCCGCGAGCTGGTAGCGGTCGGCGACGAAGCGGAAGTCGGTCCAGCTGACCCACACAGTGCCGTCATCGTCCTGGGTCACCAGCATGCGCACCGGCCAATCGAGCCCGGCCAGCGGGTTGGACTGAAGGAACTGGACACCGAGCGGCGGATTGCCGAACAGCAGCAGGGTCGAGCGACCGATCGGCAGGTTGGCGCCAGCGCCCAGCTTGGCATGATCAATCTCGTCAAAGAAGCGGATGCCCTTCGCGGCAATGTCGGCCTTCAGCCGAACGACCGTTTCGTCGAACGCATATTCGCTGCGCTGCTTGATGACGCCCTCGGCCGGGGCCGACGCAACCGGAGTAGCGGCCTGAGCTGGCAGCGCGGCGATGCCGGTCAGCGGGCCCGTCGCCAGGACCAGCGCGACGATCGGCGCGGAGATTTTCTTCTTGCGGTTCATTGGATATCTCCTCTTCGAACGCTTTCGATTTTGACGGTCCGAAGGGGTGCAGAGAAATCGCGATTGCTTATGATTTCGATGCGGCAGCCGTATCGACCATCTGTCCGCCCTTGGCCTCGTGAAGAATGAAACCTTCGAGCTCGTCGACGGGATTGCGCCACGGCGCCTTGTCCAGCGTCTCCATCGTGTCGCGATAACCGGACTCGCGGCGGCGACGGATGCCTTCGGCGCTGAAGTCGATGTCCTTGCTATGGTCCTCATGATCGAGCGCTGGCGCGAGCAGGCGGACGACGTGCATCCGGGTGAGGCAGCCATAGCTTTTGAGATCGGCGAACAGGTTGCTGTTGCGACGGTCTTCGGGGACCAGCTTGGAGAGCTCGGCGATGATGTGGCGCATGCGGTGGATCTGCCGCTGGCGCTGGATGTGCGACACGGCACGGCTCGAATATTGCACGTCCTTCTGGCGGTTCATCACTTCCCAGATGGTTTCGGGCTCGGGGCCGTGCGGATTCCAGATATGGACGGCGAAGACCAGGCTGTCGCGGCGCGGCTTGTCATCGAACACGACCTCGACCGGCGTGTTGGAAAGGATGCCGCCGTCCCAATAGAGCTCGCCGTCGATGCGCACCGGCGGGAAGCCCGGCGGCAGTGCCCCGGAAGCCAGCACATGGTCGACCGCCAGCGGCATGTCGCGGCTGTCGAAATAGCGCATCTCGGCAGTGCGCACGCAGGAAGCGCCGACGGTAATGCGGGTTCCGCCATGGTTGAGCTGGTCGAGGTCGACCAGCTCCTCGAGCGTCCTGCGTAGCGGATCGACCGTGTAATATCCGGCCGCGTCGGCGCCGAGCCGCCGGTGCGGGCTGACAAAGGCGAGCGGATTGGGGCTGAAGAAGGAGGGAACGCCGGTCGTAATCGACAGCCAGTTGCGGGCGGCCGATTCCGCCCAGGATGGAAGCCCAAGCGGGACGAAGGCGTCATTTTCGACCCGCGACCAGAAGTCGCACATCTTCTCGATCCGCTCGTCCGGCTTGCTGCCGGCGATCAGCGCCGCATTAATCGCGCCGATCGAAGTGCCGATCACCCAGTCGGGGGCCACCCCGGCTTCGTGCAGCGCCTCGTAGACTCCGACCTGATAGGCGCCGAGCGCGCCTCCGCCCTGGAGGACGAGGACGGTCTGGCCGAGCGCGGCCACTTCCCTTGCAAGCGACTTGGTCATGGTAAGGCCTTTCATGCCGCCTCGCGGCTGACTGAGTGCGGGAGAGCGTCGCTCTCCTCACCTGTGATCAGGCGGGCGCTGCGCTGGTAGGTGAGATAGTTCCACAGCCAGGCGAGTCCGACGGCGAAGCGGCTGCGGAAGCCGATCAGGAACCAGATGTGGGCAAACGACCAGATCATCCAGGCAACAAGGCCGCTTTGCTGGTGAGCGCCCCAGTCGATCACGGCGCGCTTGCGGCCGATGGTCGCCAGATTGCCAAAGCTCCGATAGGTGAAGGGGCCGGAGCAGCCGCCAAGGATCTGATCGGCCACGCATTGGCCTTGCTGCTTCGCAACCGGGGCGATCGCAGGCAGGGCTTGCCCGTCCATGCCCGGAACGTTGGCTGTGTCGCCGATGGCGAAGATTCGGTCATGGTGGGGAACGCGGAGGTCGTTGTCGACGAATATTCGGCCCTGGCGATCATGCTCGGCACAAAGCCACTGCGCCGCTGGCGATGCATGGACGCCCGCTGCCCATATGATGGAATTTGCCGCGATCCGCTCGCGACCGACGATAACCATATCGCGAGCGATCTCGCTGACTGGCGACTGCGTGCGCACCTCGACGCCCAGCTCGCGAAGCGACTGCTCCGCTTTGTCTGACAGCACCGGCGGAAAGGATGGCAGGATCCGTGGCCCTGCCTCGACCAGCACGACACGCGAGCATCGTGGAGTGATGCTTCGGAAATCGTCCGAAACTGTTCGCCGAGCCAGTTCGGCGATGGCACCGGCCATTTCGACGCCAGTCGGGCCGCCGCCAATCACCACGAAAGTCAGCAACTCCCTGCGCCGATGTCGGTCAACCTCGGTTTCGGCATGCTCGAGCGCGAGCAGCACGCGTCGCCGGATGGCGATGGCATCCTCGATGCTTTTGAGACCGGGCGCATGCCGCGCCCAGCCGTCACGGCCGAAATAGCTGTGACGCGCTCCGGTCGCGAGGATCAGCCAGTCGTAATCGAGCGAGCCGCAGCGAGCGAGGGAAATGCACTTGTGAGCCGGAGCAATGCCGATCACTTCATCGAGCAACACTCGGACGTTTGGCGCACCGGCGAAGATCGATCGGATCGGCGCGGCGATGTCGGCCGGCGACAGGGCGGCGGTCGCGACCAGGTAGAGCAAGGGCTGGAACAGATGATGGTTGCGCCGGTCGACCAGCGTCACGTCGACAGCCTTGCCGGCCAGCCGCTTGGCAGCGGCCAGCCCGCCGAACCCGGCGCCGACGATGACGACCCTTGGCAAGGAGCTGTTCATCTCAGTGCGCGGTCCAGCCCCCGTCGACCGGAAGCGCCGCGCCGGTGATCGACTGACCTCCGGGGCCGCTCAGGAAAACCGCCAGCGCTCCGATCTCCTCGACCGTGGCAAAGCGCTTGTTGGGCTGAGCCGCGAGCAGTACGTCACGGATCACCTCATCGCGGCTGATCCCGCGGGCCTTGGCGGTGTCATCGATCTGGTTTTCGACCAGCGGCGTCCAGACATAGCCGGGGCAGATGGCATTGCAGCTAATGCCCACCTCGGCCCCCTCGAGGGCGACCGTCTTGGTCAGGCCGATGACACCGTGTTTCGCGGCGACATAGGCACTCTTGAAGGGTGATGCCACCAGGCCGTGCGCCGAGGCGACGTTGACAATCCGCCCGAAGCCTTGTGCTTTCATGGCGGGAAAAGCGGCCTTCGTGGTGTGCCAGGCCGAGGCGAGATTGAGCGCGATGATGGCATCGAACTTCTCGACCGGAAAATCCTCGATCGGGCTGACGTGCTGAATGCCAGCATTATTGACGAGGATGTCGACCCGTCCAAATTCGGCAATCGTCTGCTCGACCAGGCCGCGCGCTTCGTCGCCGCTCATCAGGTTGGCGCCATTGTAGGAGACCCGGCTGAACGGGCAGCCATTCCCCAGCTCCTGGCAGACGAAGTCGATCTCCTTCTGCTCGCCAAGGCCGTTGATGACCACGTCCGCGCCCGCCTGAGCGAAGGCGCGCGCAATGCCGAGACCGATCCCGCTGGTCGATCCGGTGACGATCGCGACTTTCCCGCCGAGCGGGCGAGCCAGGTCGGGGCGGTCCATGGTTTGCGGCTGCATCATGCGTCTCCATTGAATGGCAGGCGCGAAGGATGCCGGTTCCGCGATGGGCGCGAAAATTCAGTTTGTGCATCGACTCCATGCCACCTCTCAATTTCACGTGGCGCAGCGTCCCCTGCATTTTGAACGGACGTCGCGGAGTGGACAGTCGATGACGGCCGGGAACGACCAGGCATCCCGCCCATCCAACGCCCACCCGCGACGACCATTTCGCTTTCTAGGAGACGGCAATGTTCAATCTTACGAAGACGACCGTCGCGGCCGGCATCATTGCCCTAGCCGCGCTCGGCAGTGCCACCCCGGCGATGGCCGACCAGCACGTCAACTCGCTCGCCAATGCCCCGACCATGCCCAAGGACGTGACCGACACCGTGATCGGCGCGATCGACCTGGGCAAGGAAATCAATGTCGCAGGGCGTCAGCTGCGCACTCGTCGCCTGGTCGTCCAGCCCGGCGGCGTCGTTCCGGTCCATAGCCACACGGACCGCCCGGCCCTGATCGTTGTTGTCAGCGGCTCGATCACCGAGCACCGCTCGGATCGCGCTACCCCCGTCGAGCACCGCGCCGGCGACATCAGCCGCGAGGCGGAGGGCATCTCGCACTACTGGATCAACCACGGCAACGAGCCGGCGGTCCTGCTGTCGTCGGACGTGTTCCACGGCAAGTAATAGCTCCCCACGCCGGCCGCCCTTACCCCTCTTGGCCGGCAAACTCTGGCGTCCCGTCCCCAGCCCCCGGACGGGACGCCAACCCATTCCCAGGCAAGCCATGAATCACGCTTCAGCTCCAGCTATCGCACCGATGATCCCAACATTGTCGCCGGGCCGATCGCTGCTGATTACGGTTATCGGCTTCCTGACGCTGGTCGACCTGTTTGCAACTCAGGCGATCCTTCCCAGCCTCGCCGCGGAATATGGCGTGAGTCCTTCGGAAATTGGGGTAGCTGCCAACTCGACCACCCTCGGTATGGCCGTCGCCGGCCTGTTGATGGGAGCATTCAGCGCGAGAATCGAACGCAAGCGCGCGATCCTGCTTAGCCTGTTGTTCCTGGCCATACCCACGGCGGCGCTTGCGTACGCTCCGGATCTGACCGTCTTTTCGCTGCTCAGGATCACCCAGGGTCTGTTCATGGCTTCCGCCTTTACGCTCACCCTGACCCACCTTGCCGAGCGGTGCGAGCATCGCACCGCCAGCGCTCTGGCTGCTTATGTGACCGGCGTTGTCGCCAGCAATCTCATCGGCCGGCTGACCGCAGCATTCGTCGCCGGTCTGGTTGGCGCGACTTCCAGCTTTCTCTTCTTCGCCGCGCTGAATGTGGCAGGAGCCCTCCTCATCGCGGTGGCGCTGCATCGCAACGAACCGGAAGCCATGACCCGGCGCGTCCGCTTCTGGACCAGCTGGTTCAGGCATTTGTCCAACCCGGCGCTGTGCCGGACCTTCGCGATCGGCTTTCTCATCCTGTTCGGCTTCATCGGCGTCTTCACTTACGTCGGCTTCGTGCTGATGCGGCCTCCGTATGCACTGCCGATGAGCGCGCTGGGCCTCGTCTTCCTGGTGTTCGCGCCATCGATGCTGACGACGCCCGCGGCGGGACGCATCACCAACATCTACGAGCCCGGTTTGACGGTGCCGGCAAGCCTGGCGCTGGCGCTGGTCGGCCTGGTGTTGCTGACGCTTGGCAGCCTGCCATTGATCGTCATTGGCCTGGTTCTGGTGGGGGTCGGCACCTTCTTTGCCCAAGCGGTGGCGACTGGTCAAGTCGGCCGCATCGCTCAAGGTGACAAAGCGGCGGCCAGCGGCCTCTATCTCTCGTCATATTATTGCGGGGGGTTGGTCGGCGCGGCCGTCGTCGGCCAGCTTTTCGACCGTTTCGGCTGGAATGCCGCGGTTGCCGGCGTGTTCGCCGCACTCGGGCTGGCCGGGCTGCTGGGTCTCAAGCTTCGTGGGAAAGAAGGTGGTCAATGAGTGAGCGTTACCTGCGCGGCGTTGAGATTGCTGAGCAGCTTGCATCGGACAAGCTGGAAGAGTTTCTGACCAGCCGGGTGGCCGAGCTGGCCCCGGATTTCGCGCGCATGGTCATCGAGTTCTCTTTGGGCGACCTCTACTCGCGCGACGGCCTGGATATGCGCAGCCGGGAGATCGTCGCCATCTCGTCGCTGGCCGCCTTGGGCGACACTGGCCCGCATTTGAGGATCCATATCCGAGCCGCATTGCGGCTTGGGATCACCAAGGCCGAAATCATCGAGATGCTGATGCAGACCGCCGTTTACGCCGGGATTCCGGCCGCGCTCAACGCGCTGTCATCCTGCCATGACCTGCTGACCGACGAATGCCCTCGTCAGGCCGCCAGGCGCGTCGCCGGCCACGGATAGCGCCGCGCCTCTTGCACGAATGCGCCGACAGCCGGCGAATGCGGGCGACCGCGGACAGTCGTCAGATAGATAGTGCGGCTGAAACTGGGTTCGACCAGCGGGCGGACAACCAGGTCGGGGTCGGTTACGGCGAATTCAGGAAAAAAGCCGACGCCCAGGCCAGCCTTGATCATTCCCTGCACCCAGTCGTCGCGCGGCGAGCTGAATACCTGGCGCAGGAACACGCCGCGGCTGGTCAGCTCCTTGCGGACCGGCTCGAACACTTCGCAGTTGGTCCGGCTGACATAGGGCTCCTTGTCGAGTTCGACTGCGCGGATCGGGTTGCTCATGCACAACCGGTGGTTGGGCGGCAGGACGATGACGAACCGCTCCTCGAAGATTGGCAGCTGGTGGAGCGAATCCGGTAATTCTTCGGGCACCCCGACGATGGCAACCTCCAGCTCGCCCTTTTCCAGCATCTCGATCATCTGTGGCGCACCGGCGTCGATCACCCGCACCTCGACGTCGGGATGCGCCGCCTGGAACCGGATCATCAACTCCGACACGAGTTGCGGGCCGATCGTGCACATCGTGCCGATCGTCAGCGTCGCCTTTTCGAGCTTCTTGACGGCGCGTGCTTGTTCGCGCGCAGCACGCGCCTGCTCTTCCACCGTCTGCAAATAGGGAAACATCATCCGGCCGAGCTCGGACAAATGGGTGTTGCCGCGTTCGCGGTGGAACAGCGGGCCGCCGAGCTCATGTTCAAGCTGTTGAATGGCGCGAGTCAGCGCCGGCTGGCTGACATTGCACTTCTCCGCCGCACGCGTGAAATTCAACGTGTCGGCGAGCGCGACGAAATAGCGCACTTGTTGCATTTCCATCGGAACGGTCCTTTTCCGAAAGCAGAAATCTCATACACCGGCGCCCGAATTTCACGCCATACCGATTGAGTATGGATCCAATAGGTGGCGGGTCTTGCCGCGCTTACCAGCGCAGAAGGCGGGGTCCGATAATGGCCCCGATCAATGCCGGGACCAGCATTGCCGGCGTGTAGGCGCCGATGAGGAAGGAAGCGTTGGTTTCCGGACAATAAAGCGCATAGGCCGTCGCCGCCGCGGCCGCAGCGCTGAGGCCGGCCAGGAATCCGGCAAGCGCCAGCTGCGTCGGCGCGAGCATACGGTACGCCCATAGCATCGCGACCAGGATCGGAACGCTGGCGAGCGTGACGGCAACCAGGCACCGCCAGAAGGTCGTGCCGAGGAACAGTGCCCCCCATTCTCCAGACGGTGTGAAAGCCAGCTCGGTAGCAGAAGCCGCCGCTACCACCGCAAGCGGCAGCATGATCAAGCTAGCACGTAGCGCCAGCCGCTGTCCGGGCCGGCCTGCCGCAATCGCGGCTGCCGCGGCCAGCACGGCAAGGGCCAGCGGATAACCCAGTTTCGACGCGAAGGACATCGCACCGGTCAGGGCAACCGACTGCATCGGCGAGCCGAACACCATGAGCATCCCGGCCAACGCCACGATCCAGCCACCAACGATAGCTCCAGCGATGCGCAGCGGCGGACGCGCAGGCGGCCAGGGTTTCGCGGCGAGTTCGGCGATCAGCTCGTCCGTCCTCATCGATCCTCGTCCCGGATGGCGGCGGCCAGCCGGCCGATCCCGCGATGAACATTGACCTTCACCGCGGGCTCGCTCTGCCCGCTCATCGCTGCCGCCTCGCGCACCGAATATCCCTCGATCCGGGTCAATCGTATGGCAGTCGCCTGCTTGGATGTCAGGCCGGCGAGCAGGGACATGATGTCGATCTCAGCAAGCCTGGCATTGCAACTGTCTTCTTCGGCAAGCTCCGCCGAATCTGCTTCGGGCAGCGCAACATAGCGTCCATCCCGGCGCAGGAAATCGATCAGCCGGTAGCGGGCGATGCCGTGGAGCCAGGCTGTGAACGGCAAGGAGGGAATATAGGTCTCTCGCTTGCGATGGATCGCGATCAGTGTTTCCTGCACCAAATCCTCCACATCGGCCTCCCGGCCCGCCAGGCGACGCCGGAAATAGGAACGCAGTCGCTCGGCACAGATACGAAGAAGCGCCTCATATGCGCGCGCACTCCCGCCCATGCCGGCCACCATCAGCGCCTGCAACTTGGCTTCGAACAGGTCCACGCTTTCAGTCATTCGGCAATCCAGTGGGGTTGGTTACACCAGCGGAGCGGCCTCGGCGAATTTTTCCAGGCAGCGTAACCGCACCATGACTCCGGCCGAATTGGCTTTCGTGGATGCAACGGCACCACGCCAATCGGCTGGATGCATCGAGACCATGCGCAAGCGGCATTTCAAATTGAACTGCTCAACCTCGATCATTCCGGCCTCCTGACAATGCGACCGAGGAGTATCCCATGTTGAAGCTCACCAATATTGCGGCCCTTACCGCGTTGACCGCCTTTGCCGCCACCGCGGCGACGGCCGCCCCGGTCAAGGCCAAAGCCAACAGCGAAAAATGTTACGGCGTTTCGCTCGCCGGCAAGAATGACTGCGCCGCCGGGCCCGGCACCAGCTGCGCCGGCACGTCCAAGCGCAATTACCAGGGCAATGCCTGGAAATATGTCGCCAAGGGCACCTGCGCGAGCATCAAGACTCCCAAGGGCGCCGGCTCGCTGAAGCCGATCGCCCGCTGAGGCTTGCCTCCCATGACCCCGACCGCCGGACTGAGCTTCAAGCCCGTCCACTTCGAGCAGGCAATGGCCTGTCCGGCGGCTGGCCTTTGGTTCGAGGTGCACGCCGAAAATTACATGGTCGAGGGCGGGCCGCGGCTCGCCATGCTGGAAGCGCTGCGGAAGCGTTTCCCCTTGTCGATCCACGGCGTGGGTCTCTCGCTGGCGGGGACCGACCAGCCCGACCGCCAGCACCTTTCCAGGCTCAAGCGCCTCGTCGATCGGTTCGACCCATTTCTGGTATCGGAACATCTCGCCTGGTCGAAACATGGGGACATCAGCTTCCCCGACCTGCTGCCGTTTCCGCGCGCCGACGGGGCGCTGGAGATCGTCGCCCGCAACATCGACATCACCCAGGAAATGCTGGGCCGACAGATATTGATCGAGAATCCCTCGCTCTACCTCCAGCTCAACGGACATGAATGGCCGGAGAGCCTGTTCCTGGCGGAGCTTGTCAAGCGCACCGGCTGCGGCCTGCTGATCGACGTCAACAATGTCTTCGTCAGCGCGAGCAACCTGGGCTTCAATCCGGTTTCCTATCTCGATGCGCTGCCGCGCGGCGTGATCGGTGAAATTCACCTCGCGGGGCACGCTCCCGATCCCCTGTTTGGGCAATCGCTGCTGATCGACAGCCATGACGCGCCGATCGCGGAGCAAGTGTGGGAGCTTTACGACTGGCTGCTCGCACTGTGCGGCAAGCACCGCCCGCCGACCCTGATCGAACGCGACGACAATATTCCCCAATTTGAAGAGCTGCTGGGCGAGCGCGACCGCGCCGCATGCATGATGGCGGGCTGCCGCAGCGAGCTGGTCCATGCCTGACCTTGCCTCTTTCCAGCGCGATTTCGCCGCGGCCCTGATGGCGCAGGATCAGCCGGCAATACCGTTCCGCTCACAATCCTTTGCCGTCTATCGCAACACGTCCGCGCGCGGATCGGTCGAGGCGCTTCGTGCCGCCTACCCGACCGTCGACATGCTGGTCGGCGAGGCGATGTTCACTCAGGTCGCGCTCGACTATCGCCGCGAGCGGCCGCCATCGAGCCCTGTCCTGTCGGACTATGGCGCAGACTTCCCCCATTATCTGGCGCGGCAGCCCTGGACGTCCGAGCTGCCCTACCTGGCCGACGTCGCCCGGTTGGACTGGCTTTGGCTGGAAAGTTTCCTCGCGGCCGACCCGGACCAGAGTCGCCCAACCATCTTCAGCCACTCGCGGATCATGCTCCACCCGGCTGCCCGGTTCGGTTGGTTCGCGACGCCGGCGATGACCATCTGGCAGGCCCATCGCGATCCATGGGAACAGGGAGAGCTGGAGCCGGAATGGCGTGAGGAAGGCGCGCTGTTCACTCGTCCGGGATCAACGGTTTGCGCTGAGCTGATCGACGCGGCCTGCCATCGGCTGCTGCTCGCCTGTTCCATACCAACGAGCGTCGGCGAGTGCGCGACATCCGTTGCCGAAGCATTCCCCACCGCCAACGTCCCCGAGCTGCTGCGCGGCTGCGTGGCGTCAGGCGCGCTGATCATCCTGTGAACCAAGCAGAGGAGCTTTCCATGGCCACCATGGCGCACGCTGAGACCCTTTCATTCTACCAACAACTGACCGGCCTCGCCGGCCGACTTCTGCCAGCCGACCTGCTGCTGCTCGCGCAGCGGTTGGGCATCGCCGCGGTCTTTTTCCAGTCGGGCCGGACCAAAGTCGAGGGCCTGTTCAACGTCCCTCAGACGACCATCGACCTGTTCGAGGTGGAATATGCCCTGCCGCTGCTGTCGCCCAAGCTTGCCGCCTATTTGGCGGCGGGGGCCGAGCACCTATTCCCGGTCCTACTGGTGCTCGGCCTCCTTACCCGCCTGTCGGCTGCCGCCCTGCTCGGCATGACGCTGGTGATCCAGATTTTCGTCTATCCCAATGCCTGGCCGATGCACCTTAGCTGGGCGGGCCTGACGCTGCCATTGATCGCCCTTGGCGGCGGACGCTGGTCGCTCGACCGGCTCCTCCGCATTTCCTGAACCATAAACCCAAGAATACGGGAGAATCCATGCGTAACATTGTTGTAAAAATCGTTGTGGCGGCTTTGTCGCTAGCCATGGTTCCAGCGGCTTTACCGGCCGCGAACAATCCGGCGCCGGCCGTCTATTCTGCATCCGACGGACTTGCTGCCGGAGGCCATGATGTCATGGCCTATTTCACCCAGGGCAAGCCGGTCCGCGGCAGCGCCAACCATGAGCTCATGCTCCAGGGCGTGACCTGGCGTTTCGAGACCGCGAACGCAAAGGCCCGGTTCCAGGCCAACCCGGCAGCCTATGCGCCCCAGTTCGGCGGCTACTGCGCCTGGGCGGTCAGCCAGGGATACATCGCGTCTGGCGATCCTGAGCAATGGAAGATCGTCGACGGCAAACTCTACCTCAATTTCAATGCCCGGGCGAAGGAGTTGTGGGAAGCCGATCAGGAAGACGCGATCAAGCGCGGCCATGCCAACTGGCCGGCCGTCCTGACCAAAAATCAGGACAGCGAGTGATCCTTGGAGTTCTTGGCGTCCTGCTGGCGCTCCCGCTTGGTTCGGCAGCGGCTCCGACGGAGGACTATGCTGAGCCCTATCGAATCCTTCAGCAGGCCGACCGGACGCTTGATCCGTCGCTCGCGGCATCGGCCTATGCCAGCGATGGGAGGCTAACTTTCGACATGCCCGGTCAGCCGACCGAAGCGTTCCGGGGCACGGACGCAATTCACGCTGCCTATATGCGGACGTTTGGCCAGGTCGCACCCGGAACGCCGATCGAACTCGAGTTCCGGTTCGAGCCGCCCGGCTTGAGACCAGATGCCCACAGCGGCGCCTATCGGGCCAGGCTCAAGGCGGGCGGCCGAGACATTGCAGCCTATGGCCGCTTTTCCGTGAAGTTGGTCAAGCAGGACGGTAAGTGGCGCTTCGGCGAGGATCGCGGGACCGTGACCACTGCGGCCGATTTTGAGATGCTGCCGGTCGTGTCGCTCGAATGACGGCTTTCGGGGGTCGCTGGCAATGAATGTCGAACGACAATGATGGGCGCAAAGCGGACGCAGCTCGGATGTTCGAATGGGTCGAGAACTCTCCGCCGTGCCCTTTTGCTAGCTGCTACAGAAAGATGTTGGTGTGCCATAGCGTCTTCGGGCCGGCTTAGTGAATAACCGCCACCGCCGGCTCGTCGCGAAGGTGCACGCGCGCACGACGTGATGCGAACGCGAAAGCGCACAGGATCGCATAGCAGGCCGCCGGCACCGCGAACGAGGTCACATAATCGGTCTGTTGAGAGACGAAGCCGACCAGCGGCGGGATCGCCGCGCCTCCCACGATCGAGAAGCACAGGAAGCCCGAGGTCGCTTCGTCGGACGCGGTCGAGCGTTCGAGAGTGATAGTGAAGATCACCGGGAACATGATTGAGTTGAAGATGCCGATCGACAGCGCCGCATAACCCGCGGCGACCCCACCCACAGCGAAAACATAGAGGCAGAGAGCGCAGGCGATGCCGGTGAAGACGGCGAGCAGCTGCGGGGCCGGCACGCGTGCCAGCAGAGCCGAGCCCGCGAGGCGTCCTATCATCGCCCCGCCCCAGTAAAGGCTAACCATTTTACCCGCGTCCTCCAGCGTGATGTCCCAGACGCGATCGCTGTTGAGGAAGAAGGCCATTTGCGTGCCGATGGCGACCTCCGCGCCAACATAGAGGAAGATGGCGAGTCCGCCAAATAGCGCCCAGCGCGAGGAAAAGGCCGAGAGAACGTCCTTGATGATTGCCCAAAGGCCACGACTGGCGGCCGCGCTGGGCGCCGGAGCGGCCGCCGTGATCAGCCGCCGCGCGAGGAAGATCATCGCCCCAATGAGGATGATGAGTCCTGCAATCCAGAAGAAGGCGCGGTCCATGCCGGCTAGCGAACCGGCGCGCGCCGCCTCAGTAACGGCCGTCCCCTCTTTCACCTCGATGCCTTTGAGGAACAGCACCGCGCCGAGGTAGGGGCCAATGAAGGTGCCAAGGCTGTTGAACGCCTGGCTGAAAGTCAGCCGGAAATGGCTGCGGCCCGGCGGGCCGAGGGCGGCGGCGAGCGGGTTGGCGGCGACCTGCAAGACGGTGATTCCGCTGGCAAGAACGAATAGCCCAAGAAGCACGATGAGGTAGTTCGCCAAGTTCACCGCGACGAGCATAATCAGGCAGCCGACGACCATCAGTCCGAGCGACAGCAAGATTGTGGTGACAGATCGCAGCTTGGCCAGCAACACCGCTCCTGGCAGGCTCATCACGAAATAAGCGATGAAGAAGGCCGAGGCGCTCAACTGCGCCTCGACGTCGCTCAGCGAGAATATGCCCTTGACCGCGGCGACCAGAGGATCGACCAGCGAAGTGATGAAGCCCCAGGCGAAGAAGAGGCAGGTGACGATCGCATAGGCGCCCGTGACTCCTGCCGACTGCCGAGCTTCAGTTGCCATCTATTCCCTCCTCAGGTTGGGCGCGAAGAATTGGCCGGAAGCTGTATCCCACGCAAGGCGAGTTTTTTGCGCTAACGGCGGTGAATGAACGGAAGGCGGTTTCAGGCATCGATCGCCAGCGCGATAGCGCCGAGGGGTCCGGCCATGGCGCCGAGCCCGGGCCGCTGGACATAAGGCCGACCCGGCGGAAGCGCGACATAGCCGGCCAGACTTTCGACCAGCATCGGCCCGATCCGATCGACCAGATGCGGCTGGCCATCCGCGACTCCCCCGCCGATCAGGATCATATGCGGCGCGGTCGAGCAGACCAGCACGTGGCACAGCTGCGCGATTGCCCAGGCAACCGAATCCCACACCGGGTCGTCGGCTGGCACATCGCCCACATGCCGAGTGCCGAGCCGCGCCTTGATGGAGCCGCCGGCGACGAGCCCCTCGACGCAGTCGCCGTGAAATGGGCAGGCGCCGGGCCAGTCGTCGCCGTTGCGGCGTGCAACGCGAATATGGCCTAGCTCGGGATGAGCGAAGCCGTGTACCGGCTTGCCATTGACGACCAGCCCGACGCCCACGCCCGTGCCGACGGTGATATAGGCGAGGTCGGCGAACTCCCGCCCGGCACCCCATTTCTGCTCGGCGAGCGCGGCGCCGTTGACGTCGGTGTCGAAGCCGGCCGGAACGTCCAGCAGGCGCTGCAGACGTCCGGCGACGTCGGTTCCAGCCCAACCAGGCTTCGGGGTCGTAGTGATGAAACCGTAGGTCGGCGAAGAGCGGTCGAGATCGACCGGTCCGAAGCTGCCGATCCCGAGCGATCGCACCGCATGCTCGTCGCGCCAACGACCGAGGAGCTGCTCGATCGCTCCAAGCGTCTCGCCAGGAGTGGTGGTCGGGATCGTCGCCTGGTCGAGAATCTCCTCATGCGACCGCGCCAGCGTGCAGACGCACTTGGTGCCGCCCAGTTCGACCCCGACATATTGTGCGGAAGCGCTCATCTACTTCGTCATCCGCGGGTGGCGATCGCGGTTACCCGAGACCGCCACCTCGCGAGGAGCTCAGAACTTGACGGTCGCTCCGACGACGATGTTGCGGCCGATGGCATCGTAGCGCTGCGGGATGGTGTTGCTGCGCGCCAGGCTGACGTCGTAGGAGTTCGGCAGGATCGGAGCCGACTTGTCGAACAGGTTGTTGGCGATCAGCCGCAGCTGGTAGCGGTCCTGCACGTTGAACATCAGCGCCAGGTCGAAATAGCTCTTCGGCGAGATGCGATAGAAGGTGTCGCGCTCACGCTCCGGAGTTCCGCCGATCGCGGGATCGCCCGAATTGTCGGCATGGGTGAGCGAGCCTACGTAACGCCAGTTGAACGAAGCTCTGAAGAACCGGTCCGCCGTCGTGTAGGTAGTCCGCAGGGAGTGCACCCACTCGGGGATCAGCTGGCCGCAGCCGTTGCCATAATATCCGGCGCAGTTGCGCTTCGGCTGCAGCGGCGAATCCTGGCCACCTGCGAAGGTGGTCAGCGAGCCGTTGAAGTCGAAGTTCAGCCGCCCCGCGTTGCCCAGGCCCAGGTCGTCAAGGTTCAGCGCATAGTTCGCCTGGAAGTCATAGCCACGGGCGATCGAGTAATAATAGTTGGTCGTGCCGGCACGGATGAAGCCGCTTGTCGGATTGCTGCTAGCGGCCGCGTAGAGGGTGCCGTCCGGCGCGCGGACGATGCCCGAGCAGAAGAACGGATCGCCATCCGAGCGCAGGCAGCCCTCCATGTAGTAATTGTCGTCATTGTAGCCGATCGAGTTGTTGATCTTCACCCGGTAGCGATCGACCGAGAAGACCAAACCTGGAATGAAGCTAGGCTTCACCACGAGGCCGTAGGTCTGCGTATAGGCCGTTTCCGGATCTACGGTGAAGCCGCCGGACCGCACCGTGCACTGATTGTCAGGGCATAGCAGGGTCGGGCTGCCGTACAGCGAATCCGCCAGGCCGGTGGCGCGACACACCTCGATCGGGGCCAACGGCGCCGTCGTGGTGATCGTCTGGCCCGGATTGTTCGGATCAGGGATCTGCCGCGAAACCGGAGCGCAGAAGTCGTTCTGCGATCCACCCTGGCGCGAGAAGCTGATGTTCGTCGCCTGGAACTGCTCGATCACCGTCGGAGCGCGCTGCGCCTTGTTGAACGAGGCGCGGAACGTCACGTCCTTTACGGGCGCGTAGAGGAACTCAGCCTTCCACGTCGTGAAGGCGTCGGGGTTGCCGCTATACTTGGACAGGCGGACGCCGCCATTCACCTGCAGCAGGTCGGCGAACGGCTTGTGCTGGACGAGCGGCACCTGGACTTCGGCGTTGGCTTCCTTGGCCGTCTGCTTGAGGTTGCTAGTGACGCAATAGGCGCTGGGGTCGCTAGGTATTGCTTCGCCAGGGAGGCACTGGCCAAACGCGGTTTCAAGGAATTGCCCATCGGAACGCGACTTGAAGTGGTCCTTGCGCCACTCGAGACCGAAGGCCACGGCAATGCCGTCCTCGGCGAAGGGCGAGGTGATGCCATATTTGCCGAGATCGCCGGTGACGTTCGCCTGCGCGTCATAGAGCTTGCTGACGTTGATCATGTGACCGTCCGGCGCGTTGAAGAGGTAGTCGACCAGCGCCTGGTCGTTGTTGTTGGCGCTGAACGCGTCGAAGGGCACGCAGCCCGGATCGGCCGAAACGCAGGTCGGCGTGCCGTTGACGTTCACGACGTTGAGCGCGTTGTTCACGCGATCAAAGCTGTGCGGGCTTCCCCACTGCCACTCCTGCTCGTTGCGGGCGACGACTCCGCCCACGTCGTAGGTCCACGCATCGCCCAGATCACCGCGAACGCCGGCGGTGCTGCGGAGGCCCGAGTTGACGTAAGTGTCGAGGACGTGAGGTAGGTTGTTGAAACGATAGCGCACCTCCAACGGAACAAGCGTCGAAGTGCCCGCCGCCGCGCCGCACAAAGTCGTCGCCTGCGACGCCGACAGGAACGGATTGTTGCAGTTCACCTGATAGGGCGTGCCGCCGAACACGGTGTAGCTGAACACCCGCGTCGGGAAGCGGTTGGCGGACTTGTCGCGGAACCAGATGGCCGAGCCATAGAGCTCGACGTCGGGGGTGACTTCCCAGTTAGCGAAGCCGCCCGCGTTCCACCGCTTGAACTCGCGCTGATAGGAATAGCCGTCGAACGGGTTGGCAGCATTGCCGGCGCCAACTCCAAAGGGCACGAATGTGCGCGTGCCGTCGGGGTTATTGACGTAGGCCGTGCCGCTGTTTGCACCGGAGCGCGGCGAGATGTAGCCGCTCGGCGAATAGGTCGACCGCGAACAGGACAGCGGACCGTCCTTGCCGGTCTGCAGCAGCTGACAAGCCGAGGTCGAGCGGGCGTCGTAAGGCACCAGGTCGCCCTTGCGGTAATTGACGAAGCCCGAGAGGCTCAGCGCGTCGAACAGCTTGGTGCCCGCCGTTAGCGTGAGGTCGATGCGTCCGCCGTCATTGGCATGGCCAAGCCGCGTCGGGAATGCGGACGCTTCGGCCGCGTCGGTGACGATGTTCGCCTTGTTGTCATGATTGTAGAAGCTGTAATTGCCGTCGAGCTGGATGCCCGTGAAGTTCTTCTTCAGGATGAAGTTGACGACGCCGGCGACCGCGTCCGATCCGTAGACCGACGATGCACCGCCGGTGAGCACGTCGATCCGATCGACAAGCGTCGGCGGGATGATTCCGGCGTCCTGGCCGTTCTGGGTGCCGAGACGCTTGCCGTCGATGAGCACCAGTGTTCGCTCAAAGCCGAGATTGCGCAGCTTGATCCGCTGGCGGCCATCGGAGTCCTGATAATTCTGCTGGCTGTCCGGAGCGACCTGCGGAAGGCGGTTGAGCACCTCCTCGATGTTGATCGGCGACTGTGCCTTGATTTCCTGCGACGTCACCGAGGTGATCGGGGCGGCCGACGTCACGTTCGGCCGCTGGATTCGCGTACCAGTGACGATGATGGCGCCTTCGAATTCACTTTCTGCGGCCTGCGGGTCGCTGGATTCCTCGTCCGCAGTCGTAGCGGTCTCGGCTTCCGGCGCGCTTTGGGCCAGGGCCGACACGGGAACGCCGGCCAAGGCAGTGCTGATCAGCAGGTGGTGAAACTTCAACTTCATGGTGGGCCCCTTTTTTCTGCCGATCAGTGTCGGCCGTGTTTCAACTTACTCAAACTCGCAAACTTGCTGCGGAACTGACTTTCGTGATCCCTGCCGCATCGGTGACGGCGTAGGTAAATCCAGGCAGGAGCGCGTGCGCGCCGACCGATCCGTCTCGGCCAAGTGCGAGAAAGCCGACCTGGACGTCCTTCACGGCGTCCCTGCGAAGCCGGGCGATATGCTCAACGGCTTCGCGGCAGGCGGCCGCGGGCGACATTCCGCCGCGCATTGAGGCGACGACCCGGGCTGTCCCCGCGATCCGAGTGACTTCCTCGCCGACCCCGGTCGCGGTGGCGGCGCCGACGCCCGCTTCGACGAACAGGCCGCTTCCCGACTGCGGGGAATCGCCGACCCGTCCGTGCAGCTTGAACGCCATTCCCGACGTCGTGCAGGCGCCGGCCAAGCGGCCGTCGGCGCCGCGGATCAGAATGCCGATCGTGTCATGGTCCAGCGCCGAGCCATTGGGCGGCCTGTTCTGGTTCTCAATATTCGGGACGGGTTTGTAGCGTGAGCTCTTCAACCACTCGCGCCACGCGGCCTCGGATTCCCTGGTGAGGAGGTTGCGGCTGGGGAAGCCCTGCTCGCGCGCGAAACGCGTCGCCCCAGCCCCAACGAGCAACGTGTGCGGTGTGCGCTCCATGACCCGCCGTGCGACGGATACGGCGTGAACCGTGTCCTCAAGCGCGGCGACCGCGCCGAGGTGGCCGGCGTCGTCCATGATGATTGCGTCGAGCGTCACCACGCCATCACGATCGGGAAAGCCGCCGAGCCCAACCGAATGGTTGGCCGGATCCGCCTCGGGCACCATGGCGCCCGCCTCGACCGCGTCGAGCAGGCTTCCCCCCGCGCGCAGCCGCGCCAGCGCCGCCGCATTCGCGGCCGCGCCGAAATCCCAGGTCGAGACGATGATAGCGCCGGTGGGCTCCGCGGCTCCGGTCAGCGACGCGCCGGCAACCAGGCCCACGCCACCCAGAATGACGCCGCGGCGACTCGCGGCCATCATTGGCAAGCTCCACAGGTCCGGAATGGCGAATCGCGCATCAAATCTCCCCGAGTGTCGCTAGGGCCGGGTTTGCGCAGGTGCCATATCAATTTAATACCAAATCGGAATTTTGGTATTCACCGTCACGCATTTGCAACAGATTCGGTGAGATTCTCACACTCACGAAGCGAGGCGCCGAGTCAAAGAGATTGGTACGCGTTTGGTCCCTCGACTAGCTAGTCAGCCAATCAGGACGTGCACGAGATTGGGCTTCACCCGCACGATCGAGCGGACGCCCTCGGCGGTTGGTTTGGCATCGGCCGGCAAATCCCCGGTGAGCTCGATCCGCCAGCGGCCATGATAGTGGCTTGCCTGTTGAATTTTCCCAGGTCCGCCAAGCGCTTGCACGATGGCCTCCGGCACCTGTGCTTCGGCCTCGCGAGCTTCGGGAAGGACCGCTGAAGGCCCGGACGCGGTGCTATCCAGCGCGGAGCGAATGTCCATGGCGACGGAATCGGCAATCGGGCCGAGCACCACCTGGACCGTTTCGGCGGATGGCTTGAGCACGCCACGAGCGCCGAGCGCGCGAAGGGCGGCGTCATTGATTCGCGCGGAATCCGCCACCACAAGCCGCAGGCGTGTGGTGCAGGCTCCGACTTCCCGCAAATTTGCGGCTCCGCCGAGGGCCTCGACGAAGGCGGGTCCTCGCTCGCCGAGCGCGGCCGCCGGAGCATGAGCCGCCTCGACCGGTTCACGGCCCGGAGTCGCCAGGTTCCAGCGCCGGATCGCGAATCGGAAAATCGCATAATAAGCGAGCGCATAGGCGGCGCCGACCGGTAGGAGCATCAGCGGCCGGGTCGCCTGCCCGAAGTTCAGCACATAGTCGAACAGGCCCGCGGAGAAGCCGAACCCGAGCCGAACCCCGAGCGCGTTCATGATCACTTCGGAGAGGCCGGTCAGGACCGCGTGAATTCCGTACAGCAGCGGTGCGAGGAACATGAAGCTGAATTCGATCGGCTCGGTGACCCCGGTCAGGAAGGAGGTCAGGGCGCCGCTGAGCAGCAATCCGCCCACAGCCTTCCGCCGCTCGGGCAGCGCCTCATGGTACATTGCCAGGCAGGCCGCCGGCAGGCCGAACATCATCACCGGAAAGAAGCCGCTCATGAAGGCGCCGGCGGAGGGATCTCCGGCAAAGAAGCGGCGCAGGTCGCCGGTCGTTCCGTGCCAGTCGCCGATGATGAAGTAGGCGACATTGTTGAGGATGTGATGAAGGCCGGTCACAATGAGCAGGCGGTTCAGTACTCCGAACGCGAACAGACCCCAGCCGCCGGCGTTCACCACCGCCAGGCTGAGCGTGTCGACACCCGAGTTCAGCGGACCGTAAGCCGTGCCGAGCAGCCCTGCCAGGAACAGCCCGGCGACGCCGCTGATGATCGGCACGAAGCGGCGACCCGCGAAGAAGGCGAGATAGTCGGGAAGCTTGAACGTCGAGAAGCGGTTGTAGAACAGCCCGCCGATGACCCCCGAGACGATCCCGATCGGGACATCGAAGCGATGGATCGCCGCCGTTCGCCAGGCTGCGATCACCGCCTTGCCCGCATCTTCCGCCAAACCAGCAGCGACGTCTGGCGGCACAGTGAGAAGCGCTTCCGCGCCCTTGGTCGTGACCAGATAGCAAGTGACGCCGGCGAGGCATGCCGCGCCGTGGCCGTCACGCGAAAAGCCGACAGCTACACCGACCGCAAAGAGCAGCCCCAGATTGTCGAAAATAGCTGCCCCGGCCGCGGCTACGAAACCAATGTCGAGCAGGTCCGGCTGGCCGAGCCGGAGCATGAGCGCCGCGACTGGAAGCACCGCGATCGGCAGCATGAGCGCACGCCCTAGCGGCTGAAGGAAGAGCATCGGCGATTTCACGGCACATTCCTTTCGAATGCTGCGACGAACGCTCGGACCGCCGCCGCCGAGTCCAGCGCGAGCGCCTCGGCCGCCAGCGCTTCGCACGCTTTCAGCGTCTGTTGCCCGACTACAGCCTTCGTGGCGGCAATGCGGGTCGGCGGAACGGAGAGCTCCCGAACTCCGAGACCGATCAGGATCGGCACGGCAAGGGGGTCCGCAGCGAGTCCGCCACAAATGGCTACGAGCGTCCCCTGTTTGCGCGCATCGTCGCAGGCGCGGGCAATCAATCGCAAGACGGCGGGATGAAGCCCATCGACTCCGGCGGCGACCGAGGCGTTCCCGCGATCCATGGCGAGCGCATATTGGGTGAGATCGTTGCTTCCGATGGACAGGAAGCTCGCGCGCCGCGACAGCAGGTCTGCCGTCATCGCGGCAGCGGGCGTTTCCACCATCACACCGATTTCGGCGCCACCGCCGAGTCGATCGATCATTGCCGCAACGGCCTCGAGTTCGGCCAGGCTGGCGACCATTGGCGCCATGATCCGGCAGCGGCCCTTGGGCTCGACCGACAGGATGGCGCGAATTTGCGTCTCCAGAAGATCGGCCCTGGCCAGCCCGACCCGGATCCCGCGAAGGCCGAGCGCCGGATTTTCCTCCGCCGCGAGGTCCAGATAAGGTGCCGGCTTGTCGCCGCCGACGTCGAGCAGCCGAACGATCAGCGGGCGATCGCCAAGAGCGTCGGCGATCGCCTGATATTGTGCGAGCTGCTCCGCTTCGCTGGGCGGGGTCGATCGGTCCAGGAACAGGAATTCGGTGCGGAGGAGGCCGCAGCCTTCGGCGCCCTGGGCGACTGCGGTCTCGGCATCGGCGAGCGATCCGAGATTGGCGAAAACTTCGATGCGGGTGCCGTCGCTCGTGCAGCACAAGGCATCACCCGCCTCGCGAGCAACCGCTTCGGCGGTCACGCGACGCTCGATCCGCGCCCTAGCCTCCTCCAGGCGCTCCGCCGGCGGATCAGGATCGACACTGCCGCAATCGGCATCGATGATCACGGTCGAGCCCTCGCCAATGCCGCTCAAGGCCGGGCCGAAGGCAACGGCCATCGGCAGGCCCATTCCCGCCGCCAGGATCGCGGCATGCGACGTGGGCCCGCCCCGGATGAGCGCGATGCCGGCGACCTTGGCCGGGTCGAGCATCACGATCTGCGAAGGCAGCAGCTCATCGGCCAGCACGATCGCACCCTCGGGCACCTGCGTCTCCGAAGCTTTCTGGCCAAGCAGCTCCGCGAGCAACCGACCCTCAATATCGCGCAGATCCTCGGCTCTTTCGGCGATCCGCCGGTCGCCGCTTGCGAGGAGGATGGCGGATTGTGCCTCCGTCGCATTTCTCCACGCTGCGGCGGCGCTGGACCCTGACTCAAGCTCCGCATGAGCCGCACCGGCGAGCGCGGGATCGTCGAGCAAGGCGAGCTGCGCGCCGATCACTGCCCCTCGGGGGCCAGGTGCCGCCGACTCCGTTCGCATTTCGTCGCGGACGTTGGCGAGCGCCGAATCGAGCTTTGCGCGCTCGATCTCAATCCCCTCCCCTTCTTCGGCGATCTCGATCGTTTGCCTGTGCAGCCAGTGAGCAGGCCCAATCGCCAATCCGGGCGCCGCCGGAACGCCGATGAGGCCCGGACCGGTCATCGCCGGAACTGCGGCAGGCGGCGCTTCCTCCTCCGGTAAATCGTGGGTCAGGATTGCCGTTATGGCATCGAGCGCCGCGTCGGCGTCCGCGCCACGCGCCTCGATCCTGAGGATCGCGCCATGCCCTGCTCCGAGCCCCAGCAGGCCGATGGCGCTCGACGCACTCGCCTTCTTGTCATCGTGGAAGATGGTGGCTTCGACATCGAGACCGCGACACGCCGCCACGAGCCTCGCCGCGGGCCGCGCATGAATCCCGTGCGCGAGGGCAACCTGGACTTGCCGGGCCTGCGTAGGGCCGCTCGCTGCACGCGAGGCGGATATCTCACCGACCGGCCGCACGCGCAGCAGCGCTTCACCCGGTTCGACCTGCCCCTCAGCGATGACCTCGACCGCAAATCGCTGCGGGTCGCAGACGATGATCGGGGTGACGACGGCCGGCGCGCGGCGCACCAGTAGGTCCAGATCGAACCGCAGCAGCGGATCGCCGGTAGCGACGCGATCGCCGGGTTTGACGAACGCCTCGATCCCCTCGCCTTGAAGCGCGACCGTGTCGATGCCGAGGTGGAGGATCAATTCGGCTCCGCTCGCGCAGCGCAAGCTGAGCGCGTGGCGCGCCTCGTTGACCGTCAGGATTTCGCCGTCGCACGGGGCGAATAGCGTATCGCCGATCGGATCGATCGCGATCCCGTCACCAAGCATCCGCTCGGCGAACACCGGATCCGGCACGGCGGCGAGCGGAACCACCCATCCGGCGAGCGGAGCGGCAATCGTGAAGGAATCGTCTCGTAGACCCGTCATTTGGCAGCCGCCTTTGGTCGCGGTGGAGCGATCGGAACCTGGGGCCGCGGTTCTCTGGCAATCCGCCGAAGGCGAAGGGTGGCCGGACGAAGCTCGGGTGCGCTCGCTCGAACGACGATCGGCTGCGTCCGCTCACTCGCCCGAACGATCAGCTGCGCAAGCCCGTTGAACAGCCGGCGCGCATCGCCCTTTTCCGACTCGTGGCTGTTCGGATCGCCGTTGCCGACGCCAATGATTTCGGCGCCCTCGACGCTGAATCGCACCGGTAGATTGGCAGTCGGGACGTGGCGGCCCTTGGCATCGATCGCGTCGATGGTGATCGGCTGAGCGTCCTCGCCATCGCCCGCCATGACCATTCGGGCGGGCGTGAGCCGGAGGGCGACCGGCGTTCCGGTCGTTTCCTGCGCCGCTCGCGCCACCTCACGGCCGCCGCGGTAGGCAATCGCCTCGATGCGGCCGGGCGCATAGGGCACGTCCCAGCTGTTGCCCATCAGCCGGTCGACTGCCGCCTCGCCCACGAGGCGCCCGTTGACCCGCAGCGCCACCCGTTCGGCATTGGACATCACCATGACCTTGATCCGCTGACCTTCGCGCCCCGGCCAGTTCCAGTGCGGAAACAGCGCCACCACCGGCTCATCGTCGACCCAGTGCGCGCGGTGGATGTCGAATGCGGCCTTTGGAAAACCGCACAAGTCCATGATTCCGAAGAAGCTCGAGATGGTCGGCCAGGCGTAGGGCGTCGGCTCTCCGTGATAGTCGAAGCCGGTCCAGACGAACCCGCCGGCGATGAACGGTCGTTCGGCGATCTTCTTCCAGGCGTTGCGATGGCTGTCGCCCCAGCTTGCATGTTCGGTGTCGTACGACGAAGCGATGTGGCGCTTTGGATCGCTCGCAAATTCCCCGCGGGTCATGAAGGCGGACGTGTCCTCCGAACTCGTCATCGGCTTGCGCGGATGGAGCTGGCGGTAGCGGTCGTAGTCGCTCTGGTAATAGTTGAAGCCGGTGACATCGACGACCTGGGCGACGTTGACCGGATTGAAGAATGCGCCGTTCATCGCCGCGGTCACCGGCCGGCTGTCGTCGAGCTCATGCACCGCGTGCGCCATACGCCGGACCATCGCCACTCCGGACTCGGTCCCCTGCATCGGCTCTTCATTGAACACCGACCACAGGATCACACTCGGATGATTGCGATCGCGCCGCACCAGCCAGCGGAGCTGGGGCATGTAGTCGGAGCTTGGATTGAACAGCCGGTTCTCGTTCATCACCAGGATCCCCAGCCGGTCGCACCAGTCGAGAAGCTCCGGCGCCGGGGCATTGTGCGTCGAGCGCAAGGCGTTGCAGCCCATGTCCTTGAGGCGCTGCAGGCGCCAGGCGATCATCGAGTCGGGCAAGGCGGTGCCAACCCCGGCATGATCCTGATGAATGCACACGCCCTTTAGCTTCACCGGCTGCCCGTTGAGAAAGAAGCCACGGTCGGCATCGAAACGGATGGTTCGAAAACCGATCGACAGGCGTCGCTCGTCCACGATCGCTCCGTCGCGCCGGACGCGCACCCGCAGCGAGTAAAGCGTCGGCCGCTCGACCGACCACAGCTCGGGATTGGGCACCGGCAGAACCATCGCCGTCTCGTTGCTGCCGAGATCCGGAACCAGCGTCTGCGATGAGTCAGTCGCGACCGCACGGCCGGACGGGTCGTGGAGGACGGCGTCCAACTTAACTGACGCTGGCTGCTGCTCGATGCTTGCCAGGGCGATCGTCACTGGCAAGGTCCATGCTCCCGAAGCATCGCGACGCGGGTCGGCATGAATGCCGTCGGTTGCAATGGATACGGGTGCTCGCCGCGCCAGCCAGACGTGGCGATACAGGCCGGCGCCTTCATACCACCAGCCTTCCATCGCGTTAGCGTCGACGCGGATGGCGATGACGTTGAGTTCGTCGCCAAAGCGGGCGAACGGCGTCATGTCGATGTAGATGCTGTTGTAGCCGGACCAGTTGTGCGCAACGACGCTGCCGTTGATCCAGATGGTCGCATGGGTGGCGATGGCGCCGAACTGCAGCTCGATCATTTTGCCGCGATCTTCGGGCTCCAGGCGGAGCGTGCGGCGGTACCAGCCGATGCCGCGCGGACGATAACCCTGCGAGACATTCGCCGTTTCCACAAATGGCTGGAACGAGGCCCAGTCGTGCGGCAGGGTCACCTGCTGCCAGTCGCTGTCGTTATAGTCGACTGCGGCGGCGCCCTGCGCATTGCCCGCCTTCACGCTCTGATATGTAGCGTCGTGCGTCCGCGGCATCGGCGCCACGATATCGCCCTCGTGGAACAGCCAGCCGCGATTGAGCAGAACTCGGCTCGGGTCCGGCACTGGCAGTCGCGGCAGCGCGGAGCCCAGCGGCAGCGGCATCGGCAACGCCCCGGCTCCATCGCTGCGCTCTGCCGCAAAGGCGGGCGCGACTCCCCCGGCGAGGGCGACCACCGCGCTACCTAGTAACAGCTCGCGGCGGTCGAGCTTCATCTCATGCCGACCCTTCGGCGATGTGCGTCTGGACCGGCCGGAGATCAGCATCGAGGACAATCCAGTCGGCCCTGAGGCCCGGGGCAAGAGCCCCGCGCTCGTGCGAAAGCCCAAGAAATGCGGCTGGATTGGTCGAAGCGAGCAGCGAAGCTCTTTCGGGTGTCAAGCCCAACTCGTCGACGCAATTCGCAACTGCTGTCGCCATGTCGAGATCGGAGCCAGCCAGCGTTCCGTCGGCATGAACGCTGCGACCGTTCGCGACGTCGATCCGGCGCCCGTGCAGCATGAAACTCTTCTGCTCCGAGCCGACCGAGGGCATGGCATCAGTGACGAGCATCAACCGATCAAACGGCCGAAGCTTCAGTGCCATCCGCAAAACCGGTGCGGCGACATGCACCCGATCGACGATCAACCCACTCCACGGCCGCGGATCGTCGAGAGTCGCGCCGGCAATGCCAGGTGCCCGCTGGTAAATCGGCGGCATGGCGTTGAAGAGATGGGTGACTCCGGTGACCCCGGCGTCGAACGCCGCCATTGCCGTCTCGAATGAAGCCTCGGTATGCCCGGCACTAAGGATCACCCCTGCGCCTACAAGGGTCGCGATGTCGGCCGGGTCGACCAGCTCCGGAGCGATCGTCAGCAGGACCCGGCCGCGCCTGGGCCTCGTCAGAAGCTCGATCAGCGACGGATCGAAACGCCGGAACTTCGCGGCGTCGTGAATTCCATTGCGCGCCGGATTGAGCACCGGACCTTCGATGTGCACTCCGAGGACACCCGGAACTCCGGCGTCTATGGCCTCGTCGACTGCGTCCAGCGCCGCTCCGATCCGGTCGGCATCTTCACTGATCAGGGTCGGGAGGAAGCCGGTCGTGCCGAAGCGCGCGTGCGCCGCACCAATCGCGGCAATGCCTTCTACGTCGATCGCCTCGTTGAACAGGACTCCGCCACCGCCATTTACCTGCGTGTCGATAAAGCCAGGCAGGACCCAGCCCCCTTCGAGGTCGATGGCACCAGCCTCGTCAGTCAACGGTTCGATCGACTCAATGCGACCGCGGTCGACCGTAATCTCTGCGTCCTCGAGGACGCCAGAAGCCGTCGCGACGTGGCCGCCAGTGAAGCGAACGACACTCATCTCGTGCTCGTCACTTTTGCAAGGCCAGGCGGAGAATCGGGATCCATGCCGCGTGCCAACGAAAGCCGCTCCGCCATTCCGTAGAAGGAGGCGAGCATCGCGATCGGCTCAAGCGCGGGATGTCCGAGGACGATAGGAAGGTCTCCGCCCTGCCCCGCAACAAATGCTGTCGCGCCGCCCTCGGCAAACTCGCGCGCAGTCGAGGCGACATCGTCGCCAGCACTGTCCGACGTAGCGAAGCCGAGCACGGGGAAGCCCCGCTCGATGACCCGCATCGGGCCGTGCCGAACTTCCGCCGAACTGAACGGTTCGGCCTGGATCGAGCAGGTCTCCTTGAGCTTGAGCGCAGCCTCCTGGGCAATGCCGAAGCTGTACCCGCGGCCCAGCACAAACATTTGCCTCGCTTCCTGCAGGGCATCCGCTCCCGCCGACCAGTCGAGTTCCAGCGCCTGCTCAAGCATCTGCGGTAGATTGCGCAAAGCCTCGCGGAATTTTGCATCATCGCTCCAGACAGCGACTATCGCGGCCAACCCGGCCAGCGCAGCGATGCAGGACTTGGTCGCGGCCACTGCCAGCTCCGGCCCCGCATGCAATGGCAGCAAGGTATCGGCCATCGCCGCAAGCGGGGAGTCGAGGTCATTGACCAGGACGACTGCATGCGTCCCTGACTTGCGGTAGGCATCAACAGTGGCGATCAAGTCCGGGCTCCGACCGGACTGGGATACGGCGATCAACAGCGCACCTTGGGTTCGAGGCGGTGCAGCGTAAAGCGAGGCGACCGAGGGAGCAGCCGATGCCACCGGCACTCCGAGAAGAGTCTCGATGAGGTACTTGCCGTAGGTCGCCGCATGATCCGACGATCCGCGAGCACAGGTTACGACCACGGACGGGGGCGCGTGACGAAGGCGCTCGCCAAGCTCGGCCAAAGTTCGCTCATTAGCCGCCAGCTGACGTTCAACGACCTGCGGCGTTTCGCTCGCCTCACTGCCCATCAATGTGTGGCGGGCGAGTATGTCCTCTTTGGCAGCCACCTAGAAATCGGTAAGCTCGGCGACGAAATCATAGGCATCGCCGCGATAGAAGGATTGAGTGCATTCGGCGGCACGCCCATCGCGCAGGAATCCACGACGTTCGATGAGCAGGCCCGCGTGGCCGGCGTCGACGCCCAGCATTCGTGCATGCTCCGTACCAAAGGGGACGGCCCGCAAGCGTTGAAGCGCCCTGACCGGCCGGTTCCCGGCCCTCTCCAGAGCGGCGTACAGCGATTCCTGGACAGTATCGAGCGACGGGAGGCAATAGCCGGCAATGGTCGAGATCTCGACAGCCATCGGAACTTCGTCGGCATAGCGGATACGCTGGAAGCGGTAGACGTGGGCACCGGGAGAGAGACCCAGCGTCAAAGCCTCTTCCGGCGTGACCGAGCCTTCAACCCGGCTTACCCAGCTGCTGCTCGGCACCCGCCCACGCGCGATCATGTCCTCGGTGAAGGACGAGAGTTTGGAGAAGCTCTTCTCAACCCTCCCGGCAACGAACGTGCCGGCACCGCGACGGCGAGTCAGCAGCCCTTCCTCGACTAAGCCGCCGATGGCCTTGCGCACGGTGATGCGTGACACGTCATATTCAGTGGCAAGGTCGCGCTCCGCGGGGATCGCGTCGTCCTGGTTGAGGACATTCCGCTGAATGGCATCGCGCAGCAATTGCTGCAGCTGTAGATAGAGGGGTGCCGGATTGTCCGGCCGCAAAGTTCCAATCTGCGCAGAAAAGCTCATATTTTGGTCGTTACCCCCGCAGAATGATACCGCGCCGTCATGACCGCCGACTGATACAGCGCCCCACGATGGACGGCAATAGGTCCTATAAGTCTTATTTTGGTATTCACAGATTTTCAAGAGCCGCACGCAATGCGGCCACCTTCGCCGGATCCGTTCGGCGCTGCAAGGACAGCCCAAAACCGAAGGCTGCAATGCGCGGATCCGTCCATTCATCCGGTGTGGACGCCGAAGAGTGAACCGCCGGGACCCCAGTTTCGCCAACCAAGTCCGCGACATTGTCTAGAGTGACACCACTTCCGGCGATGATCGAAGCTCGACCGGCGGCAACGGCAACCATTCGCGCTAGAGTCGCCGCACCATCTGTGGCCGCGACGGTACCGCCTGAGCTCAGCACATGATCATAGCCGAGGGAGCAGGCCAGCCCGACCGCCTCGACCGGATCAGGCGCCAGGTCGACGGCGCGGTGTAGGACGATCTGAATGCCTGAAGCCGCATCCCGTAAGCGCCCCAGGCTTTCGACGTCGGGGCTGCCGT
>JALYNQ010000056.1 GCA_030773115.1 Pseudomonadota bacterium
GCGCTGGCGGCTTCGGCGGCGGCGCTGGCGGCGGCGGTGGCTTTCGCGGCGGCGGTGGCGGCTTCGGCGGCGGCGCTGGCGGTGGCGGTGGTTTTCGTGGCGGCGGTGCTGGCGGGATGCCGGCCCAGGTTGTCGGCGAGGGCAAGGGCACCGTCAAATTCTTCAATCCGCAGAAGGGATTCGGCTTCATCGTCCGCGACGATGGCGGCGAAGATGTGTTCGTTCACATCTCGGCGGTCGAACAGGCCGGCCTGACCGATCTGGCCGACGGCCAGCCGCTCGAGTTCACGCTGGTCGATCGCGGCGGACGCATTTCGGCGACCAACCTCAAGATCGAGGGAGAGCCGATGGAAGTCGTCCGCTCCTCGGCCCCGCGCGAAGGTGCGCCCCGCGAGGGTGGCGGCTTCGGTGGCGGTGGTGGTCCGCAGCGTCAGCTGACCGGCGAAAAGGCCCAGGGCACCGTCAAATTCTTCAACGCGATGAAGGGATTCGGATTCATCAGCCGTGATGACGGCCAGCCCGATGCCTTCGTCCACATCTCGGCGGTGGAACGCGCCGGCCTGCCGACCATCAACGAGGGCGACCGGTTCGAGTTCGACATCGAGGTCGACCGCCGCGGCAAATATGCGGCGGTGAACCTGCAGCCGCTCAGCTAGAAGTTTCCCTAGAGCGGGGAGAACAAAAGTCCGTCCGGAGCGATCCGGGCGGACTTTTTGTTTCAAGTCGCCATTGCTTCGAGCGTTTCGATCCGATCGGCCTCCTGTGGGGGCTTGTCGGTGCGGATGCGGCTGATGCGCGGGAAGCGCATGGCGAGGCCCGACTTGTGCCGGGTCGACCGGTGGATCGAATCGAACGCCACTTCGAGCACCAGGCTGCGATCCACTTCGCGCACCGGCCCGAACCGGTTGACCGTATGGTTGCGGACATGTCGGTCGAGCCATTTGAGCTCCTCGTCGGTGAAGCCGAAATAGGCCTTGCCGACGGGCAGCAGATCGCCATCCGAAGTCCAGCAGCCAAACGTATAATCGCTATAATAGCTGGACCGCTTGCCCGAGCCGCGCTGGGCATACATCAGCACGCAGTCCGCGGTCAGCGGGTCGCGCTTCCACTTGTACCAATGGCCGGCCCGGCGGCCGGCGACATAGGGCGAATCGCGGCGCTTCAGCATCATCCCTTCGACGCCCTCGCTGCGCACGGCGAGCCGCATCTCTTCCAGCGCTTCGAAACTTTCGGCCCCGATCAGCTGCGACAGGTCAAACCGGGCGGGATCGAGCCGCGGAACGAAGGCCTCCAATCGGGCGCGCCGCTCGGTCCATGGCAGCGGCCGCAGATCTTCGGGGCCTTCGAAGAGTATGTCATACAGCCGGACGAATGCCGGGTACTGGCTCTGCATCTTCGAGCTGACGATCTTGCGCCCGAGCCGCTGCTGCAGCGCGTTGAAGCTGGCCGCCGCGCCGCCCTGCACCTCGCCCCTGACCAGCAGCTCGCCGTCGAGCACCGCCGGGAGGGCGAAGGCCGAGGCGATGTCGGGGAAGCTGCCACTGATATCGTCGCCGGTGCGGCTGTAGAGCCGGGTCTGTCCACCAGCATGGACCAGCTGGACGCGAATCCCGTCCCATTTCCATTCCGCCGCATAGTCGTCGAGCGAAAGGCGCGTCTCTTCGAGAGGATGGGCCAGCATGAAGGGGCGGAAGATGGGGACGTCCCTGGCCGTGGGCTGGGGCCCGCGGCCTTCGCCCCAGTCGAACAGCTCGCGATAGGGCGGCTTGAGGCCGTGCCACACTTCCTCGACCTGTTCGACGTCGAGGGCGAAGGCGTCGGCCAGCGCCTGCTTGGCCAGCCGCGCGGATATTCCGACGCGGAGCGCTCCGGTGGCCAGCTTGATCAATGCGAACCGGCCCGACGCATCCAGACGGTCGAGCATGTCGGCCAGGACCGCCGGAGCGTCGGACCGGCTGATCAGCCGCAGCCGCTCGACGATGTCCGAGATCCGCAAGGAACCGTCATCGAGCTCGCAGCGCTCGCCATCGGGCGTCGGCCACAGCAGCGAGACAGTCTCGGCCATGTCGCCGACATAGTCGCGGCTCATGTAGAGCAGGACTGGATCCACCCGTTCCTCGGCCATTGCCCGGATCTGCGCCGGTTTGACCGCCGGGATGTCGAGCGTGCCGGTCAATGCCGCCAGCGCGATGCCGCGATCGGGATCGGGGGTTTCCCGAAGATATTCGCCGATCAGCTTGAGCTTCGAGTTGCGGGACCTGGTGTAGGTCAGGTCGTCAAGCAGCTGGGAGAAGGCGCGCATGGCCTCGCCATAATGCGCGAGCGAGTAGGTCAGGTCCGTGCTCGCCTGTCCCCCGGACAGGCTGCGCGCGAGCCTCTAGTGAAGCCTTATCGCCAGCGCGGCGAGGATCGATTCGCGGTCGTGCGCAGCGTCGTCGCTCATCAGGGCTTCGTCCATATGCTCGAGGCAGGCGCGAGTCGCGGCGACATGGCCCGGCATCAGCGCGTGGTGGGCGGCATAGTCGGCCAGCCCTTCCAGCGCGGCCAGGCCATGATCGGCGGCCATCGTCCGAATGGCCTCCATCTTGGCGCAAATGTCGACCGGCTTGAGGCGCGCGACGCGGTCCTCGATCTCGGCGATGCGCTCGCCAATCCGAGCGCGGACGATGTTGAGCGAATCAAGGCCAGCCATGAGTGATTCTCCGTTCACTCGCCAAGGCTCGCCGAAAATGGTTAACGAGGAGTCAAAGGGAGCAAGCGGGCCTTTCGCTTGACAGAATCGACCCCGGTCGTCATGGAGCCGCGGTTCGGGCGGTGCCTCACGGCCCGCCTTCATTTTTTCTAGCGCTACAGGATTCTCGCGATGGCCAAGCCGGCAACCGTCAAGATCAAGCTGGTCAGCACTGCTGACACTGGCTTTTTCTATGTGACCAAGAAGAACCCGCGCAACCAGACCGAGAAGATGTCGTTCCGCAAGTACGACCCGGTCGCGCGCAAGCATGTCGAGTTCAAGGAAGCCAAGATCAAATAGGAGCCAACAGGCGCCTATTTGACCCCGGACTGCGATCCGGGGTCCAGGATCAAAGACTCATTCGGGGCGGTTCGGACTTCCGGGCCGCCCCATTGTTTTGGGAAATGCCGGCCGGCCTAAGGTCACAAAGGTCATGGAGGAACGCGCCATTTGGCGGTTCATTTGTGACCTTAGCGGTGGTGAAAAAATGTCGCCCCGTCGCTTTGCGCCGGGCGCTCCATGCTCGCCATCGCGGTGCGCGCCTGTGTGGGGCACAGGCTGTGCTCCGCGATCCCGGACTGGCTGAGCTTCGGGCTCGGATGTCCCCGGACATCCTCCGCGCGAAGCTGGAGCGGGCGAAGGGATTCGAACCCTCGACCCCAACCTTGGCAAGGTTGTGCTCTACCCCTGAGCTACGCCCGCTCGATCGGCGGACCGGAAGCAAGTCCGGTCGGGTGGAGCGCGCAGCTAGCAACTCCGCTTGGCGACCGCAACCCCTAACTGGCCGTCTTGCCGCCGGTGGTCCCGCGGCCCATATGCGTGGGCCACCACAAGAGGAGCGACGCGTGGCGACACTGGGCATGACCGAGGCTGAACGGGAGTCGATCCAGCGCTTCCAGCGCGACGTCGTCGAGCCGTCGATGACCAGCCTCGTCATCCTCGATTTCTGGGCCGACTGGTGCGGGCCGTGCAAGCAACTCGGCCCGGTGCTTGAAAAAATTGCCGCCGACTATGCTGACAAGGGCGTCAAGCTGGCGAAGATCGATATCGAGCAGGACAAGCTGATCGCCAGCCAGTTCCGCATCCAGTCGATCCCGACCGTCTACGCCATCTTCCAGGGCCAGCCGGTCGCCGACCTCACCAGCTACCGCACCGAAGGGCAGCTGAAGAAGATCCTCGACCAGCTGCTCGCCCAACTGCCGGTTCAGGGCGCGGCTCAGGACATCGCCGCCCAGGTAGAGCCGCTGATTGCCATGGGCGAGCAGGTACTGGGCGAGGGCGATGCGGAACGCGCCGAGAATATCTTTGCCCAGATCCGCGAGATGGACCCCGACAATCCGGCGGTCATTGGCGGTCTGGCCCGGGCAATGATCGAAGGCGGCAAGAAGGACGAAGCACGCACGCTGCTTGATGCGCTGGGGCCTGAGCAGGCCAGCCATCCCGCCATCAGCCGGGCGCGGGCGGCATTGGAGGTCGCGGCAGCGCCCGCCGCCGATGTTTCGGCGGAGGAAGCGCGGCTGGCGGCGGACCCTGACGATCATGAGGCCCGCTTTGCGATTGCCCAGGCGCGGCTGGCGGCCGGCGACCGCGACGGGGCAGCCGACGCGCTGCTGGAAATCATTGCCCGCGACAAGGAGTGGAACGAGGGAGCGGCGCGCACCCGTTTCCTGCAGATGCTCGAGGCGGCGGGGCTCGAAGATCCCTGGACACGCGCGCAGCGGCGGCGGCTGTCGGCCCTGTTGTTCACATGATGGGCAGCAAGCCCGCGCGAATCCCCCTGTTCCCGCTGGCGGGAGCGATCCTGTTCCCTCGCTCGCAGCTGCCGCTGCACATCTTCGAGCCGCGCTACCGCGAAATGGTCCGCGACGCGTTGGCCGGGCCGGGCCGGATCGGCATGGTCCAGCCAAGCGGTGTGGGCGAGCCTCCGCCACTGTTTCATACCGGGTGCCTGGGCGAGATCGTCGCGGCGGAAGAGCTGGACGACGGACGGTTCAACATCGTGCTGCACGGCTCGAACCGCTTTCGCCTGATCGCCGAACGCGATCTGGGCACCTCCTATCGCCAGGCCGACGTCGACCTGTCCGCCTTTGACGATTCGGAGCCGGAGCCGCTGGCACTGGTGGTCCGGGCCGATGTGGAGCGCGAGGCGCGGCGGTTCGGCGACGCCCTGGGACTGGCAGTCGACTGGGAAGCGGTCGGCCAGCTCGACGATGAGATGCTGGTCAACGCCATTGCCCAAGTCGCGCCGTTCGATGTGGGCGCCAAGCAGGCGCTGCTCGAGGAGCCGACCCTCGCCGGCCGCGCCGACCTGGTCGTCCAGCTGATGCAGTTCCAGCGGCTGGCTCCGGGCGGAGCGGACGTGGGGCAAACGCTGCAGTAGGTTCAGGCGCAGAACTGCCGGGGGAAGTTGGAGCATGGGCCTCCATCGCGCCGGCGTCGGGCCCCCTCCACCAGCTACGCTGGTCCCCCTCCCCGTTCCGGGGAGGATTAAATCGGCAACCCCCGAAGCAGCAGCGGCAGATCGCCGCTGGTGCCGCGCGCTTCGGCCATCAGGCGGTCCTTCACGGGGCCGATCCGGTTGATGACGCTCATTCCAAAGCGGCGCACCTTGGACGCGGTCCTGCCCGGAATGCCGTAGATGCGGGTCAGGCCGTCGGTGGCCAGGCTGACCATGAAGGTATCGAGGCTGCGCCACCGCTGATAGCGGCTCAGCAGTTGCTGGTCGCCGAGGTCGAGGCCGAGCCGGGCACCCTCGACCAGCACCTGCGCCAGCGCCGCCGCGTCGCGATAGCCGACATTGACCCCCTGCCCGGCAATCGGATGCATGCCATGGGCGGCATCGCCGACCAGCGCCAGACGATGATCGGTGATCCGCGCCGCATGATGGAAGCCGAGCGGATAGGTCGAGCGCGGCGCGAGCAGGCCGATCTTCCCGAGGAAGCCGCCCATCGCCGCTTCGGCCTCCGCGGCGAAATCCGCGTCGCTGAGCGAAATGAAGCCGGCTGCATCCTCCGCCTTGACCGACCAGACGATCGCGGAGCGATGACCGCCCGGATCATCGGTCATGGGCAACAGCGCGAACGGGCCCTGAGGGTAGAAGATTTCGTAGGCCACATTCTCATGCGGCCGCTCGTGGCGCAGCGTCGAGACGATCGCCGAATGGTCATATTTCCAGCGGGCGCAGCGAATCCCGGCCGCCTCGCGCATCGGCGAGTTGCGCCCCTCGGCCGCGATCAGCAGCGGGGCGCCAACCACTCGCCCGTCTTCCAGCCGCACCATCACGCCATGCTCGCCGCGCACCACCTCGGCCGGCTTTGCCTTCCACATCAGCCAGATGTTCGGTCCCGCCTCGGCGCGGGCGAGCAGCGCCGCGCGCAAGTGCCGATTCTCGTGCATGAAGCCGAGCGGCTCCTCGTCATCGCCGGGATCGAAGGCGAGACCACCCGGATCCAGTCCGTCGGCCACTTCGATCCGCCGGATCGGGCAGCCCGGAACCGGAAAATGATCGCTGATTCCGACCGTGTCGAACATCCGCCGCGATGAGGAAGAAACCGCGCTGGTCCGCCCGTCGAACGAGGCATTTTTGCGCGCCTCCGGGTCGGCAGGGTCGATCACAATCGAGCTGAGCCCGCTCGAGTCAAGTGCCGCGGCCAATGCCAGTCCGACGAGGCCGCCGCCGAGAATGATCACGTCTGCCCGATCCATGGCCCACTCACTAGTCGTCGCATCTGCGCGAGGGAAGCCTTGCTCCGGAGTCCGGCGAAAGGCACAATGGCTGGCAATTGGTGCACCGGGGGAAGTGACGTCATGGCGACGGCCGCGCAGCGCGCGCAGAAGAAGGATCTGGGACCGGACTGGCGGGACACGCTGGCAGCCTCGGTCCGCGGCTTTGTCCGCAAGAGCGTCGGCGTCGCCCTGATCGGGCTGGCGGTCGCCCTGGGCGTCGCCCTGCTAACCCATTCGAGCACCGACCCCAGCCTGTCGACCGCCGCCGGAGGTCCGCCGACCAATTGGGTCGGCAGTTTCGGCGCCTATGCCAGCGACGCGATGCTGTTCTTGTTCGGCCCGGCCTCGGCACTGTTCCTGCCGCTGGTGGCGCTTGTCGGCCTGCGCATGGTGCGCGGGGTCGATACCGGGCGGATGCGGCGCGCCTTGCTGGCCGCGGCGATCGGAGTGGCGCTGATCGGGATCGCGCTGGGACTTTATGCCGGCTCGGCCGTGTCAGGCCTTCCTGCCGGTTATGGCGGAGCGCTCGGTCTCGCCGGAGCTTATGGTGTCGACTCCGCGGTGGCACTGGTTGGCAATCCGGCGATCGAGGGGCCGCTACGGCTGGCGCTGATGGCCATATTGGCACTGGCGGGCTTTGCCGTCGGCTGGATCGCGCTCGGCATCCGGCCAGAGGAAAAGCAATGGGCCGCCGGCAAGCTGCGCCGCGACCCATCCGCCCCGCTCCCCCGCCCACGCCGGACTCGCGCGGCGCAGGGCGAAGACGAGGACGGCGTCGCCGCCCCGCCGCGCTCGCGCCCGATGGTCGCGGTGGCCGACCCGGCCCGGCCGATCGCGCCGGCCGCCAAGCCCAACCCCAGGAAGGGGAAGGGAGCGCTTCCGGGCCAGGCCAGCCTGGCGCTGGGCGACAATTACCAACTGCCGGGGCTCGACCTGCTCGCCGCTCCGCCCGAAAAGGGCAAGAGCCAGATCGATCGCGCCGGACTGGAGCGCAACGCGCGGCTGCTCGAGAGCGTATTGGAAGATTTCCACGTCCGCGGTGACATCGTCGAGGTCCGGCCGGGCCCGGTCGTCACCATGTACGAGCTGGAGCCGGCCAGCGGGATCAAGGCCAGCCGGGTGATCCAACTGGCCGACGACATCGCCCGCAACATGTCGGCGCTGTCGGCGCGCGTCGCCACCATCCCCGGCCGCAGCGTGATCGGCATCGAGCTGCCCAACCACAAGCGCGAGACGGTGTCCCTGAGCGAGCTGATCGGCAGCCAGACGTTCGAGGACCAGAATATGGCCCTGCCGCTGATCCTGGGGAAGAATATCTCCGGCGATCCGGTCATCGCCGACCTGGCGCCGATGCCGCACCTGCTGGTCGCCGGGACCACCGGTTCGGGCAAGTCGGTCGGGCTCAACTGCATGATCCTGTCCTTGCTCTATCGGATGAGCCCCGACGAATGCCGGCTGATCATGATCGATCCCAAGATGCTTGAGCTGAGCATCTATGACGACATCCCCCACTTGCTCGCCCCGGTCGTCACCGAGCCGGGCAAGGCGATCCGGGCGCTCAAATGGACCGTCGAGCAGATGGAAGAGCGCTACCGGATGATGGCCAGCCTCGGCGTCCGCCAGCTGGCCAGCTTCAACGCCAAGGTGCGCGACGCCAAGGCCAAGGGCGCCCGCCTCGGCCGGCGGGTCCAGACCGGCTATGACGCCGATTCCGGTCAGCCGATCTACGAGACCGAAGAGCTGGAATATGAGGTGCTGCCGCAGATCGTCGTGGTGGTCGATGAGCTGGCCGACCTGATGATGACCGCCGGCAAGGAGGTCGAATTCCTGATCCAGCGGCTGGCCCAGAAGGCGCGCGCGGCGGGGATCCACCTGATCATGGCCACCCAGCGCCCCTCGGTCGACGTCATCACCGGCGTGATCAAGGCCAATTTGCCGACCCGCATCAGCTTCCAGGTGACCAGCAAGATCGACAGCCGAACCATCCTCGGCGAGCAGGGCGCGGAGCAGCTGCTGGGCAAGGGCGACATGCTCTACATGCCTGGCGGCAAGCAGATCATCCGCGTCCACGGGCCATTCGTCAGCGACGAGGAGGTGCGCGCGGTCGCCGAACATTGGCGCAAGCAGGGCTCGCCCGAATATGTCCAGTCGGTCACCGAGGAGCCCGAGGACGGCGGCTATCTGTTCGACGGGCAGCCGGTCGGCGAGGACGATCCCGAGACCCAGCTCTATCGCAAGGCGATCCAGATCGTCGCCGAAAGCCAGAAGGCCTCGACCAGCTATCTCCAGCGCCAGCTGCGCGTGGGCTACAATAGCGCCGCCCGCCTGATCGAGCGGATGGAGAAGGACGGGCTGGTCGGACAGCCGGACCATGTCGGTCGCCGCGAGGTGCTGGTCGACACCGACGGCCATCCAATTTGAGTCTTTTCAAGACGTTAGCGCCGGATTCCCCTAGGAATCACAATCTGTTAAATTGAATGTCCATTGGAGAGCAACAGATGGACCGGAAACTTCAGGCGCGAGAGGTCGATGAAAACTACGACGCCTTTAATCGGCTCTTATCTACCATTTTGGACAAGCATCGGGACCAGTTCGCTTTGATGCGCGACCGTGAAGTGGTTGGGTTTTACGATTCTGGCAGCGCCGCCTATCGTGCTGGTGTCGAGCTGTTCAAGGACGGGATTTTCTCAATCCAGGAAGTCACCGACGAGCCAATCGACCTAGGCGCCTGGTCGCATGTCGCAACCCATTAGGTGGTTTCACGACGGTCGGCGAATTGTTCTTCCTGTCCGAGTAATGAGGCCCAGCGCCGAAGGTGATGTGGAAATTGAGGGCCACGCCCTTATCGACACTGGCTCGACTCTCACGGGCGTGCCCGGACGGGTAGCCGAACGACTGGGTTTGGTACCGCGAGGCAAGAAGCCGATCGGTTCCATACTCGGCGAAGGCCAGGCCGAACGATATTATTTTCGGATTGGATTGCATGGCCCCCCTGAACGACCGACCTATCCATTGGTGTTCGAGGATATGGCCGGTTTCGAACTGAAGAACAGCTTCGCGTTCGAGGCGCTGATCGGCATGGATATCCTGCGCAGGTGTCGCTTCTCAATGGATATTGATGGCGAGTGTAGCTTGTCTCTCTAGGTGAACCCCAGGGAACCACAGGGTTCAGGGGGCATTCAAACCCCAAACGCCATAGCCGGCGGCAAATTTCGGGAGTTTTGTAATGAATTTTGTCAGCAACTTCGCGCGGGCGCTGGTCCCGGTGGCGATTGTCGCGACTGCCGCGGCTCCGGCAACGGCGGCGACGTCGGCCGAGCTCAAGGCGGTCGAGGTCAGCCTTGGCGCGACCCAGTCGATGACCGCGGATTTCCTCCAGGCCGACGGCAAGGGCCGCCAGATGGCCGGCACGCTGAGCCTCAAGCGCCCCGGCAAGATCCGTTTCGCCTATGGCGGGGGTGTCAACATGCTGCTGGTCGCCAATGGCAAGGAGCTCGTGTTCCTCGACTATGACGTCGGCCAGAAGAACCGCTGGCCGATCGCCAAGTCGCCGCTGGCAGTGTTGCTGTCGCCGCAGCCCGACTTGGCCCGCATCGCGCGGATCATGCCGAGCGATCACAAGAATGTGATCATTGTGCGCGCCCGCGACGCCCGCCGGCCCGAGTTCGGCACGCTGATCCTGGCCTTCGTTCGCGATGGCCGCGCGCCGGGCGGGCTCAAGCTGGAGGGCTGGACCGCGATCGACGCACAGAACAAGAAGACCACCGTCCGCCTGTCCAACCAGCGCTACAATGTGGCGGTGCCCGACAGCGCCTTCACCTACGCCGAGCCGAAACGCAAAAAAGCGTAGCAAACAAAAACGGTTAAGCTTGGCGACAGCTTTGCAAAGCTATAGCTGGTAGCGATTGCTGCCACCGGGGTTTCCCCCTGTTACCCGGGTTAAGCAGCAATCGCCTTGCGTGACTACGCTTGGTCGGCCCTTGCTCCATGCCCCCGGAGCAAGGGCCTTTCCGTATCTGTCCGGGGGACAGATATGGAAAGGCCCTCCTTCACACGGCCGTATAGGGCGCTACAGACACCTCGTGACCACGCTCAAGATCGCCTCCTGGAACATCAATTCGGTTCGCGCCCGCGAGGCCATCGTCGGCCGCTTGCTGGACGAGGAGCAGCCCGACATCCTCTGCCTGCAGGAAACCAAGGCCCAGGACTTCGTCTTCCCGGCGAATCTGTTCCATTCGCGCGGCTATGTTCACCACGAGCTCAACGGCCAGAAGATGCATCATGGCGTCGCCATATTGAGCCGCGTCCCGCTGCACGACAGCGGCCGCCACGACTGGCAGGACAATGGCGAGGCGCGCCATGTCGGCGCCCGGCTGCCTCACGGCATCCGGCTGGAAAATGTATATATTCCTGCCGGCGGCGACGTTCCCGACCGCACCCTGAACCCGAAGTTCGGCCAGAAACTGGACTTTATCGAACGGATGACCCGCTGGTCGGAAAAGTTGGCTGAGCCGACTTTGATCGTCGGCGACTTCAATATCGCGCCACTGGAATGCGACGTGTGGAGCCATAAGCAGTTGCTCGACGTGGTCAGCCACACACCGATCGAGGTGGAGACGCTCGCGCGGCTGCAGGCGGCGCACGACTGGGTCGACCTGGGCCGCAGCTTCATCCCGGCGCCCGAGCGCTGCTTTACCTGGTGGAGCTATCGCGCCCAGGATTGGGCGGCCAGCGACCGCGGGCGGCGGCTCGATCATATGTGGGCATCGCCAAGCCTGGCGCCCCAGGCGAGGGCGCACCGGGTGCTCGAGCCCTGCCGGGGCTGGGAACGGCCGTCGGATCATGTGCCGCTGATCCTCGAGATCGAGGTGTGACCGGCGCATCGGCCCTCGAGCGGGCGATTGCCGCGCTCCGCGCCGGCCGCCCGGTTCGAGTCGGTGGCGTGACCATCCTGTCGGTGGAAACCGGCACCCAGCCGATGCTCGACCTGCTCGATCAGGAGCGCTGCGCGCCGCTGCTGCTGAGCGGGCATCGCGCGCAGGCGCTCAGCCTAAGCAACGAACGCGACGCGGCGGACGAACGCCAGCCGGTCGAAGTGCGCCACCGCGACTGGCTCGATCGGGAAGCGGCGCGGGCGCTGGCCGACCCGGCGCGCGATTTCGACCGCGGCCCGATCGGCCCTCTGGAGGCGATTCCGGTGGAGGACCCACGCTGCGCCAGGGCGGCGCTGACCCTCGCCCGGCTGGCCGGTTTGCTGCCGGCCTTGTGGCTGGTCGAAGCCGACACCAATATCGCTGTTGATCCCGCCGCCATCGAAGAGTCAGTGGCGGCACCCGTGGCGACGATCATCGCCCGGGCCAACCTGCCGCTCGACGGGCTGCCGCCAAGCCAGATGGTCGCCTTCCGCGATCCGGCCAGCGGCGAAGAGCATGTCGCCCTGGTCGTCGGCGCGTTCGGCGGCCGGCCGCCACTGGTCCGGCTGCACAGCGAATGCCTGACCGGTGACGTATTCGGCAGCCTGAAATGCGATTGCGGCCCACAACTGAAGGAGGCGCTGCGGATTTTGGGTGAGGCAGGCGGCGGCGTGCTGCTCTACCTCCGCCAAGAAGGGCGCGGCATCGGCCTGGCCAACAAGCTGCGCGCTTATGCGCTGCAGGACCGCGGGCTCGACACGGTCGATGCCAACCGCCGGCTCGGCTTTGCCGACGATGAGCGCAACTATGGAATGGCCGCGGCCATGCTTCGGGCGCTGGGAATCGAGAAGGTGCGGGTTCTGACCAACAATCCGAACAAGATCACCGGTTTGGAGCATGAAGGAATCGAAGTGGTCGAGCGCGTCGCACACCATATGCCCACCAATCCCCACAACGCCGACTATCTCGCGACCAAGCGCAAGAAGAGTGGGCATTTAAGCTAATAGCCGGCGAACTTCGTCGAAGCTGGCGGCGACCTCCTTGACGCCCAGCGCGCTCAGCATATCGCAATGGCCGTCGAGGCAATGCGAGCCGGCGGCAAGTCCAATCACCCTTGCCCCGGACGCCAGCGCGCCGGTGGCCCCGACTTCGCTATCCTCGATCACCACGCACTTTCGGATATCGACGCCGAGCTGGCGGGCTGCATGGAGGTAGAGGTCCGGTGCGGGCTTGCCCCGTGCGACATGCTCGCGGCCGCTATAGACATGCTCCCCGAACGCGTCGCCGAGGCCAAGGTGGTCGAGATGGCCGTAGATCCAGCGCGTCGAGCTGGACGACGCGACCGCCTTGGGCAGGCTGGGCGGAAGCGAGCGGACGAAATCGACCGCTCCGACCACCGCCGCCACCCCCTCCCGAAGCGCTCTGCTGCTGTGCTCTTCGAGTCGGTCATGGAACTCGGCGGGCAGCGATGTTCCGATCCACGCTTCGATCACGTCGATGAATTGCTGCCCGCTGTGACCGACAAAATGCTTGAGAGCCTCTTCGACCGATGTCCGGTGCCCAAGATCTGTCAGAAGCTCGGCCAGCTGCCGGTTGCCCTCGAACTCGCTCTCGAGCAGCACGCCGTCGAAATCGAAGATGATGGCATCGAACCCGCAAGGCAGCAGCCCGGGGGGCTGATGCCCTTCGATGCTATCGTCGAAGCTGGGCATCAGTCCTCGAACAGGGCGGTGCCGACTCGGAGCACGGTCGCCCCGAGCATCACTGCCGTTTCATAGTCTGTGGACATGCCCATGCTGAGCCCGGCGACGCCATGACGCCGGGCAAGCTCAGCGAGCAGGGCGAAATAGGGCCCCGGCTCATGTCCCAGCGGCGGCATGCCCATCAGCCCGGCCAGCGGCAGCGGCGATGCGCGCACCTGCTGCAGGAAGCCCGGCAGGTCCGCAATTGGAACGCCGCCCTTCTGCTCCTCGGCGCCAATGTTCACCTGAACATAGATTTCGGGGAAGCGGTGCGTCTTCTCGGCGGCTTTGACCAGGCCCTCCAGCAGCGAAGGCCGGTCCACCGAATGGATCACGTCGAACAGGCGCACCGCCTCATCGGCCTTGTTCGATTGCAGCCGGCCGATCATGTGCAGCTTGAGACCCGGATGATCGGCACGAAGGGCGGGCCATTTTTCGTCCGCCTCCTGGACGCGATTCTCGCCGAAATCTTTTACGCCGGCGGCAATTAGCGGCTCGATCTCCACCACGCCGCGCTGCTTGGTGACCGCGACCAGCGTGATGTCGTTCGGGTTGCGCCGGGCGGCCTTGGCTGATCGTGCGATCCGGTCTCGGACATGCGCCAGGCGGGTTGCGGCATCGGCCATGCGCCGCGCTATAGGAAGCGCGATGGCAGCGAACCAGCCCCAATGGCCCCGCGAGTGGCTGATGACCGACGAACGGCTCGGCGAGAGGCTGCGGGAAGCAATCGAGGCACTACCGAGCGGCGCCGGGGTCGTTTTCCGCCACTATGGCCTGACCAATGAGGCAAGGCTTGAGCTCGGCCTCAGGCTGGCCGAGATTGCACGGGAGCGAGATCTTATGCTCGCGGTCGCCGGCAGCCAGATTTTGGCGGAGCGGCTTGGCGCGGCGCTGGTCCACAATCCCGACGAGCCCGGCGCAAAACCTTGTTCGATGGCAGTCCATGACGAGCAGCAGGCGTTGGCGGCTCGATCAGCAGGAGCGGTGCTGGCCTTTGTCGGGCCGGTGTTCCCGACCCGCTCCCATCCCGGAGCGCCCGCACTCGGTGTCGGCCGTGCCACCGCACTGGCCGGGCAGGCAGGATGTCCGGCGATCGCGCTTGGCGGGATGAATCGAGCCCGCTTCGAAGAGCTGAAATTCAGCGGCTTCTACGGATGGGCCGGGATCGACGCCTGGCTTGGCGAAATCAGAACTTAAACGCGGTGCCGACGTAGACTGCCTTGCTGTCGCGGTGATCCTCGGCCAGCGCCGGGATCTGGTCGCGCTCGATCTTGTAGCGGACGCCACCCGTCACCGCGATGTTGCGGCTGATATTGTAGGAGCCGCCAAGATCGAGCGACACGCTGTCCGGACGGGTCAGCTGGGCGATGCGGCTGTCGTTGCGCTCGCCGCCGACCGCGACGCGGCCGGTGAATTTCTTGAGATTGTAGCTGACGCCGACAAGCGCGGTATCGCGCGTGCCGATCACCGGATCTGGGCTGCTGGTGCGCGCGACGTCGCCGGCCACCGCGAACCGCTTCCAGCCGACCGCGACGCCAAGGTCATATTGGGCGGGCGTGAGGTTGCTGACCGGAGAGGCGACCGCAACCTCGACCGGGCGAGCCGGGGTCGTCGCCCCGCGCGCCCGCAGAGCGACTCGCACCTGCGACGGACGGCCCTTGGCCGCTGCGGCCGGCGTGAATGTGTAATCGGCGATCGAGACGCTCCGGCCAGCGAAAATCGCCGCCAACCGCGGGTCCGCGCCTGCCGGAGTGAAGCTTGGAATCTTGTCGAAACTCAAGGAGATAGCTGGTGGGCGCTGCTTGCCTGCGGCGGCCAGCCCGATCGCCGGGGTCAAGACTAGAGCGGCTGCAGCCAGCATGGCTGCCGCCTTCCCCGACGTCATGGACACCCTGTTGAACACGCAATCGACTCCTGTTGAGGATCGAACATATGCCTTCCCAGCTGACTCTTCCATGACTCGAATCGATTCCGGCGGCAGCTGTTGCGAAGAGTCCACAAAAGCGTCCACAGATGGGTCGGAATAGTCGTGCTTGCCGAGACGGGCGCAGCATCTATAACGCCGGATGAAACTCCTTCCGCGAGAGAGAAATATGTCCCGCTTGACCCTGCCCCTGATTGCCCTCGCCGCCGCCGCAGCCATTGTCTCTGGCTGCTCCAGGAACCGGGACATTCCGACCGAGCTGGCGCCGTCGCGGATGACCCAGATCGGCGTCAACACCTATCTGTGGCGCGCAGCTGTGGACACTCTGTCCTTCGCCCCGCTGGTCACCGCGGACTCGAATGGTGGGGTGATCGTCACCGATTGGTACACCAATCCCAATTCGCCGGGCGAACGCGTCAAGCTGACCGTGTCGATCATCGACCAGGACTTGCGGGCCGACGCGCTGCGGGTCGCCGCCAGCCGCCAGGTCAACCAGAATGGCGTTTGGGTCGACGCGCCGGTCGCGGCCGCCACCGTCCAGAAGCTCGAGGATATCATCCTCACCCGCGCCCGCGATCTTCGCCGCACTACCGTCGGCGGATAAGAGCTTATCGAGATGACCGACCGCTTCGACCCGGCGGTTGCCGACTCGCGCTGGCAGCAGCGCTGGGCGGACGCCCACAGCTTTCGCGCCGATAGCAACTCGGAAAAGCCCAAGGCCTTTGTGCTGGAGATGTTCCCCTATCCGTCGGGGCGCATCCACATGGGCCATGTCCGCAACTACACCATGGGCGACGTGCTCGCCCGCTTCCGCCGGATGCAGGGCCATGAAGTGCTCCACCCGATGGGTTGGGACGCCTTCGGCATGCCGGCCGAGAATGCGGCGATGGAAAAGAAGGTCCATCCCGGCGAGTGGACCCGCCAGAACATCAGGGCGATGCGCGAGCAGCTGCAGCGGATCGGCTTCGCGCTCGACTGGAGCCGCGAGCTCGCCACCTGCGAGCCCGATTATTACGGCCATGAGCAGGCTCTGTTCCTCGACCTGATGGCGGCCGGGCTCGTCACCCGCAAGGAGAGCGAGGTCAATTGGGATCCGGTCGACATGACGGTGCTGGCCAACGAGCAGGTGATCGACGGCAAGGGCTGGCGTTCGGGCGCACCGGTCGAGCGCCGCAAGCTCAGCCAATGGTTCCTGAAGATAACGGATTTCGCCGAGGAGCTGCTCGAGGGGCTCCAGTCGCTCGACCAATGGCCGGACAAGGTCCGGCTGATGCAGGAGAATTGGATCGGCAAGAGCCAGGGCCTGCAATTCTGCTTCCGCCTGGCATCCAGCATGCCGGGCGGAGTCTGCGACATCGAGGTGTTCACCACCCGTCCCGACACCATTTTCGGCGCCAGCTTCGTCGCTATCTCGCCCGGCCACCCGATCGCCGAGGCGCTCGCCGCCGAGCGGCCGGACGTCGCCGAGTTCATCGCCCGCGCCCAGTCTGGCGGAACCAGCGCCGCCGAGATCGAGACGGCCGAGAAACTGGGCTTCGACACCGGCCTCGAGGTCATCCACCCGTTCGACGAGGATTGGCGGCTGCCGGTGTGGATCGCCAATTTCGTATTGATGGAATATGGCACCGGCGCGCTCTACGGGGTGCCCGGCCACGACATTCGCGACTATGAATTCGCGCGCAAGTACGGGTTGCCGGTGATCCGTGTGGTCGCTCCGACCCCGGGCGAAGCCTCGGCTCCGCTGACCGAAGCCGAGACGGATCCGGGGATCGCGGTCAATTCGCGCTTCCTTGACGGGCTGACGACCGAGCAGGCCAAATCGGAGGTCATCCGCCGTGCCGAAACCGCCGGCTGGGGCCAGGGCAAGACCCAGTATCGCCTCCGCGACTGGGGCGTGTCCCGCCAGCGCTATTGGGGCACGCCTATTCCGGTCATCCATTGCGACTCCTGCGGCCCGGTCGGAGTGCCGCGCGATCAGCTGCCGGTCGTGCTACCCGAGGATGTCAGCTTCGACGTTCCGGGCAATCCGCTCGACCGCCATCCGACCTGGGGCAAGGTCGACTGCCCGCAATGCGGCGCTCCTGCCCGGCGCGAGACCGACACGCTCGATACGTTCGTCGATTCGAGCTGGTACTTCATCCGCTTCGCCAGCCAGCCCGACGGTGAGCCGTTCGACCGCGCCGAAGCCGAGAAATGGCTGCCGGTCGGCCAATATATCGGCGGCGTCGAGCATGCGATCCTGCACCTGCTCTACGCCCGCTTCTGGACCCGCGCGCTCGAGCGGATGGGCAAGATTTCGATCAAGGAGCCCTTCCAGGGCCTGTTCACCCAGGGAATGGTCACCCACGAAACCTATCTTAGCCCCGACGGGCGCTGGCTCAACCCGGATGAGATCGAAGCCCGCGAGGGCGGCACGCTGGTCGAGCGGGCGAGCGGCGCGGCGGTGTCCCGCGGCCGGGTCGAGAAAATGTCCAAGTCGAAGAAGAACACCGTCGACCCGGAGCCGATCCTCGACCGCTACGGCGCAGACGCGGTGCGCTGGTTCATGCTGTCGGATTCGCCGCCCGAGCGCGACCTCGAATGGTCGGAAGGCGGGATCGAGGGTGCGGCCAGGTTCGTCCAGCGCGTGTGGCGGCTGGCTCAGGCACCGGCGGGCAATGAGGGTGAAAACCAGGCGCTGTTGAAAAAGTTGCATCGGACCATCGCCGCCGTCGGCGAGGCGATCGAGGGCCTGCAGTTCAACAAGTCAGTGGCCGCGCTCTATGAGCTGGCCAGCGCGACCGAGAAGGCCAGGCCGTCGGCCAGCCGCGACCAGGCGATCCGCGCGCTGCTGCTGCTGATCGCCCCGGGCGCTCCGCATCTGGCCGAGGAAGCCTGGGCCGCCCGCGGCGAGCCCGGCATGATCGTCGACCAGCCCTGGCCGAGCTTCGATCCGGCGCTGCTAATCGACGACGAGGTGACCATCGCGGTCCAGGTCAACGGCAAGCTGCGCGAAACGCTGACCGCTCCGCGCGGGATCAGCCGCGAGGATGCCGAAGCACTCGCCCTGGCGCTCCCCAAGATCCAGTCGCATCTGGCGGGCGGCGCGCCGCGCAAGGTGATTGTGGTCCCCGACCGGCTGGTCAATATCGTCGCATGATCCGCACCGCGGCCTTTGCTTTGTTGTTGCTGCTGGGCGCTTGCGGCCTCACGCCGATGTATGCCGGCGGTTCGTCCGGAACGGTCGCCAAGGGTCTCGGCTCGGTGCAGGTCGCGCCGATCCCGGAACGCGCCGGCTGGCTGGTGCGCAATGCGCTGGTCGACCGGCTGGGCGCCAAGGCAGGCGAGCCCTCCTACCGGCTCGAGGTCGAGCTGGACGACGACCTGACTGCCTTCGGCATCCGCGGCGATTCGGCAGTAACGCGCGAGCGCCGGACCCTGCGGGCGCGCTATCGGCTGGTCGAGCTGTCGACCGGGCTGGTAGTGCTGGATGCTACCGCCGGCTCCGATGCCGGAATTGACGTGGTCAGCTCCGAATATGCCACCGTCGCCGCCGAACAGAGCGCGCAGGAGCGGCTCGCGCAGGTGGTTGCCGACCAGATGGTGTCACGCGTCGCCCTGTTCATGCGCAACACCAAGAGCCAATGAAGGCCGCCAAGGCCAATCTAGGCCGATCGCTCGACCGACCAGATCCGGCGATTCGGTTCTACCTGTTCCACGGCCCGGACGAGGCCGGCTCGCGGGCGTTTGCCGAGCGCCTGCTGAAGGGGCTGGGAGCCGAGAAATTCGCCATGCTCGGCCAGGCGGTGAAGTCGGATCCCGCCAGCCTGGCCGATGAAGCCGGCGCAATTTCGTTGTTCGGAGGCAAGCGGGCGCTGTGGATTGAGCCGGCCGGGGACGAAATCGCCGAGGGCGTGGAAGCGCTGCTTGCGGCGCCGGCCTGCGAAAGCCCGGCGATCGCCGTGGCCGGCAGCCTGCGCAAGACCTCGTCGTTGTTGAAGCTTGCGGAAACCCATCCGGCGGCACTGTCCCATATCAGCTATGTGCCAGAAGGCCGCGATCTCGAACGGCTGGTCGTCGATCTGGGCCGCGAGGCGGGGCTGCGCGTATCGCCGGACCTGGCGCAGCGGATTGCGGCGGCATCGGGTGGAAACCAGGCAGTCGCGGCCCAGGAGCTGGCCAAATTTGCGCTTTATCTCGGCGCAGATCCCGCTGGTCCCCGCGATCTCGAAACGGAAACCGTCGACCTGCTCGGCGCCGATGCGGCGGAAACCGATCTGATGCGCCTGGGCGATCTGGCCTTGGCCGGGCGGATCGAGGAGCTTCTCGACGAGCTGGCCAGGTTGCCGCACGGCGGGTCGGAGGCGATCCCGATCCTGCGCGCCCTCCAGCGCCGGCTGCTGATGCTGGCCCCGCTGCGCGCTCGCATCGAACGCGGCGAGCGGGTCAATGACGTCACGGCGTCAATGGGCAAGGCACTGTTCTGGAAGGATAAATCGCTGGTCGAGCGGCTCCTGTCGAACTGGTCGGCGGAGCGGTTGGCGGAAGCGGCGTCGCGGGTATCGGCCCTGGAGCGGCAGATCATGCTGCGCCCTCTGGCCGATCAGGCAGCGCTTGGCGAAACGCTGGTGACTTTGGCGCGGGCCGCCGGCCGCGGCCGCTAGATTGTGAACCCCATCACCGCCTGTTTTGGGAACAGGCCTAAATGGGTTCTCCGCTAAGCCGCTGGCAGATCAGGTCGAGCTGGTCGAGCGTGCTGTAGTGGAGCGCGACCTGGCCGCCGGTCTTGCCGTGGGTGACCTTGACCCGAATGCCGAGCAGGTCGCTGAGCTGCCGCTCGAGCGCCTCCAGATCGGCGTCGACCGCGCGCCGTGCGGTACGCGCGGAGGCGCGGCCGATATCCGACCCCGGCCCCGGTCGCTCTTTCTTCGCCAAATGTTCGGCCTGGCGAACCGACAGGTCGCCATCGACAATCTGCCGGGCGAGATTTTCCGGATCCGGCGCGGTGGCGATCGCCCGCGCATGGCCCATACTGATATCGCCTCGCAGCAGCATTAACCGCACGGGCTCGGGCAGCTCGAGCAACCGCAGCAGATTTGCGACATGGCTGCGCGACTTGCCGACCAGCTTGCCGACAATTTCCTGGCTATGGCCGTAGCGGTTGATCAGTTGGCGGTAGGCCTCCGCTTCCTCGATGGCGTTGAGATTTTCGCGCTGGATATTTTCGATCAGCGCCACTTCGGCGCTGGATTCGTCGTCATATTCGCGAATTATCGCCGGGATTTCATGAAGTTGCGCCTTCTGGGCGGCGCGCCAGCGGCGTTCGCCGGCAACCAGCTCATAGCCATCGTCGACTGCCCTGACGATGATCGGCTGCAACACGCCGCGCTCGGCGATGGAAGCCGCCAGCTCGCCCAGCGCTGCATCCTCGAATATTTGCCTGGGCTGCGACGGGTTGGGCCGAATCCGGGCGATCTCGATGGTTCGGACGCCGCCCGCCGAAACGTCGGGGCGCCCGACCGGGGGCGCCTCGCCGATCAGCGCGCTCAGCCCCCTGCCCAACCCCGTCGCCTTCTTCATGCCGCCTCCGCCGCCGGCTGCGGCAGCCGCGACATGATTTCCCGCGCGAGGCGCACATAGGCCTCCGAGCCGGGGCATTTGAGATCATAGATCAGCGCCGGAAGCCCGTGACTCGGCGCTTCCGACAGCCGCACATTGCGCGGCACGACCGTCTCGAACACGGACGTACCCAGGCACATCCGGACATCTTCCGCAACTTGCTGAGAGAGATTGTTGCGCCGGTCGAACATGGTCAGCGCCACGCCGAGGATCGACAGCTGCGGATTGTAGGCGAGCCGGATCCGCTCGACGGTCTGCAGCAGCTGGCTGAGGCCCTCGAGCGCGAAGAATTCGCATTGCAGCGGAACCAGCAGCTGGCGCGAGGCGACCAGCGCATTGACCGTCAGCAACCCGAGCGAGGGCGGGCAATCGAGCAGGCAGATGTCCCAGCGGCCCGTCGGCACTTCGTCGAACGCCTGCGCCAGGCGGTGGGTGCGGTCGTCCATGCCGACCAGCTCCACCTCCGCACCCGACAGGTCCACGGTCGCCGGCAACAGGTCGAGCCGCGGCACCTTGGTCGCCACCGCCGCCTCCGTGATGGCTGCTTCGCCGCGGAGAACATCATAGGTGGAGCGCTCGCGCGAGGCGCGGCTGACGCCCAGGCCGGTCGAGGCATTGCCTTGGGGATCGAGATCGACCAGCAGCACCCGCCAGCCGATCGCCGCCAGCGCCGTCGCCAGGTTTATGGCGGTGGTAGTCTTGCCCACTCCGCCCTTTTGATTGGCGACTGCGACCCGGATCATCGCTTCCCCCTCCGCTGAACATGCTCGGCAATGATGATGGCCGATGCGCGATGCGTCCGGCTCGGCACCAGACGGAAGCTACCCTGCCACGCTTCACGCGCTTCATCCAGTTCCGATTGCGCGCTTTCACCCTTGGGAAGCACCCATTTCGTCTCGCTGTGGGCCAGATGACACGCCATGCCGAGCAATTTGCCGAGCCGGGCGACGGCCCGGGCGGTGATATAGTCGAATTTGCCGGTCAGTCGTTCCACCTTGCATTCGGCAATATTCACTCCGGAAAGACCGAGGTCGGCGACCGCCCGGCGGAGAAAATCGGCCCTCAGCTTGCGCGGTTCGTTGAGCGTCATCGGCTGCGCGCCGAGAATGGCGACCACTAATCCCGGAAGGCCCGGCCCGGAACCGATGTCGAGCCAATTCCCCTCCGGCTGCGCTAACCCCAGCAATTGCGCCCCATCCAGGATATGGCGGCTCCACAGCTGCCTGACGCTGCTTGGTGAAATCAGATTCTGTCGCTGATTCTCGTCGATAAGCAGAGCTGCGAACCGCTCCAGCCGCTCAAATGTTTCACGTGAAACATCGCGGCCAGCCGCCGCCGCAAGCTCATCGATCATGCAGCGGCGCGCGCCAGCGCAAAATGCAGCGCGGACAAGGCAGCCGGCGTGACGCCTGGCACACGAGAAGCCTGATCCAGGTCCGCCGGCCCCGCGGCGTCCAGCCGCTCACGCATCTCGTTGGATAGGCCGGGGACCTGGTTGAAATCGAAGCACGGCGGAATGGCCATGGCCCGGTCACGCTGACGCGCGGCAAGCTCGGCGCCAAGGCGAGCCAGATAGGGCGAATAGGTTGCATCGTCGATCGCTTCATTCGCGGCATCGCCCGCCGGCAATCGATCCCGGATGCGGGAGAGTAGATCCTCCCGTCTCGCCCACTCCGCCAGCGGCTTGCGCGCAGGGTCGGCGAGCCCCAGTTCCCGGCCGCCGACTGGTTCGGCCAGCGCGTCGACCGCGTCCTGTTTGGCAGCCAGGTGGGAGCGAACACGCTCGGCTTGATGCTCATCCAGGGCGCCAAGCTCCAGCGCCATCGGCCCCAACCGCGAAACCGCGTTATCGGCGCGCAGATGCAGCCGGTACTCGGAGCGGGCGGTGAGCATGCGATAGGGCTCGCTGACGCCCTGAAGCGTCAAATCATCGACCATCACGCCGATGTAGCTGGTGCCGCGGTCGAACCGGGCCTCCTGGAGATCGAGCGCGAGGGCGGCCGCGTTTAGCCCGGCAACCAGCCCTTGGGCCGCTGCCTCCTCATAGCCGGTAGTGCCGTTGATCTGTCCGGCGAAAAACAGGCCCGCGACCTCACGGTGCTGAAGCGTCGGTTCCAGCCGCCGCGGGTCCGCATATTCATATTCGACGGCATAGCCGGGCTGGACGATCTCGGCCCGTTCCAGCCCGCGGATGGCTTGCACCAACCCCTGCTGCACGTCGGTCGGCAGCGAAGTCGAGATTCCATTGGGATAAACGAGATGCGTATCCAGCCCCTCCGGTTCGAGGAAGATCTGGTGCCCGTCACGATCACCGAAGCGATGCACCTTATCCTCAATCGACGGACAATACCGCGGTCCCCTGCCCTCGATCGCCCCGGCGAACAGCGGCGAACGTCCGAGTCCGGCACGGATGACGTCATGACTGCACTCGTTGGTCCGCGTGATGGCGCAGGCCAGTTGCGGTTGCGGCGCCGGATTCGGAGCGAGCGCCATGGTCCATGCCTGGCGGTCGCTCGGCTGAGGCATGATCCGCGACCAGTTTATCGTTCTTCCATCGATCCGCGGCGGGGTGCCCGTCTTGAGGCGGCCCTGCGCCAAGCCGAGTTCGCGGATTTGACCGCCGAGCTCACCGGCCGATTGGGCACCGAAACGACCGCCGCTCCAGCGCTCCTCGCCCCGGAACATGGTCGCACCGAGGAAGGTGCCGGTGGTTAGAACGACAGATCGCGCACCGATGGCACGTCCGTCCGCCAAAACCGAGCCTCGAACCCTGCCGCCATCCTGCTGCAGCGATACTGCCTCGCCCTCGATCAGCGTTACCCCAGCGCCCCGCACCAAAGTCGCTACCGCCCGCTGATAGAGCCGTCGGTCGGCCTGCACACGAGGACCGCGCACGGCGCTGCCCTTGCTGGCGTTGAGCATCCGGCGGTGAATCCCCGCCCGGTCGGCGGCGACCGCCATGATGCCGCCCATTGCGTCGACCTCGCGCACCAGATGGCCCTTGCCGACCCCGCCAATCGACGGGTTGCAACTCATTTGTCCCAGGTCGTCCGCGCGGAAGGTCAGCAGCGCGACGCGCGCGCCCCGGCGCGCAGCGGCGCAAGCCGCTTCGCATCCGGCGTGACCGCCGCCGATAACTAGAACGTCAAACATGGCGCCGGCCCATACAGGCGGACGGCCGTCGCTTCAATGAATGACATCCGGGCCTCGCCTGTCACGTGGACAGGCTCCAGGCGACATCCGGCTTCGCCTGTCCCCGGGACAGGCTGCAAAGCGACATCCGGATTCGCCTGTCCCCCGGACAGGCTCCAGGCGGATGTTCCACGTGAAACTATTTGCCCAAGCAGAAGCGCCCAAACAGCGCGTCCAGCAATTCCTCGACCCCGGCGCGGCCCGAAATCTTGTCGACGGCCGATCGCGCGCCGCGCAACTCTTCGGCGATCAGCACCGGATCGCTCAGCAGCGAGGCACGCTGCAGCGCTTGCTGGGCATCGCGCAGCAATTCATGTTGCCGGCGATCGACCGCCAGCTCGTCGCCCCTGGGAAGGAGTTCTCCAGCCCGCTCAAGCAAGGCATTGGTCAACTCGGGAAGGCCCAGCCCGGTCACCGCAGAAACCGGCAAGCCGCTGCCCGGCGCACCCAGATCGGCCTTGGCCGCCACGCGAATCAGTCCCGGATGATCGGGCGCATCGCCCGGCTCGCCAAGCCACAGCAAAATGTCGGCGCGCTCGGCTTCAACCCGCGCGCGGTCGATGCCGATCGACTCGACCACATTGTCGGATTCGCGGAGCCCGGCCGTATCGACCAGCAGGAACGGGACGCCACCAATGGCAATCGGGACTTCGATCACATCGCGGGTGGTTCCGGCCACATGGGTGACGATGGCCTTTTCGCTCTGCGCCAGGGCGTTGACCAGACTGGATTTGCCGGCATTGGGCGGGCCGGCGACGACCACTCGGATGCCATCTCGCAAAGGCTCGACCCGCGGCGCATTCACCAACTCCGCCATGTCCGAGGCCAGTTGACGGATAGCCGTGGACAAGATCGCGGGCTCGGCCCCCTCTTCCTCGTCGGCATAGTCAATCGCCACCTCGGCCTGGGCAGCCAGAGTCAACAATCGCTCGCGCCACGCATCGAGCCGCATGCGCAGCCCGCCACCTGCCCGCGCCATCGCCGATCGCCGTTGCAGCTCGGTTTCGGCCGTCAGCAGCTCGGCCAGCCCTTCGGCCTCGGTCAGGTCGATCCGGCCATTGGCCAATGCCCGCCGGGTGAATTCACCCGGCTCGGCCAGTCGAAACCCCGGCCGGTCAAGCAATGCGGTAATCAGGGCGTCAACCGTCGCTCGGCCGCCATGGCATTGATATTCAACAATATTTTCTCCGGTCGAGCTGACCGGTGCGTTGAACCGCAGGATCAGCGCCTCATCGATGAGTGAGCCGTCCCGAGGATCGACCAGGCGCCGCAGCACGGCCCGGCGCGGCTCTGGAAGCCGCCCGGCCAGAGCTTCCGCGGCAGCAAAGGCCGCGGGACCGCTGGTGCGGACTACAGCAATGGCCGCCGGCGGTCGGCCGCTCGACAGCGCGACGATGGTGCCCGACTGGGCGCCAGGGACCATCAGGTGAACAGGCGGTCGAGCCCCACATGCGGATCGACCCAGCCGTCGTAGACCATCTTCAGGGCGACATAGATGATCACCGCCAGGCCGACATAGGCGATCCAGCGATAGCGCTCGATATATTTGGCGATGATGTTGGCGGCGATGCCCATCAGCGCGACGGCGAAGATCAGGCCGACGATCAGGATTCCGGGATGGTCGCGGGCTGCTCCCGCGACCGCCAGCACATTGTCGAGGCTCATGCTGACGTCGGCTACCGCTACCGCCCAGGCAGCCCCGGCGAAGCTCTTCGCCGGCCTGAGGCCCGAATGCTCGTCGCCGAGGACCTCTTCGGAGCCCGGCGAGAATTCCTGATGCGTACGCAGGTCGCGCCACATCCGCCAGGCAACCCACAGCAGCAGCAAGCCGCCGACCAGGATCAGGCCGATGATCTGCAGCAGCTGGGTGACGATCAGCGCGAACAATACGCGCAGGACCAGCGCCGCGAGCACGCCGATGAAGATGACCTTCTTGCGCTGCTCGGCAGGAAGGCCGGCGGCCAGCGCCCCGACGACAATCGCATTGTCGCCGGCCAGCACCAGGTCGATCATCAGCACCTGGACGAAAGCGGCGAAGGCCGCGGGCTCGGTGATGTTGGAGAAATCCTTGACGATCGACGCCCAGATTTCGGCCGGGCCGCCAAATCCTGCGGAGGTCGTCGCGGCCGCGGCGGCCATCAGCATTTCGAACATCGGAAAGTCCCCATTTAGCGTGCAAGCCCCAAAGCCGCTCAGGCAGCTTGGTTCCCTAAGCCGGGAACCCGCCGGCGTGAAGCGCGCAGGCGTTCCGGCTCAGTTCTACTGGTTCATCGACGCGAAGAAATCCTGGTTGGACTTGGCGTCCTTCATCTTGTCGAGCAGGAACTGCATGGCGTCGACCGTGCCCATCTGCATCAGGATGCGGCGCAGCACCCACATCTTCGACAGCACCGCCTGATCGACCAGCAGCTCCTCCTTGCGGGTGCCGGACTTGCCGACATCCAGCGACGGGAAGATGCGCTTGTCGCTGACCTTGCGGTCGAGCACGATCTCGCTGTTGCCGGTACCCTTGAACTCTTCGAAGATGACCTCGTCCATCTTCGAGCCGGTATCGATCAGCGCGGTGGCGATGATCGACAGCGAGCCGCCCTCCTCGATGTTGCGGGCGGCACCGAAGAAGCGCTTGGGCCGCTGCAAGGCATTGGCGTCGACGCCGCCGGTCAGCACCTTGCCCGAGCTCGGCACGACCGTGTTGTAGGCGCGGCCGAGGCGGGTGATCGAATCGAGCAGGATGACGACATCCTTCTTGTGCTCGACCAACCTCTTGGCCTTTTCGATCACCATCTCGGCGACCTGGACGTGGCGCGAGGCCGGCTCGTCGAAGGTCGAGCTGATCACCTCGCCCTTCACGCTGCGCTGCATGTCGGTGACTTCCTCGGGCCGCTCGTCGACCAGCAGCACCAGCAGGAACACCTCGGGATGATTGTCGGTGATCGCCTTGGCGATGTTTTGCAGCAGCACCGTCTTGCCGGTGCGCGGCGGGGCGACGATCAGCGCGCGCTGGCCTTTGCCCTGCGGCGCGACAATGTCGATCACGCGCGCCGATTTATCTTTCTGGGTCGGGTCGGCGCTGTCGAGGGTTAGCTTGGAGTCAGGATAGAGCGGCGTGAGATTGTCGAAGTTGACGCGGTGGCGGACCGCTTCGGGATCGTCGAAATTGATCTGGGTGATCTTGGTCAGCGCAAAATAGCGCTCGCCGTCCTTGGGGCCGCGGATCTCGCCCTCGATCGTGTCACCGGTACGCAGGCCGAAGCGGCGGACGATGTTCGGCGCAACATAGATATCGTCCGGCCCGGCGAGGTAATTGGCCTCGGGCGAGCGGAGGAAGCCGAACCCGTCGTTGAGCACTTCGATCGTGCCCTGGCCGTTGATCTCGGCGCCGCTTTCCGCGCGCACCTTGAGGATGGAGAACATCAGGTCCTGCTTGCGCATCGTCGATGCGCCTTCGATCCCCATCTCTTCCGCTTGCGCGACAAGTTCGGCGGGGGTTTTCTTCTTCAGGTCCTTGAGATGCATGGAAAATAGCTTTCGAACGAAAAATAGTTAGGAATTTCAAACGCCTGCGGCAGGACGCCGCGAAAGGGATGGGGCGCATCGGCGAAAATGGGAGAGTCGGGCCGACGCAGCCGTCTTGGCTGAAGGCGTTAAGATTGGCCCTTGCCCAAGTCAATATGGGTTGCGGTTACGAAACGCACAAGAAGCGCCAACAGCAGCGCGGGTGCAACAAGCCAGAGCAGCTCGGACCAGAGGATCGCGGGCAACCGTCCGTCGGCAATGCTTCGGCCGAGGATGCCCGAAACCTCTACCGGTCGCTCTATACAGGCATAGCGGACGTTGCTGAGCGGCCACCACAGCATGATCCCCTTGCCGCCATCGGTCAGCATGTCGGTGAGGCCGTGTGATGAGGCCGCGGCAAACAGGAAGGCGAATGACTGCCACGTGCAGTCCCTCGCCGACACAGCCATGCCAAGCAAGGCCAGTAGCGCTGCAGCGAGCAGGCTATGGCTAACCCCGCGATGGCCGAGCGGAGCGGTATGCGGGATATCGAACGCCCGGCCGATGACGTCGAGGTCCGGTACAACCGCCAGCAAGGCGCCCATCACGGCCAGTCGTGGCGGTACCCGCTTCGGACCCAGCGCCCAGGCCGCAATCAGCGGCAGAGCGGCATGGGTCAGGATGGTCGGCACTTCAGAAGGCCATAATTCTAGTTGCGTGCAACCCCTCAAAAGGGACGCACAATCACCAGCACGACGATGATGGCGGTCAGGATGCCGGGAAGCTCGTTCATCATCCTGAGCTTCTTGTCGTCCTGCTCGCGGTGCCCGCCCGCCAGCTTGCGGCCATATGCGCCGATCCAGCCCTGGTAGCCGGTGAGGATGACCACCAGCAGCAGCTTCGCCGTGAACCAGTACTGGCCCCAGACATTGAGGTGCACCGCCAGCATCAGGCCCAGCACCCAGACGATCAGCATCGCCGGTGCCAGGATGACGGTTCGCGCCTTGTCCTCGCGCTCGATCCAGGCGCGGTCCTCGGCCGATCCCGGCGTCGTAGCCTGGTGATGAATATAGTAGCGCGGGACGATGAACAGGCCGGCGATCCAGAAGATGACGAAGGTCAGGTGCGCGGCCTTGACCCACAGATAGGCGGCGCCGAGAAAGCCCTGATATTGCGACAGGAAATCCATCAATCCCCCTGGCCCTTCACCATTCTGACCAGCTCCTCGACATGCGCGATCGGTGTCGTCTGCTGGATTCCATGGCCCAGGTTGAAGATGTGCGGCCGGTCGGCGAAGGCGTCAAGGATGCGCCGCACCGCCGCCCGCAAGGGTTCGCCGCCGGCGATCAGCGCCAGCGGGTCGAGATTGCCTTGCACCGGCAGCCCCGCCGGCAGCTCCTTGGCCGCCCAGGCCGGGTCGACCGTCTCGTCCAGCCCGATCGCGTCCACTCCCGTCTCCGCAGCATAGGCGCGCAGCTTGCCGCCGGCACCTTTGGGGAAGCCGATGATCGGCGTGTCGGGATGGCGTTTCCTGAGCTCGGCCACGATCCAGGCGGTACGGGCGATGACCATTTGCTCGAACTGGGTGGGCGACAGGCTCCCCGCCCAGCTGTCGAACAGCTGCACCGCGTCGACCCCCGCCTCGATCTGCCGCGAAAGATATTCGACCGTGATGCGCGAGACGATATCCAGGATCGCGTCCATCTTGGCCGGGTCGGCATAGGCCAGCTGGCGCGCCTCGGCCTGCTCGCGGCTGCCCTGCCCGGCGATCATGTAGGTCGCCACCGTCCAGGGCGAGCCGGCAAAGCCGAGGAAAGTCGTCTGGGGCGACAATTGCGCCCTCACTCGCCGCACGGTCTCATAGATGGGCTCGAGCCGTTCGATGGCCGGCTTGAGGTCGCGGATCCGGGCGTCAGCGAGCGGAGGAGCAAGCCGCGGTCCTTCGCCGGCGACGAAGGTCAGGTCCATCCCCATGGCGTGGGTCACGACCAAAATGTCGGAAAAGAGGATTGCGCCGTCAAAAGCGAAGCGCCGCAGCGGCTGCAGCGTGATCTCGGCGGCGGCCTCCGGATCATAAGCCATGTCGAGGAAGCCGCCCCTGGCCGCGCGCAATTCGCGATATTCGGGCAGGTAGCGACCGGCCTGGCGCATCAGCCACATCGGGGCAGGATCGCGCCGCTCGCCGCGAAGCACGGCCAGCAACGGCTTGTCGGCGACGTCAGGCGCAGAGTCAGGCGAGGCCGGGGCCACCCTCTATTCTCCCTTATATATTTATAGAGATATTGATTGATGGATTAGATGGGGCGTTGGCAGCGGGATTTAAGCGAGCCTCCCGAGTTTGCCAACAGGTGGGGATTCGGCGCGAATCGCCGGATTTTGACGAGTCGCCCGACTCCGCTCCCGTGATTCACAGACTGTGCATAGCAATTTTCCCCTGTGGACAGAGTCTCGAATGCTGCAAGCGCCGGGTCGAGCCGATCCGCCCCATTGGGTCGTCCCCGACTTCGCGCTAGGAGCATAAGGCGACTTTTCCACAGACTAATCCACCGGAGCGCTATGTCCTTGATATTGGCCAGCAACAGCCAGATCCGGCGCGAGATGCTGACGCAGGCGGGCCTCGACTTCGAGGTCCGCCCGCCGCGATTTGACGAGGAAGATGCCAAGCAAGACCATGCCGGCGGATCGGAAGATCTCGCCCGACTACTGGCGGAAGGCAAGGCCGCTTCGGTCGCGACCGACCGGGACAATTGGGTGATCGGCAGCGACAGCGTCGTGACGGTCGACGGCAGGCACTTTTCCAAGCCGCGTGACCGCGGCGAGGCCGCAGCGCATCTCCGCGCCTTCTCGGGACGCACAATGCAACTGTCGAGCGCGGTTGCGCTGGCCAGGGAAGGACAAGTCAACTGGAGCCACTGCGAAACTGCCCAACTGCATGTGCGGCCCCTGACTGCAGCTTTCATCGAATCCTACCTCGAGCATGAATGGCCGGAGGTGGGCCATTGCGTCGGCGTGTTCCGCATGGAGGGTCGCGGAGTGACCCTGTTCGACGAGGTCGAGGGAAGCCATTTCACCATCCTGGGCATGCCGCTACTTCCCCTGCTCGGCGCCCTGCGGGCCCGCGGATTGATGCCTTCATGACGTCAATGCCTTCTCCGTCTGCCGTTGCAGCTGGCTATGCCGAAGTGATCGGCGATCCGATCGAGCATAGCCTGTCGCCGCTGATCCACAGATTCTGGCTGGACGCCCTTGGCCTGGAGGGAAGGTACGGCCGCCGAAAGGTGAGTCGGGCGGAGCTGCCGGCGTATCTCACCGAAAAGCGGTCCGATCCTTCCTGGCGGGGCTCCAACCTGACCATGCCACTCAAGCTCGACGCCGTCGCGATGGCGGATGAAGCGGCCGATTGGGCGGTGGCGGCCGGCGCCGCCAATGTGCTGATGATGCGCGAGGGCAGACTGATCGCCGCCAATACCGATGTCGGCGCGATTGCCACGCTTCTGTCGCGTCTGCATCAGGCCAAGGCCCGGATGGGCAGCGTCATCCTGCTCGGCAATGGCGGCGCGGCGCGGGCGGCGCTGGTGGCGCTGAAGCTGGTCGGCATTGCCAATGTCCGGATCCAGGCGCGCGATGTGGCCGAAGCGAGGAAGCTGGCAGTGGAGTTCGGACTCGAAGCCGAACCGGAGCTGTTTAATGCGCCGATCGTCAGCGACGGGCTGATCAACGCGACGCCGCTCGGCATGCCCGGCCGCGATTGCCTCAATTGCGACCTCCACCGCATGCCGAATCAGGGCTGGGTGTTCGACATGGTCTATGACCCGGTCGAAACGCCCTTGATCGGGGCGGCGCGGGCGCGCGGGATTCAGACGGTCGACGGGCTCCACATGCTGGTCGAACAGGCCGCGTCGAGCTTCAAGCTGTTCTTCAGCAAGGACGCACCGCGTGACCGGGATGCGCTACTCTGGCACAGGCTCAGGCCATGATCACGCTGGCGCTCACCGGTTCGATCGGCATGGGCAAATCGACCGTCGCGGCGATGTTCGCCGACGCCGGAGTCCCGACCTTCGATGCCGATGCGGTGGTCCGCTCGCTGCAGGGACCCGGCGGGAGGCTTGTTCCGTTGATCGAAGCGCGCTTCCCAGGCACGACCCGCGATGGTGCGGTCGACCGGGAAGCGCTGTCGGCCGCAGTATTGTCCAACCGGGACGAGCTGGCGGCCCTCGAGGCCATCGTCCATCCCGCCGTTCATCACGAACGCACCCGCTTCATCGTCGAACATGGCGATGCGCCGGCCCTGTTGTTCGATATCCCCTTGCTGTTCGAGACCGGCGGAGATGGAGCGTTCGACAAGGTGATCGTCGTCTCGGCGCATGCCAGGCTGCAGCGCGAGCGGGTCCTCTCGCGGCCCGGCATGAACGAAGAGAAGTTCGAACAAATTCTCGCCCGGCAACTGCCCGACGAGGAAAAGCGCGCCCGCGCCGACTTTGTCGTCGACACATCGGGCACGCTGGACGAAACCCGCGCCCAGGTGCGCAATATCCTGTCTTGTCTCAGCCTGCCGACGGGTGTTTAAGGAAGCCATGCGAGAAATTGTCTTCGACACGGAGACCACGGGACTGTCTCCCGCGGGCGGCGACCGCATGGTCGAAATCGGCTGCATCGAAATGGTCGGCCGGGTTGAAACCGGTCGCCACTATCATTGCTATTTCAATCCCGAACGGCCGATGCCGAGCGAGGCGGAGGCGGTCCACGGCCTGTCGGACATCTTCCTGTCGGACAAGCCGCGCTTCGTCGACAAGGCGGAAGAGCTGCTGGACTTCATCGGTGACGCGCCGCTGGTCGCGCACAATGCCAGCTTCGACTTTGGCTTCCTCAATCACGAGCTGGAGCGCTGCGGCCGGCCGGCCGTCTGCATGAGCCGGATGGTCGACACGCTGCTGCTCGCCCGCTCGCGCCATCCGGGCGCCAAACATAGCCTGGACGCGCTTTGCACGCGCTATGGCGTCGACCGGTCCCAGCGGGTCAAGCATGGCGCACTGCTCGACGCGCAGCTGCTGGCGCAGGTCTATATCGAACTGACCGGCGGCCGGCAGATCGGTCTTGGCCTGGTTGCCGAGGCGCCGGCGGTGGTGACGCAGCATCTAGCTTCACAACCGGCCGTCGATCGGCCGGTTCGCGAGCCGCGGCCCCATTCGGCTTCCCCTGCCGAGCTGGCCCGGCATCGATCGTTCCTGGCCAGGATCGTCAATCCCTTGTGGGATCGATTTGTCGCTCCCACCTCGGAACGGGGCGCCGCCTGACTCCGTTAGGCGTCAAGCGCCGCTGGAGATGAAAGGAGAGCCATTATGGACATTCGGGTCGCGGGTCATCAGGTCGATACCGGCGAGGCGCTCCGTTCCCATGTCTCCGACCGCCTGTCGGCGATCGCCGATCGCTATTTTTCCCGCGCCGTGGCGGCCAATGTCACCTTCGGGAAGGGGCCCTATGAAGATTTCACCTGCGACATCGTCGCGCCCGTCACCCAGGGCGTGGTGTTGAAGTCTTCGAACCGGGCCAATGATGCTCACATCGCCTTCGATGGCGCGGCCGACAAGATCGAGAAGCAGCTCAAGCGCTACATGGATCGGTTGCGCGAGCGGCGCGGAGAGGGCGACGGCGCCTCGATTGCGGAAAGCGCCGCCTACACCATCTTCGCGGGTCCGGCCGACGAGCAAGAGCCGATTCCGCCGGCACCGGCGATCGTTGCCGAGACCAAGGTCGACATCCCCGAGGCCAGCGTGTCGGATGCGGTGATGATGCTCGATCTTCGCAACACCAACGCGCTGATGTTCCGCAATCCCAATAGCGGCCAATTCAACATGGTCTATCGCCGGGATGACGGAACCATCGGCTGGGTCGAACCCTCGACGAAGTGACAAAGGGCCAAAAACTGGGCTAGGGCGGCGGAAATCATTGCAAGCGCGTAACTGCCTGTTCTGGAATCCTTGAAATGCAGCTGTCCGAATTTCTCGATTTTGAAGCGGTCCGCGTCGACCTGGTGGCGGGCAACAAGCGCCAGCTGCTCCATCAGCTGGCCCAGATCGCGGCCGCGCGCCTGTCGCTCGAACCGTCGGCGATCGCCGATTCGATCGGCGAGCGCGAACGCCTCGGCTCGACCGGCTTTGGCGGCGGGGTGGCGATTCCGCACGGCAAGCTCGACGGGCTCGACCGCGTCTATGCACTGGTCACGCGGCTTGCCGCACCGATCAACTATAAGGCGGTCGACGGACAGCCGGTCGACCTGGCGTTCCTGCTGCTGTCGCCGCCCGACGCGGGGGCGGAGCATTTGAAGGCGCTGGCCGCGGTCAGCCGGCTCGTCCGGCATGCGGGGATTGTCGAGAAATTGCGCGGCGCACGGACCCGGGATGCCATGGCTGCGGTGCTGATGGGCGCCGAGGAGCGGGATGCGGCCTGAGCCGGTGCCGACCGGCGAAGTGGCGCATCTGCGCGCGCTGGAGTCTCTCTACAATTCGGCACCGATCAATCGGCTGTTCCAGTCGCAGATCGTCCTGCCCGAGGCCGGACGCAGCGAAATCCGCTTCACGGTGGCACCTGGCAGCTTCCACGCCGCAGGGGCTGCCCATGGCACGCTCTATTTCAAAATGCTCGACGATGCGGCCTTCTACGCGGCCAACGGCCTGGTCAGCGACCGCTTCCTGCTGACCACGGCCTTCAACCTCCATTTCACCAAGCCGATGCGAAGCGGGGAAGCGCGGGCGGAGGGCCGCTGGATCTCGGGAAAGCGGCGGGTATTCGTCGCCGAGGCACGGATCGTCGATGCCGAGGGTGAGGAATGCGCCCGCGGCACCGGCACCTTCATGCGGTCGCACATCGCACTGTCGGGCCTGGACGGATACCGCGCCGGCGGATGACCGAGCGGCTCCCCGCCCACCTCGAAGCCGCCTCCCTGATTCGCCGAGCCGAGGTGGAAGGTGGGTTCGGCACGCTGCTGAAACGCGGCGATCCGGACCGGGGTTCGCTGATCCTGCTGCTGTCGAGCCGGGGGCGGCATTGGGCTTGCTTCGAGCGCGCCCTGTCTCCCGACGGAAGCTACCGCTGGCAACAAGTCGGGCCGGCCGCGGGTGCAGATGCCGGAACGTTGTCGGATTGGAGCCAAAAACGCGTCCGCTTTGATGAAGATCTATGGTTAATCGAACTGGACATCGCGGTGCCGGAACGGTTCATCGTGGAAACCGGGCTTCAAGGTTGACCCGCCGATACGCTTCCGAAATCAGGGTCGGACATCCACGCGGGGGGCATCCGCATATCGGCGATGTAGGCCGAACAGAGATGCCACGCAGTCGGGGAACCACCCTCGGCGCGCTGTCATGATGCAGCACGCCAAGCGGCCGGTTCACCGCCCAAGTGACGGTTTTCATGTTCGTGCCGCTTCGTTCCGCCTTCATGGTGATTGCTGCCTTGACCGCATCGTCGGTCGCCCCGGCCCAGGCCAATCCGGCCGCCGAGCCGCAACCCGCGGCAGAATGGACTCCGCTCCCTGAGCTTGCCGATCAGCTGCTGCAGGAATCGACCGATCCCCTGGCGCCAATCGCCGACGAGGAGGAGGAGCCGCAGCCTGAGCACGGGGAGACCGCCCCTGGCGCCACGCTGACGGAAACCGTTGCCAATCTTCACGCAACCGATCCCGGCAGCCGCGAGCTCGAGTGCCTGGCGGTCGGCATTTACTTCGAAGCCAAGAGCGAAAGCCTGGCCGGCCAGCTGGCCGTCGGCCATGTGATCGCCAATCGCGCCAAGTCCGGCCGCTTCCCTTCCAGCTATTGCGGCGTGCTGTTCCAGCGCAGCCAGTTCAGCTTCATCCGCGGCCGCTCGCTGCCTCATGTGCCCCGCGCCAGCCGCGACTGGCAGGACGCGGTGGCGATCGCCAAGATCGTCGATCAGGAGCTGCATCCCTCGCCGGTAGGCGGGGCGCTGTTCTTCCACGCCCGGCGCGTCTCGCCGCGCTGGCGGCTGACCCGCGTCGGCACGCTCGGCAACCACGTCTTCTACCGCTAGAGCTTTCCCGCGGTCCCAAAGGAGTAGTCGCCATTGGCGCACGCACGCCCGTCCCCCAGACGGGCGAGCGCGCCGATCGCGGATTGGCTGCGTGCCCCTTTTGTTCTAGTTGCCGGGAATGGCTTCGAATCCGATTCCCGATTGTTTCCTTGATGAGCCGCCGATCGCTGCAGAAGTGGCGCGGGGGATCACGCGGCTGTTCTGCCGGCATGACCTGTTTGCGATGTGCGAGGTGCCCCTGCCCAACGGGCGGCGCGCCGACCTGATGGCAATCGGGCCGCGCGGCGAACTGACCATCGTCGAAATCAAGGTCAGCAAGGCCGACCTGCTCGGCGACCAGAAATGGACCGACTATCTCGAATATTGCGACCGTTTCTTCTGGGCGGTGCCGCAGACGCTGGCCCATTTGCTCGAGGAAGAGAGGTTCCTGCCGGGCGAGGCCGGGCTGCTGGTCGCCGACCGTTATGACGCAGCGGTGATGCGCGAGCCGTCGACCCGTCCGCTCGCCCCGGCCCGGCGCAAGGCCGAGACATTGCGCTTCGCACGCCGCGCCGCGCGCCGCCTGTCGGCGCAGATCGACCCGTCGCTGGGCGACGATATTTAGTTGATGACCGGCCCGGCAACGGCCTTTTTTGCCGTCGGCTTGACCGTCTCGATCAGCTTCAAAATCTGCGGATTGCGCGTGTCGCGCTTGGCATAGTCGCGGGGGCTATAACCGCTGACCCGGTCCGGCTTGTCGGGATTGGCGCCGGCCTTCAGCAGCAGTTCCACCATTCGCGGGTGGCGCTGCTGGACCGCGATTCCCAGCGCCGTCTCTCCGCGCCGGTTGATCGCGTCGACCCTAGCCCCTTTGGCCAACATATAGGCCGCCGCTTCCTCAAATCCGATGCCGGCCGATATTGTCAGGGGCGTATCGCCGTTCGCATCGGCCACATTTGGATCCGCGCCCTTGTTCAGCAGGAAGCCAACCCAATCGAGCTCACGCGAGCGGGTGACGATATGCAGGGCGGTGTCACCATTATAGCCGCGATAGCTGGCAACCCGCGATCCTGGCTGGTTGACCAGCTCCAGTGCCTTGTTGACATCCTCGTCCTTGATGGCCTTCAGGAATGCCTCGCCGTCCGACGAGTTGATGCCAAGCCCTTGCGCGGCAAGGGGAACCGGCGTGATTGCCAGCGCCAATGCCAAGCCTGCCTTCGTCCAGCCTCGATTGATGGTCACTTCCGCCTGCCCCTGCCTTGATATCAACGCCTTGCCGGACCAACTGTGATCTGAACATGAATAACGCAATCCCCTTCTGGGAAAAGTCCCTCGAATCATTGGATCGCGGCGAGTGGGAAGCGCTGTGTGATGGCTGCGGCCGCTGTTGTCTCCACAAGCTCGAGGACGAAGATACCGGCGAGCTGTTTCCGACCAATGTCGCCTGCAAGCTGCTCGATCGCCGGACCGGCCAGTGCACCGACTATGCGCACCGGAAAAAGCTGGTGCACGACTGCGTCAAGCTTGACCCGCATAAGCTGGATGAGCTGGAATGGCTGCCCGATACTTGTGCCTACCGCCTGCGGTCCGAAGGTCAGCCGCTGCCCGAGTGGCATTATCTGATCTCCGGCAGCCGCGAGACGGTTCATGAGGCGGGACAATCGACCCGCGGCTGGACGGTCAGCGAGGTCGATGCCGGCGAGCTGGAATGGCACCTTGTCGACAAGCCGCTTTAGGGTGTGTCTTCATATTCAGCATCGGCGTGACGGGGCGTATTTTGGCTCGTGGCTAGGAGCGAGGAGGAGCGCGATGCGGGACATCGCGCCCGACGAGCGACGCCGCCAAGGGCCAAAAGACACCCCGCCCCGAAGGGGCCGCCTGAAGAAGCGCGTTGGCTGCGTCGCTGGCTTGCGCGTAGCTTCGGCTACGCGTCTGCGCTGCGCTTCTTGCCAACGCGCTTCTTCAGGCGATCACGCTCGGTGCCGGATATGAAGGCACACCCTCAGCCGCTGAGCCTGCCTGGATTGGCCTGGCCGATCGAACTTCGCTCCCATCCCCGCGCCAAGGCAATGCGGTTGCGCCTCGACGAAGCGCGCGAATTGCTGGTGCTGACGATCCCCAGGCGGGTGAGTCGCCGGGCGGCTCTGCAATGGGTGGAAGGCCAGTCTCGCTGGGTCGAATCCCAGCTTGGCCGAATTCAACCGGGCGAGCCGTTCCGGCCGGGTGAAGCGATTCCGTTCGAAGGACGCGAATTGCGCCTCCACTGGGACGAAAAGCTGCCGCGTTCTCCGGTCATTGCCGGCGATGTGCTGCAATGCGGCGGGCCAGCCGAGGTGTTCGCAGCGAGGATCGAGCGCTTTCTTCGGTCCGAAGCGCGCGGGCAACTCAGCCGGGCGACTATGGAAATGGCGGAAAAGGCCGGCGTCATTGTCAACGCGGTATCGGTCGGCGACGCCAGCAGCCGCTGGGGCAGCTGCTCGGCGAGCGGCGGGATCCGCTATAATTGGCGTATCGTCCTCGCGCCGCCGCACCTGCTCCGCTGGCTGGTTGCGCATGAGGTCGCGCATCGCCGGCACATGAACCATGGTCCTGAATTCCGTGCCTTGGAGGCAGAGCTTTATGGCGGCAGCGTCGCGGCTGCGCGGGCCGAGCTCAGGGCGCTAGGGCCGCGGCTGAAGCGGGTCGGCCTGCGGCTCTGACGGCTGACGCGGCGGTTGACGCTCGCCCGGTTGCGGGCGGTTGTCGGGATTCCGCCGCAGCACTTCGTCGAGCCATTCGTCGGTCTCGTCCTGCGGCTGGGGCTCGACCGGCTCCGGAGCCAGCGGGTCGTCCGGCTGCGTAGCGATCGGGTTGCCGTCGGCGTCGACCAGCGGCTGCGAATCGACATAGTTGAAGCCCCAGGCTTCCTCGTCGGGCTCCAATTGCCAGGTCGGGGGCTGTGCCTGGGTTTCGAACGCTTCGGCCGGACGCTTGGCCACCGCCACTTTCATGAATGCGGCGAAGGCCCGCGCAGGGGCGGCGCCGCCTTGAAGCCCGGCGACCTGCCGAGCATCGTCCCGGCCCATCCATACGCCGGTGGTGATGCCGCTGGAAAAGCCGATGAACCAGCCGTCCTTGTTGGATGAAGTGGTGCCGGTCTTGCCGGCCACGGGCCGGCCGATCTGCGCGGCACGGCCGGTGCCCGACAGCACCGCGGTCTGCAACAGGTCGGTCATTCCGGCCGCGACCCATGGCGCGACCAGCACTCGCTGTTCCGCGGCCTGATGTTGGTAAAGCAGCCGGCCGTCGGCGGTGACCACCTTGCGAATCGCATAGGGCGGGGTCCCAACCCCGCGGTTCTGCACTGCTGCGAAGGCCCGCGTCATATCGATCAGCCGGACATCGCTTGTCCCCAGCACCATCGACGGGAAGGTCGAAATCTTGCCGGAAATGCCGAAACGGTGAGCCATGTCGGCAATCGTGCCGAAGCCCAGCGCGTCGCCTATCTTGGCACTAACCGTGTTGATCGACCGCGCGAAGGCCTCGCGCAGGCTCACCGGCCCCAAATGGGTGCGCGTCGAGTTGCGCGGGGTCCAGCCGTCGATCGTCACCGGTTCGTCGACAATCGTGTCGTCCGGCTTCATCCCGGATTCCAACGCCGCCAGATAGACGAACAGCTTGAACGCCGATCCGGGCTGGCGCTCGGCCTGGGTCGCGCGATTGTAGATCGAATCGACATAGTTGCGCCCGCCGATCATCGCCCTGACCGCGCCGTCGCGGTCGAGCGCCACCATCGCACCCTGGGCCCCGGTCGGCGTGAAGCCGTTGACGGCCCGGTCTGCGGCCGCCTGCATGGCCGGATCCAGCGTCGTGAACACGTCGATCGGTTCGCTGCTCTCGTCGATCAGCGTATCGAGCTGCGGCAGAGTCCAGTCGGTGAAGTAGCGGACGCTGTTCTGCTTGGCCGCCGGCTGGACCTTGATCTCGGCCGGATCGACCCCGACCGCGGCAGAGGCGGGCAGGAAGCCGTTCTCAACCATTGAGTTGATCACTACGCCTGCGCGCCCTCGCGCTGCTTCGACGTCGGCGGTCGGCGAATAGTTGGACGGTGCCTTGACCAGCCCGGCGATGATCGACGCCTCGCCGAGCGTCAGCCGCTCGGCGCCATGGCCGAAAAAGGTTCGGCTGGCCGCGTCGATGCCGTAGGCGCCGCCGCCGAAATAGACCCGGTTGAGATAAAGCTCGAGGATCTCGTCCTTGGAGAATTTGCGCTCGATCGCCAGCGCAAGGACCGCCTCCTTGACCTTGCGGCCGAAGGTTCGGCTGTTGGTCAGAAAGATGTTGCGCGCCAGCTGCTGGGTGATGGTCGAACCACCCTGCCGCCAGCGGCCGCTTTCGATCCGCACCTTGAAAGAGCGGGCGATGCCTACGGGATCGACGCCGATGTGGCCGCGGAAACGCTTGTCCTCGACCGCGATCATCGCCGCGCGCATCGTCGGCGGGATTTCGTCATAGCGCAGCCAGCGGCCGAAGCTCGGCCCGAGCGATACAAGCAGCGAGCCGTCTGCCGCTCGCACCCGGACCATCTGGCCGAGGTCGGATCGGCGCGACAGCTGCTGGTAATCGGGCAGCGAAGCCATCGCCACGGCGACCGCGACGACCAGGCTGATCAGGCCGAGAAGGGCGGCGGCACCGCCCCATTTCACGGCGGAGACGAATATTGACTTTGCGCGGGAAGCGGTCGGTTGGGCCATCAGGGACGAATCCCTATTGGCTTCATCTCAACACGACAAGCTTGGCTGGAAAACCGGCGCCTCATCCTGACGCGGCGGTTGGTCGGCGGGCGGTGAATGGTGCGTTAACCTTGTTTCAACGCGCGGCCCATAGCTTCGTCGGCGTGATAGGACGGAGACCCGCCCTTCTTGCCGCTTTCGCGCTGCTTGGCGCCACGGCTCCTGTTGCGCCCGCGCTGCCGCAGGATCTGGCAGTGCCGTGCCGCCTGTGTAATCCAACCAGCGGGTTGGCGGCCGAAAAGGTCGCCGAACCGATGGAGCTCGATGTCAGGGCCAGGCTGGACTTCGATCGGCTGATCCTGGCCGGTTCGGGCGAGGGAAGCGCCGAGCTTGGGGCGGATGGATCCCGAATTTCGCGCGGGTCCGTTACATCGATCAGCGCTCGCGCCGTGGCCGGCGAAGTGTCGATTCGCGGGGAACCAGGTCGGCAGGTGCGAATCGAGCTGCCCCACAATATCGAGCTCCACGGGTTCAATGGCGGGTCGATCCGGCTCGATGCCATCCGATCGGACCTGCCGCCGCTGCCCCGTCTCGACGCCAATGGACGCCTCAGCTTCCGATTCGGCGGAATCGTCCGTGTGTCGGGCGACAGTGACGGCGAATATCGCGGCGATATCCGCGTCAATGTCGAATATTTCTGAGTCCCCAGAGGAGATCTCTCCGGATCGGACCAATGCTTAACGGCCTGGAAACCATATCGTTGAGCGAAGACGTAAGCGGTCAGGGTTAATTGAGCAGATACCGGATTGGCCAACCATGACCAGCCGCCATGTTTCGAATTGAGTGGGGAATTAGACATGAAGAATTTTGCTCGCCTGGCGGCGCTCGCCGTCGCTGCAACCGTCACTGCTACGCCGGCCTTTGCGCAATCGGCACAGGTTCCTGCCGGTTCCGAACCGCAGGGCCGCGCCCGGATCATCAAGCCGCTGTCGCTGGAAGCGTTGACCGACATGAATTTCGGCGACATCACCGTTGAGGACGCCGGCGTCGCCACGGTCAATGCCCTTAGCGGCGCAGTCAGCTGCACCGGCGGCCTGACCTGCCCGGGCGCCTCCAGTGCTGCCACCTGGCGGGTTCGCGGGACCAACGGCCAGTGGGTGGATATCCTCAAGCCGGCGACGGTCACTCTCACCCATACGACCAGCCCGGGGGACACGCTTACCCTCAATGTGGTCGGTCAGGACGATCTGCAGCTGAGCAGCTCGGGCATGTCCGGCACCGACTTTGGCCTTGGCGGCAACATCAACGTTCCGGCGAGTGCCCGCGACGGCCTTTACGAAGGCAGCATCGTCGTAACCGTCCAGTATCAGTAAGTCGCGACACCATGCCCGGCCAACCGGGCGAAGGAAGGGCTGCCGAGCGATCGGCGGCCCTTTTTTTTGGCCCATGGTTTCGGCGCATGGTTAGCCGAATAATAACCATTTTGGAGCCATTCTCCTCCTGACCATTTTGGAGGAATTTTCATGGCTCGCCTGTCGCTCGGTCGTTTTGCCCGCGTCGCCCTAGTCGCTCCTGCCCTGATACTCGCAACGCCAAGCGCTAAAGCGGGCGTCGGGGATTTGCTCGTCGCGCCGACCCGCATCGTCCTCGACGGCCGCCGCGGCACCGAAATCATCCTCAAGAACATCGGCGACGATGTCGCCACCTATCGCGTCTCGGTCGAGTTCCGCCGCATGGGCGAGGACGGCAGGCTGGCCGATGTCGAGACGCCGAACGACAAGGAGAAGGCGGCGGAGGAGATGATATTGTTCGCGCCGCGCAAGGTTGTCCTGCCGCCCGACCAGCCGCAGGCGATCCGGCTGTCGGCCCGCGCCCCGCAAGGCCTGCCCGACGGCGAATATCGCGTCCACATGCTGTTTCGCGCCATTCCGGCGCCTCAGCCCGTCACGCAGACGAAGCAGGTCGAAGGCGTCGCCTTCCAGCTGCGCCCGATCTACGGGGTGACCATTCCGGTAATCGTCCGCCTTGGCAACCTCGAGGCCAAGGCCGGTCTAAGCAATATCCGCAAGGTTACGGACGGCGGAAAACCGGCAATATCGCTCGACATCAGCCGATCGGGCAGCCGATCGACCTTCGGCGAAATCCGCGTCCTGAAGGCGGGGATCGAAAAGCCGATCGCCATGGCTGCCGGAATCGCGGTCTATACCGAGGTCGGCCAGCGGTCGGTGACCGTTCCGATCGATCCGGCCCAGGCGGCCAACGCCAGCGGTCAGGTGACCGTGAAATATATCGAACCGACCGACACCGGGCCGGTGACCATCGCCGAAACCAGCGCGGTACTGCGCTAGGCCGGCAGGCGAGGTCGGGAACCTCGATAGTGCAGCGGCCAACCCGTTGGATGAGCCGTGCCTTCGCGCACGCGGCGCTGGCCCTGGCCGGCGCCGTTGCCGCTTGGGCGGCCTCGCCAGTGGGCAAGGCCTGGACCGCCGATCCCGAAGAACAGTTCCTGCTCGACGTGAATATCCGCCAGCTGCGGCTGGGGGACGGGGTGCGCGCCTATCAGACTCCCGAAGGCACCTGCATCGTCTTCGGCGACTTCCTGACCACCCTCGACCTGCCGATGAGGATCGATCTGGAGGCGAAGAAGGCGTCGGGTTGGGCGTTCCGCGAAGAAAATAGGATCGAAATCGACCTGGCGGCCGGCGTCGCCCGCTTTGCCGGGCAGCAGGAGAATCTGGCGCAAGGCGCGGTGCGCGAAACGCCGGAGGGCTGGTGCATCGATTCGGCCGCCCTCAGCCGCTGGTTCAAGCTGGGGGTCAAAGCGTCGACCGCCGGATCGCTGTTGATGCTCGAGTCCGAGGCGAAGCTGCCGGTCGAGCTGGCGATCGAACGGGAAAAGCGCGCCGCACGCATCAAGCCGGCCTCCATGCCATTGGAAAATCTGCCGAAAGTGCGGCTGCCGTACCGCCTGTGGCGCGCTCCCGCGCTCGACTTCGTGGTCAATGCAGGCGTTGCCTATAATGCTTCGACCGGGATGCAGGTCGATCGCCACGCCTCGGTCGCGGCGGCCGGAGAGATTGCCGGACTGTCTTACGACGCGATGCTGTCGACCGACCGCAAGGGCAAGCCGGACTCGCTTCGCCTGCGCGCCTACCGCTCGGATCCGGAGGGCGGGCTGCTCGGTCCGCTCGACGCCACCCATTTCGCCGTCGGCGACGTGCAGGGCCAGTCGAGCCGGCTGGTGGCTGCGGCGAGCGGTCGCGGCGCCGAAATCACCAACCGGCCGCTGTTCAATCCGGTGGCGTTCGACCGCACCCGGTTCGAAGGCGAGCTCCCGCCAGGCTGGGACGCCGAGCTTTATCGCAATGGAGAACTATTAGCATTTAGCCGGTCAAGCGGTTCGCAACGCTATATGTTCGAGGATGTGCCGCTGATCTACGGCGACAATCGCTTCGAAATCATCCTCTACGGCCCGCAAGGCCAGCAGCGCAGCCGGGTCGAATATCTCAACGTCGGGCAGGACCAGGTGCCGCCCGGCACCACCTGGTACTGGGCCGGCGTCAGCCAGCCCGGCAAGGACATGCTGAGCGAAATCGTCGACCGCGACAATGACGCCGCCCCTCGCCAGCCCGGCGATTACACACGGCCTGACCTGCAGGCCGCGATCCAGGTCGAACATGGGCTCGGCAAGCGCACCTCGGTCGGCTTGCTCGCGACCATGTTGCTGGCCGGCAACGAACGGCTGACCTTCGTCGAAGGCTCGGTGCGGCAATCGATCGGTCCGGCCCTGCTCGAAGCCGCCGCCGCCCGCGATTCCCAGGGCGGCACGGCCGGCCGTCTCCAGGCGATCGGCCGCATCGGCCCCGCCAACATCAATGTCGAGGCGCTGCTCGCCGATGATTTTGTCGTCAACGGCAAGCGGGAGAAAAGCTACCGCGACGCTCGCGTCTCGGTCGACCTGCCACTCAAGATCGGGCGGCAGCAATTCTCGACCAACGGCAATGTCCGTTTCATCGACCGCGGCGACGGCCTGCAGTCGCTCAATGCGGCCGGGCGATTGTCGACCAATTTCAACGGCTTCAATCTGGCCACGAACATCGACTGGGTCGGCCGGATGGGCCGCAGCACCGAACCGGACAGGCTGGAATTCGGGCTAATCGGCTCCGGCCGGATCAAGGACGTGCGCCTGCGCGGCCAGGCCATCTGGCAGCTCAGCCCGCAAAGCCAGTTCCGCACCGCCGAGCTCAGCGCCTATTGGTCGGCGTCCGACAAGGCCGATTGGGAAGGGGCGGTCGCCTATGACGCCGACCTGAAGCGCGGCCGCGCCCGACTGTCCCACATCCGCCGCTTCAGCAGCGTCGCCGCCGCGGCCTCGCTCGAGGGCGGGACCGACGGCAGCTTCGCCGCCGGCCTCAACCTCAACTTCTCGCTCGACGCCTCGCGCGGTGGGATGAAGCTGACCAGCCAGCGCCTCGCTTCAACCGGCAGCGTCGAGGCGCGCGTCTATCGCGACCTCAACGACAATGGCGCGCGCGATGCTGGCGAGCCGTGGGAAAAGGGCGCCCTGATCACCACCGGCCGCAAGGTGTCGGAGGATTCCACCAACCAGCATGGCGTGGTGCGGGTCGGCGGTCTGCAGCCCTATCGCGCGATTGCCGTCGGCATCGACACCGAAAGCCTGACCGACCCCTCGCTCACCCCGAAAAAGGCGCTGCAGGTGATCGTGCCCAGGCCCGGCGTCGCCGCCGAAATCGAGATCGGCCTGGTTGGTGCCGGCGACATTGAGGGCGTGCTGGTCAAGGACGATGGCAGCGGCTTCGAAGGGCTCGACGTCGAACTGGTCGACGCCACCGGAGCCTCGGTCGCCACCGTTCGCAGCGACTATGACGGTTTCTTCCTGTTCGAACGGGTCGCCTACGGACGCTATAGCTTCCGCCTCAAGGCCGATTCGGCCCAGGCCGCGGGCGTCGATCGGGCCATTGCCAAGACCGCCGAGATCAGCGCCGATAAGACCGTCGTGCGCCTCGGTGCGATCCGGATTCTCAAGGTGGTCCAGATGGCGATGGTCGATCCGGCCGGCGGGAACTCGATTGGCGCCAGCCCGCACTAGCGAAGAAGTCGTCTCGCACGACTTATGGTTAACGATCGGACGGAGCGTGCCGATAGGCAAAATATTCCGACATTTCAGAGAGTTGAGCATGCAAACATGCAATCCCCCGGATTGCATTGGTTTGCATGCTGGTGCGGTCGAGAAGACTCGAACTTCCACGGGCTTTCGCCCACAACGACCTCAACGTTGCGCGTCTACCAGTTCCGCCACGACCGCACTCGTGAAAAGGCAGCGCTTGCCGGCGCTGCCCTGGGTAGGGCGCGGCCTCTAGCAAAGCCGATCCATGCTGGCAACGGCCATACGCCCGTTCCGGATTCGGTCCATTTTGGAACAATGGTAAACAGCGCGCTAACCATTGTGGCCGTATCGCGTTATGACGCCCTATGTTTGGCCCTGTTATCTTGTTGGCGGCCCTTGCATCGCCTGCCCCACCGGCCACCGCGCAGGCAGCCGATCGGCGTGCAGAATTTCGACCCAGCAGCCGCGCAACCGCCCATGCCACAGTCAGCATCAGGATTATTTCCGGAGTCCGGTTCGGTGAAGGGCAGCTTCAGGGCGAGACCGGGGCAGCTCGCCGAAAGGCCCAGCTGGCCGACGCGGACGGACTCATGCGACCAGCAGAATTACTTGAATTTCAATAGCTTAACCGGCTGAACCGAGCGTCACGGTCAGTTCGTCGCCGCCCTTTGGCACGTCGACCTCGGCGCTGTTGAAGCTGGCGCTGCTGCGCGGAGCCAGCACCCGTGCCGGCGGGGCGATCGTCCAGCTATGCACGACCTGCCTGGTTTCCTTGTCGCGCAATTCCGCGCGGATCGGCGGCACATTCTGCTCGCTGTCGGTAGGATTGATCACCCGGCCGCTGATCGCCACCAGCTCGTTGCCGCTCTGCAGCGGTTGGCGGTCGCTGGTGGTGATCATCAGCTGCAAGGGAGTCGCGCCCGCCTGGGCAATGCCGGCCCGCTCCTTCCATTCCGGCGGGGCCAGGAACCAGAAGGCGGCAGCCGCCGCGGCAATCAGCACCAGGATCAGCAGGATCACCGGCCATCGCCGGCTGGACTGCTCCTCCTCGACGATCGGCGTGTAGCTGGCGAATTCCTCCTCGGCAGGCTGCGCGGTCTCGGCCGCAACCGGAGCGCGCCATTCGTCGGCCACTGCCGGCGCTTCCTCCATGGCAACTTCGTCCGGCACCGCGGACCCGGTCAGCGGCACGGTCGATTCAGGTGGCTCGGGCGAAACGGCGCCCCACGGCGACTCCTCATCAGGCTCGGGCTGCGGCTCACCGGCAATTTCATCGTCGGACTGGGCGGCAGAAGGGGATTCCACCGCCGGTTCTTCGGCCGCTTCCGGCTGTGGCGGAGGGGGGCCGCCGAAATCGATGATGGCATCGCCCGCGGGCTCGGCGAGGATTAGTTCGGGGTCCTGGTGCCAGCTATGCTTGCAGGACGCACACCGCACTTGCCGTCCCTGTGGCGGAATGGCGTCATCCTTCACCACATATTTGGTGTCGCATGCGGGGCAGGTCAGGATCATTGGGTCGGAGCCTCCCGGAAGCGGTTAACCGGTTTAAGCAGCAATGTTCGCGCCTTGGCAAGGCAGGCCGCGCCGTGCCACACCGGCAGGGCGCGGAAGGGAGCGGGTTTTGGCGGGGACGATTGTCGAGTTCGACCGGGTGGGGTTGCGCTATGGCACCGGTGCCGAGGTGCTGCGCGACCTCGATTTCCGGTTGGGCCAGGGCGGCTTCTATTTCCTCACCGGCCCGTCGGGCGCTGGCAAGACCTCGCTGCTGAAGCTGCTCTACCTCGCGCAGCGGCCGACGCGGGGGCGCATGACCTTGTTCGGCGAGGAGCTGAGCCAGGCGCCGCGCGAGGCGATGCCGGCCTATCGCCGCCGGATCGGCGTGGTGTTCCAGGACTTTCGACTGGTCCGCCACCTGTCCGCGTTCGACAATGTCGCCTTGCCGCTGCGGATCGCCGGCCAGACCGACGAACAGGTCGAGGGCCCGGTGCGCGAGATGCTGGCCTGGGTCGGACTGGCAGACCGCGCCAGCGCCCGACCGCCGACGCTGTCGGGTGGAGAGCAACAGCGTGTGGCGATCGCCCGCGCCGTGATCGCCCGTCCGGACCTGCTGATCGCCGACGAACCGACCGGCAACGTCGACGCGGCCATGGCCGAACGCATCCTTCACCTGCTGACGGCGATGAACCGGTTGGGGACGACGGTGATCGTCGCCACCCACGACGTCGGGCTGATCGCCGCCACGCCCGGCGCGCAGCTGATCCGGCTCGAAAAGGGCGTGCTGATCGATCCCACGGGCGCGCTCAAGCATCCGCCGCGCACCCCGCCGCGGGCGGAAGTGACGCTGTCATGAATCCGTTGTTCGTCACCGATGCCGAGCAGCGCCTCATCCCGTCCAGCGGTGTAAGGGGGCCCGTGCCGGTGCTGATTGCGATCATGACCTTCGTCATGGTCGTCGTCGGGGCAGCCGGACTGGCATTGGCCAACACCGCTGCGGTGGTGAAGTCGGGCGTCGAGCACCGCTACTCGATCCAGATTGCCGACGGCGCGGCCAAGGCGCCGGCGGCGATCGCCGCGGCCCGATTCCGGCCGGGCGTCGACCGCGTGGCGCAGGTGCCGCCGCAGGACCTCAGGCGAACGCTGGAGCGCTGGCTTGGGCCGGCCGGGCAGGAGGCTGACCTACCGCTTCCGGCCATCATCGATATCGACCTGAAACCGGGGACCGATCCGGCAACAGTCGGCATGGCGATCGAGCGGGCAGTGCCGGGCGCCCGCTTCATTGCCCACCGGACCAGCCTCGAACCTCTGCTCAAGGCGCTTCGCGGCCTGACCCTGCTGGCAGTGGGACTGGTCCTGCTGATCGCCCTGGCCAGCGCCGCGGCGGTTGTGCTGGCCGCACGGGGAGCGCTCGACACACATCGCGGCACGATCGAGGTGATGCATGGCATCGGTGCGACCGACGATCAGGTAGCGCGGCTGTTCGTCCGGCAGATCGCGGTCGATGCCTTGCTCGGCGGTGTCGCCGGGGCAGCCGCCGCCGGAACGGTCATCGCGCTGATCCTCGGCGGAGCGAGCACGGCAACCATGCTGGCCGGAACACCGCCGATCCGCTGGAACGACCTGCTGTGGCTGGTGACGCTGCCGCTGGCAATCGCCTTGCTGGCGACGCAGGTTGCCAGGAGCGCGCTGCTCAAGGCATTGCGCGAGCGCCTATGATCGCCCGCCTGCTTGCCTTCCTCGCCGTGCTATACGGCCTCGGCTTCGCCCTGTTCGCGGTGACGCTCGGCGCGCCCGCCGATCCCGACACGGCCAAGGTCGACGCCATCATCGCCATCACCGGCGGCAAGGGGCGGATCGAGCATGGCGTCAAGCTGCTGGCCGAGGGGGGGGCTGAGCGGCTGCTGATCGCCGGGGCCGACCCGTCAGTGCGGAAGGTTGATCTAGTGCGGCGGCTAGAGGCACCGCGGCAGCTGCTGGATTGCTGCGTAGATCTCGGCTCGGAATCGGTCGACACCCGCTCCAATGCCGAGGAAGCCAAGCGATGGCTCGACCGTCGCCGCTACAAGAGCGTTCGCCTGGTGACGAGCGACTGGCACATGCGCCGCGCCCGATACGAGTTCAACCGGCAACTCGACAGCGATATCCAGATCATCCCTGATGCCGTCCGGACCGAGCCCAATTTCATGACGCTGTTCGCCGAGTATAACAAATATGTGCTGCGACGCCTCAGCGTGTGGCTCGACATCTGATGGACCTTCTCCGCTCCTTGCTGTTCGTATTGCTCTTCTATCCGGGCACCCTGCTCTATGTGCTGACGGTGATCGCCGTCTCGCCGATCGGCGATGCGCCCGTGCAGGCGGTCGTCCATGCCTGGTCCCAATTCCACCATTGGCTGGTCCGCAATGTGCTGGGCATCCGCATCGAATGGGACGGGACTATTCCCGACGGCGCCTATCTGATCGCGGTCAAGCATCAATCGATGATGGAGGCGGTCGACACGCTCCATTTCGCCGATACGCCGGTGGTGGTGATGAAGCGCGAGCTGACCACCATTCCCTTGTTCGGCTGGGTGACGCGGCGCTACGGTGTGATCGGTGTGGACCGTGACGCGGGCGCGAGCGCGCTCAGGGTGATGATGAAGGAGGCCAAGGCTGCCGTTGCCGGGGGCCGGCCGGTGATCATCTTCCCGGAAGGCACCCGCGTCCCTTATGGCGCGTCACCGCCGCTCCAGTCCGGTTTCGCCGGACTTTATCGGGCGCTGGGGCTGCCCGTAGTGCCAGTGGCGCACGACGTTGGGCGGCTGTGGCACAAGGGCTTCATCAAGAAGAGCGGAACGGTGCACTTCAAGGTCGGCGGCATCATCCCCGCAGGGTTGAAGCGCGACGAGGTCGAGGCGCGCGTCCACGCCGCCATTAACGCACTCACCCCCTAAGCTGGGCGCCCAGCTTTTCCGCCGCAGCAACAATCTTCTTCGACACGTCCGCAATCTCGGTGTCGGTGAAGCTCTTTTCACCGGGCTGGAGCGTGACTTCGACCGCCAGGCTCAGCCCCTGCTCTCCCTGGTAGCGATCGAACAGGCGGGCATCGGTGATGACCGCCTTGTCTGCACCGCGGACCGCGCGCACGAGCGTGTCGGCGGCGAGGTCGCCTGGCACCAGGAAAGCGAAGTCGCGCTTCACGGCCTGTAGCGCCGGCGGAACATAGGCCGGCCGAGCATGCTCGCTGGCCCGTGGCGCGGGAATCGCGTCGAGATAGATTTCGGCCGCGACCGTGCCGGCCGGCACATCGAGCGCCTTGGCGACGCGCGGGTGGAGTTCGCCGAACGCGGCCAGCACATTCTTGCCGAGCCCCAGTGCCGCCGACCGGCCCAGATGCCAGGTGTCGCCGGCGCCCATGTTGAGCTGCAGGCTGGCGACCGGCGCTCCCGCCGCCTCGAGCAGGGCGAGCACCTCGGCCTTGGCGTCGAACGCGTCGAACAGCTGGGCCTTGCCCTGCTGCCAGCTTCGGCCATTGCGCTCGCCGGCAAGCAGGATTCCAACCGTCGGCCGCTCGGCCTCGGCCAGGTAACGACGGCCCACCTCAAACAGGCGGATGGCGGTCGCGCCGCGGTCGGCATTCCGCCGCGCTGCGGCGGCCAGGCCGGGGATCAGCGAGGGCCGCAAATGCTTCATTTCCTCGCTGATGGGGTTTGCCAGGATATGCGGAGCGCCGCCGAACAGCGCCGCTTCCTCCTCGCCGATGAAGCTCCACGTCACCGCCTCATCCAGACCGCGCGCAGCGGCGGCGCGGCGCACCCTCCGTTCGACCATTTGCGACCGGGTCGCGGTCGGCCTGGCTACGCCTTCGGCGCGCGGCAATGGCGTGGCGGGAATCGCATCATAGCCGATGATTCGCGTGACTTCTTCGACCAGGTCGGCCGGGCCGTCGATGTCGCGCCGCCAGCTAGGGGCAATCGCGTCGCTGCCTTCCAGTCGGAAGCCGAGGCTTTCGAGGATGCGCTGCTGCTGGTCGGTCGGAACCGCCACTCCGCCCAGCGCTGCCGTTCGCGCCGGGTCGAAATGCACCCGCTTCGGCTCGACCGGCGGCGCGCCGGCGCGGGTCAGCCGGCTCGCCTCGCCGCCGCAAATGTCGAGGATCAGGCCGGTCAGGATCGCCAGCCCGTCGTCGAGGAAGGCCGGGTCGACGCCGCGCTCGAAGCGGCTGCGCGCATCGCTGGTCAGCTGCAATTTCTGTCCGGTGCGGGCGATATTGTCGGGAGTGAAATAGGCGATCTCGAGCAGCGTCTCGCTGGTCGTCTCGCTGACGCCCGAATGCTCGCCGCCCATGATCCCGGCGATGTCGTGCACCTGAACCTCGTCGGCGATCACCGTCATCGAGGAATCGAGGACATATTCCCGCTCGTTAAGCGCCAGCACCTTCTCGCCGTTGCGCGCCTTTCGGCTGACCACCGACCCCTTGATCTCTTTCAGGTCATAGGCGTGGGCGGGTCGACCGAGGTCGAGCATCACATAGTTGGTGATGTCGACCAACGCCGAGATCGGCCGTTGGCCGGCGGCCTTGAGACGACGCTGCATCCACTCCGGCGAGGCGCCATTGGTGAGATTGCGCACCGTCCGGCCGTAGAATGCCGGGCAGCCCGCCGGATCCTCGATGCGGATCTCGACGGGGTTGTCGAAGCTGCCCTCGATGACCGGCACAACCAGCGGCTTCAATGTCCCCAAGCCGGCAGCGGCGAGGTCGCGGGCGATCCCGCGCATGCCCATGCAGTCCTGGCGGTTGGGCGTGATGGCGACGTCGAACACCGCGTCGTCGAGCCCGGCATAGTCGGCGAAGCTGGTCCCGACCGGGGCATCGGCCGGAAGCTCGATGATCCCGTCATGGTCCTCGCCCAGCTGCAGCTCGCGCGCCGAGCACATCATGCCGTTGGATTCGACCCCGCGGATCGCGGCTTTCTTGAGGGTGAAGTCGCTGCCCGGCACGTAAGTGCCCGGCCCGCCGAACACGCCGACCAGGCCGGCCCGGGCGTTGGGCGCGCCGCACACCACCTGTAGCGCCTCGCCGCAACCGGTGTCGACCGTCAGCACCTGCAGCTTGTCGGCCTGCGGATGGCGCTCGGCGGTGAGCACCCTGGCGACCGTGAACGGCCGCAGCGCCTCGGCCGGGTTCTCGACGCCTTCGACCTCCAGCCCGATGCGAGTCAGCGTTTCTGAAACCGCTGCTGCGTCCGCTTCGGTGTCCAAATGGTCCTTCAGCCAGGAAAGGGTGAACTTCATCGATTTTCCCCCTTTCGTTCCCCGGCGAAGGCCGGGGCCCAGGACGCTGCGCAGCAGCGTTCACTAGTCTGGCCAGAACTAAGAAGCGCTTGGCGCTCCTGGACCCCGGCCTTCGCCGGGGAGCAATGCAGCATGAACTTCATGCGCCCACTCCGCCGCTGAGCGTGGGCACGTCGAGGAAGCTGAAGCCGTAATGCTTCATCCAGCGCAGGTCGCCGTCGAAGAAGGCCCGCAAATCATCCATCCCATATTTGAGCATGGCCAGCCGGTCGACGCCGGTGCCGAAGGCGAATCCCTGCCACCCGTCAGGGTCGAGCCCGCAGGCGGCGATCACGCGGGGGTGGACCATTCCTGAGCCCAGCACCTCCATCCAGCCTTCGGAGCCGCCGACCACGCGGCGGCCCTTCTCCATCGACCAGCCGACATCGACCTCGGCCGACGGCTCGGTGAAGGGGAAATAGCTGGGCCGCATCCGCAGCACGACATCGTCGCGCTCGAAAAAGGCCCTCAGGAAGGTTTCGAGCGTCCATTTGAGGTGGCCCATGGTGACGCCCTTGTCGATCACCAGCCCCTCGATCTGGTGGAACATCGGCGTGTGCGTCGCATCGCTGTCGCTGCGATAGACCCGGCCCGGGGCGATCACCCGGAACGGCGGCTGGCCGCCCTGCATCGTCCTGATCTGCACCGGCGAGGTGTGGGTCCGCAGGACCATGTGGCCATCCGCGCCATCGACATAGAAAGTGTCGTGCATCGCCCGCGCCGGGTGGGTCTCGGGAATGTTGAGCGCGGTGAAATTATGCCAGTCGTCCTCGATCTCCGGCCCTTCCGCGACCGCGAAGCCGAGGTCGGCGAAGATCTCGGTCAGCTCGTCCAACACCTGGCTGACCGGGTGCACCGATCCCCGGGGATTTTCCGATGCCGGGAGCGACAGGTCGAGCTTCTCGGTCGCCAGCCGCCGCTCCAACTCTTCATTTTCCAGCGCCGCCCTTTTGGCCGCAATCGCCTCGGTGATCGCCTCACGCAGCGCGTGGATTTTCGGCGCCTCGGCCATGCGCGTGCCGGCGTCCATCCTGCCGAGCGATTTCAGCAGCTCGGTGATCTCACCGGATTTGCCGAGCGCGGCGACGCGCACCGAGTCCAACGCGGCAAGATCGGCTGCGGCGGCGATCTGTTCGCTGAAACGGGCCTGGAGCGGGTGGGCAGACACAGAAGATTCCTTGGGTTCGAACGACGGGCGGCTTAAGCAGGGAAAGGGGGGAAAGCGCAAGGAGGCGCACATGGCCAACGACTGGCCCGACTTCGATATCGAGCGGGATTCATCGACCTTTGCCCTGCTGCACCTCGCCAGCCAGATGCTCGGCAAGCTGCGCGTCGCGCATGCACCCTGGGCCAACCATGGCTGGCATGCGACGCTTCACCCCGTGGCCGAAGGGCTGGCGATCGAGCCGATCGCCTCGTCGAACGGCAATTTCACGCTGACGCTGGACTTGTGCCGCCACGCCATCGTGCTGCGCGTCGCCGACGGCGAGCGCGACGTGCTGCCGCTCGACCTCGGCAGTGTCGCCGCGCTTCACAAGAACCTGGTGGCGATGCTTGATTCGCACGGGCTGCCGGCGAAATTCCATGGTAAGCCCAACGAAATTGCCGACGTCGTGCCGTTTGCCGAGGACGTAGTGCCGCGCGAATATCGTCCCGATTCGGCCGACCGTCTGCACGCCGCGCTGGCCCGGATCGTACCGATCTTCGAGCGGTTCCGCGCCGGCTTCCAGGGCAAGGCGAGCCCGGTCCACTTTTTCTGGGGCAGTTTTGACCTCGCCGTGACCCGCTTTTCAGGCCGGCAGGCGCCGCCGCATCCCGGCGGAGTGCCGGGCCTGCCCGATCGCATCACGCGCGAAGCCTATAGCCACGAGGTGTCGAGCGCGGGATTCTGGCCAGGCGGCGTCACCGCCGCGCAGCCTATCTTCTACAGCTATGCCTATCCCGAGCCGGAGGGGTATCGCACGGCCAAGGTCGCGCCGGCCGCCGCGACCTTCGATGAAACGCTGGGGGAATATATCCTGCCCTATGAGCAGGTGCGCCGTTCGGCGATTCCCGAGATCGAGCTGATGGCCTTCCTCCAGTCGAGCTATGACGCGGCGGCCGACCTCGCCAGCTGGGATCGCGCAACGCTGGAGCGCGAGGTGGCGGCGCCCTAGCTGGCGACGAAGGGGAAGGGCGAAATCGTCTTCCGGGTGGGATCGACGGCCAGCATCCGTCCGGCCGGCGGTGTGGCGCGATAGGCGCAATCGATTCTCGGGCAAATGGCGCAGGCCGGCCCGACCGGGGTCACCGGCGCCTTCTCCAGGTCGTAGACGTCGGCGCAGCTCAGCCGGTGGGCGTGGCGAATGTCGCAGCCGAGGCCGATCGCCAGCAGGCTTCCGCCGAGCTCGGTCTTGATCGGCCGCTCGATCGTCCGCGAGACGGTGAAGTAGCGTTGGCCGTCGGGCGTCTCGATCAGCTGGGTGACCGCCTGTCCGGCGGTCTGGAAGGCGGCATGGAGGTTCCACCGCGGGCAGGTTCCGCCGAAGCGCGAAAAGGGGAAATTCTCGCCGGCATAGCGCTTGCTGATATTCCCGGCCGGGTCGACCCGCAGCATGAAGAAGGGCACGCCGCGCGCGCCGGGCCGGCCCAGTGTCGTCAGCCGGTGCGCGACCTGCTCGACATTGGCACCATATTCGCCGCTGAGCCGGTCGATCGAGTAGCGATATTGCTCGGCGCTCGCCAGGAAGCGGCCATAGGGCATCATGATCGCGCCCGCGGCATAGTTGGCGAGGCTCATGTGGAGCAGCTGGCGCACGCCTTCGTCGGGCGGCGCCGCCTCGGCCACCATCCGGTCGAGCAACGCGGCAAACTCGACCAGCGCCAGTTGATAGGCCAGTGCGAAGGTGCGATTCTCGGGCCTCAGCTGCGAGGAAATCAGGAACAGCCGGCGATCGGCCTCGAACAGCTGGCTGACGTTGCCCAGCTCCGCCTGGGGCACGACCCGCGCCGATATTCCCCACGCCTCCTTGAGCCTGCGCCGCATCGGCTCGGCCACCGACAGCGGATCGCTCAGCGCCCCGCCAAGCGTTTCCGCCGCTTCCTCAAGCTCCGGATAATAGTTGCGGTGCTGCTGGATATAATCGCGCACCCAATTCTCGGGCGTGACCAGCGCGCGGGCATCGCCTGCGCTGGCCAGGCTCGGATCGCGGGCTGCTTCCTTCAGCGCCGTGTAGAGCCGGGCGATGGCATCGGCGATCGACGGCGCATTATTCGCCAGCTCCGCCAGCTCGTAGCGCGGAACGCCAAGGTCGCTGAGCAGCGCGTCGGAGAAGATCTCCGCCAGCGCATCCGGTCCCGCCTTGGCGCCGCCGCCCTCGGCGGCAAAGACGCGGACATCGACTTCATATTGCTCGGCCAGCTTCAGCAGCAGGCTGGCGGTCACCGGCCGCTGGTTGCGCTCGAGATGGTTGAGATAGCTGGGGCTGATGGCCAGGCTGGTCGCCATATCGGTCTGCGACATGCCATGGTCGCGGCGCAGGCGGCGCAGGCGGTGGCCGAGGAATAGCTTGCCGGACATGCCGCAAAGTCTGTCAATTTCGCCCAGAAATCACAAGTCAAGTTGTGACAAATCCACTGTTTTTGTCGTGCCGGCGGAAGAATTCGGGTGTTCTCTCGGCCGGACCTTGGAGCCACTTTCCGCTGGAGACGCCCGTGACAAGTTTTGACCAAATCGTCGTCGCCCCGCCGGGTCGCTTCGACGGGATTGAGCGACCCTATTCGCCCGACGATGTCATTCGGCTGCGCGGTTCGCTGCCGATCGAGCATAGCCTTGCCCGCCGGGGCGCGCTGAAGCTGTGGGAGCTGTTGAAGCGCGACGAGCCGGTGCGGGCGCTGGGGGCGGTTACAGGCAACCAGGCGATGCAGATGGTTCGTGCAGGGCTCGAGGCCATCTATCTGTCCGGCTGGCAGGCGGCCGCGGACGCCAACACGGCGGGGGCGATGTATCCCGATCAGTCGCTCTACCCGGCCAATACGGGTCCCGAGCTGGCGCGCCGCATCAACCGCACCCTCCAGCGTGCCGACCAGATCGAGCATGCCGAGGGCGGTGCCCAGCGCGACTGGTTCGCGCCGATCGTCGCCGATGCCGAGGCCGGGTTCGGCGGGCCCTTGAACTGCTTCGAGATCATGAAGGCCTATATTGAGGCGGGCGTCGCGGGGGTCCATTTCGAGGACCAGCTGGCTTCAGAAAAGAAGTGCGGCCATCTGGGCGGCAAGGTGCTGATCGCGACCCAGGCGGCGATCCGCAACCTCGACGCGGCGCGGCTGGCGGCGGACGTTTCGGGCGTCCCGACCATCCTCGTCGCCCGCACCGACGCGGAAAGCGCGCGGCTAATCACCAGCGACGTCGACGAGCGCGACCGGCGCTTCCTGACCGGCGAGCGCACGCCCGAGGGGTTCTTCCGCTTGAAGGACGGCACCGGCCTCGACCATTGCATCGCCCGCGGCCTCGCCTTCGCGCCGCACGCCGACCTGTTGTGGTGGGAAACCAGTCACCCTAACCTCGATGAGGCGCGCATCTTCGCCGAGGCGGTGCACGCCCGCTATCCGGGCAAGCTGCTCGCCTATAATTGCTCGCCCAGCTTCAACTGGCAGGCCAAGCTCGACGAGACGACCATCGCCAAATTCCAGCGCGAGCTGGGCGCGATGGGCTACAAGTTCCAGTTTGTCACCCTGGCCGGCTTCCACAGCCTCAACCACGGCATGTTCGAGCTGGCCTCGGGCTACCGCGACCGCGGCATGGCGGCCTATTCGGAGCTGCAGCAGGCCGAGTTCGCATCCGAGGCGGCCGGCTACACCGCCACCCGCCACCAGCGCGAGGTCGGAACCGGCTATTTCGACGCCATCGCCACCGCCATCTCGGCCGGCCAGGCGTCGACGGTTGCCCTGAAGGAATCGACGGAAACCGCCCAGTTCGAGGCGGCCGAGTGACGGAGGACAGGATGGGACAGCGTTACTGGGTCATCGGCGGCGAATATCGCGACTGCCGGTTCGACGAGGTCGTGCCCGGCACGGAGGAAATCTCCGGCCCGTTCCCCGACGCAATGCGGGCTCGCACCGAATGGACGCGGCTGACTTTCCGCGACCATCTCGGGGCGACCACCCGTTATGTCATCGCCGAGGAAGCGTCGCGAGGATGAGTACGGTTCTCGATCGCCCAATGGCCGTTGCGGCACCGTCCGCGCTGGCTGGCGCTGAAGAGATTCTGACCGACGGCGCGCTCGGCTTCATCGCCGAGTTGCACGAGCGGTTCGATGCGCGACGGCACGAGCTGCTGGCGGTGAGGGTCGAGCGGCAGAAGAGGTTTGATTCGGGGGAACTGCCCGATTTTCCTGAGGAGACGCGCCAAATCCGCGAATCCGAATGGAAGATCGGGCAGATTCCAACCGACCTCACCAACCGCCGCGTCGAGATCACCGGGCCGACCAACGCCAAGATGCTGATCAACGCGCTCAATTCGGGCGCCAAGACCTTCATGGCCGATTTCGAGGACGCCACCGCGCCGACCTGGGACGAGCTGGTCCAGGGGCAGATCAATTTGCGCAATCGCTGGCTCGGCAAGCTCGACTACATCGATCCCGACAGCGGCAGACAATATGCGATCGGCGAGAATCCAGCGGTGTTGATGGTCCGCCCGCGCGGATGGCATCTGCCCGAACGGCACGTCACCGTCGACGGAGAGCCTGTGGCCGGGGCCTTGTTCGATTTCGGCCTCTACCTCTGGCACTGCGCCAAGTTGGCGCTCGACGCCGGTTCCGGCCCCTATTTCTACCTGCCCAAGCTCGAGAGCCGGCACGAGGCGGCGCTGTGGAGCGACGTGTTCGAGTTCGCCGAGGAATGGTGCGGCCTCGACCGCGGCACGACCAAGGCGACGGTGCTGATCGAAACCCTCCCGGCGGCGTTCGAGATGGACGAGATACTTTACGTGCTGCGCGACAATATCGTCGGCCTCAACTGCGGCAGGTGGGACTATATCTTCTCCTACATCAAGCGCCTCGGCCGCTCGCCCGACCGGCTGACTCCCGACCGCTCGGCGATGACCATGGATAAGGCGTTCCTCGCCGCCTATTCGCTGCGCCTGATCGCCACCTGCCACCGCCGCGGCGCCTTCGCCATGGGTGGCATGTCGGCCTTCATCCCCGTCAAGGGCGACGAGGCGGCCAACCAGGGTGCCCTCGACAAAGTCCGCGCCGACAAGTTGCGCGAGGTCGGCAACGGCCACGACGGCACCTGGGTCGCCCACCCGGCGCTGGTGCCGGTGGCACTGGAAGCCTTCGCGGCGATGGACGGCCCCAACCAACTGTCGCAAATCCCCGATCGCATCCCCGGCCGCGACGAAATGCTGGAGCTGCACACCGGCCCGCGCACCGAGGCCGGCGCCCGCGAGAATATCCGCGTCGCCGTCCAGTACATCGCCGCCTGGCTAGGCGGGAAGGGCGCGGTGCCGCTCTACAACCTGATGGAAGACGCCGCGACCGCCGAAATCTGCCGGGCCCAGCTCTGGCAATGGCTCAGGTTCGAAGCGCCGTTCGACGACCACCGCCGCTTCAGCCACGACCTGTTCGAAGACTGGCTGGCCGACGAGTTAGCGAAACTCGGCGATCTCCCCAACCTCAAGCCCGCCGCCCGCCTGCTGCACGAGCTGGTCACCGCCGACGAGTTCGAGGAATTCCTGACGCTGCCGGCATATGCGTTGCTCGACTGAAGCGCTTCAGTCACCTTTCGACGCATTGCTGCAGTCAGCTAGTGAGGTTCCAGACATCCAAATGGGGTCTCAGGGGCCCGCTATAATCGGCGACCTTGAGGTCATTGCATCCACCCCTATGGTCGGTCGTCAGGTCGCTGCCGTCGACCTTGGCGAGACGATTCTGCACTTGCAGCAAGATCGCCTTTTCAGGTTCCGTTTGCGAAGCCTTACGTGCGTCGCGCGCAAGCTCAGCTAATGCCCTAATTTCCGATGCTGGAACGCGGTAAGGGCAAGGATTTCCGCCCAACCAAGTGCCGTTCGGTGAATCTCCACCGCCCGCATTGAAGACGATCTCCTCGGCGAACGAGTCGTAATCAACAATCTTGCCGCCGTCGGCGCAGCCTTTCGCACCGTGAAGCAGGCGCACCGATGCGAAGCGGTCCATGGCCATCCATTTTGCGCAACCAGAACCCAGCGGCCGCTGCCAGGTCCAAAACACGCCCTCCTTGAAATCGTAGTTGGCGGTCGCGCTGTCAGGGACACCCTCGTGACGCGGTAGGACGGGGCCGAGCACCGGCACTATTCTATCAAGAAAAGGAAATGCAACGACAGGTGCTGCGAATGCCACCGCAACGACCACCCAAATGACATTCCGACTTGACCTCTTCATCGGCGGCTCCGTGCTCGGTTGGTATGGTCGTTGGAGTTATCATTCCAGCCATTTCGGCCACTTACAACACAACAAAAAAGGGCGCCGGGATCACTCCCGACGCCCTCCTTGTCTCGTTGAGCTAAAGGCCTACGCTGCCTTGGGCAGCGCCGCTTTCGCCTGCGCGATGATCGCGCTGAATGCTTCGGCTTCGTGCATCGCAATGTCGGCCAGGACTTTCCGGTCGAGGTCGATGTTGGCGAGCTTCAGCGCGTGGATGAACTGGCCGTAGGTCAGTCCCTCGGCGCGGACCGCGGCGTTGATGCGCTGGATCCACAGGGCGCGGAAGCTGCGCTTCTTCACCTTGCGGTCGCGATAGGCATATTGCCCGGCCTTCTCGACAGCCTGGCGGGCGATGCGGATGGTGTTCTTGCGACGGCCGTAATAGCCCTTCGCATTGTCCAGGATCCGCTTGTGCTTGGCGCGCGTGGTTACGCCGCGTTTGATGCGTGGCATGGTCTATCCGCTCCCTTAGTTGAGGCCGTAAGGCGCCCAAAGCTTGACCCGCGGAGTATCCGCATCGGACAAGACTTCGGTGCCACGGTTCTGGCGGATGTACTTGCTGTTGTGGCTGATCAGCCGGTGGCGCTTGCCGGCCACGCCATGCTTCAGCTTGCCGGTCGCCGTGAGCTTGAAGCGTTTCTTGACGCCGCTCTTGGTCTTGAGCTTGGGCATTTTCGTCTCCTTGTTGCCCCACAGGGGGCGACGTTATCGAACTGCCACGGCAGCCCTGACTGGCCGGGCCGTTCGTTTTTCCAATGATCTGGAAAGCGTGGCGCCTATAAGGGCGGCGGGCGGGATTGGCAAGGAGAGTCGAATGGATCTTGAGCTTCAGGAACCCGAAGGCGGCCTTACGCCCCATCTGGCGATCGGCGGCGGCAGGGCGGTCGAGGCGATCGAATTCTACAAGCGGGCATTCGGGGCGACCGAAGTGATGCGCCATGCGGCCGATGACGGCCGGCTGATGCACGCCCATCTGAAGGTCAATGGCGCCTCGCTGATGCTCCATGATCATTTCCCCGAGCATCATGGCGGGCAGGAGCTGCCCGATCCGACCGGAGTGATGATCCACCTTCAGGTGCAGGAGCCAGACGTCTGGTGGAACCGCTCGCTGGAGGCCGGCGCCAGCGTGGTGATGGAGCTGGCCGATCAGTTCTGGGGCGACCGCTACGGCCAGATCCGCGACCCGTTTGGCCATGTCTGGTCGATCGGCGCCCCGAGCCTGGAACCGCAGGATTGAGGAACCGGGATTTGGCGTCCGAGCCGCAGATCCGCGCCTTTTTCGACGAGCCGACCAACACCGTCAGCTACCTGGTCTGGGACGCCGATTCGCGCCGCGGCGTGGCGATCGACCCGGTGCTCGATTTTGATGTCGCCGCAGGTACGGTGGATGATGGTTCGGTCAAGGATTTGCTCGATGCCGCCAGGGAAGCGGGCGTCATCATCGAATGGGTGCTGGAAACCCATATCCATGCCGATCACCTCTCGGGGGCACCCCTGATCAAGGCGCGCACCGGGGCGAAGATCGCCATCGGCGAGCATGTCCGCGAAGTGCAGAATATCTTCCGGCCGATCTTCGGCGCGGAAGATGTGAAGGCGGAAGGCGGCGATTTCGACCGGCTGCTCAAGGACGGCGAGCGGCTGGCGGTTGGGAATCTGTCGATCGAGATCATGCACACGCCGGGCCACACCCCGGCCTGCGTCAGCTACAGGATCGGCGACGCGGTTTTCGTCGGCGACACGCTGTTCATGCCCGACTACGGCACGGCCCGGACCGACTTCCCCGGCGGCTGCGCGAGGCAGCTCTACCAGTCGATCCAGAAGCTGTTGTCGCTGCCGCCGGAAACCCGGCTGTTCATGTGCCACGATTACAAGGCGCCGGGCCGCGACCAGTTCGCCTGGGAAACCACGGTCGCGGAGGAACGCCGCGCCAATCGTCACATTCACGAGGGCGTCGGCGAGGAGGAATTCGTCGCCATGCGCGAGGAGCGCGACCGTAGCTTGTGCACGCCCCGGCTACTGATCCCCTCCATTCAGGTCAATATGCGCGCCGGCCGCTTTCCGCCGGCCGACAGTCACGGCGTGCGTTACCTGAGAGTCCCCGTGAAACTGAAAGAGGGCGCCAGCCCTCAAGCAATTTGTTGAATCACCTCGGCACTTCCCTTGGGTGGCATTGCTGCCACGCGCCGAACAAGAAAGTGACATAGTTTTCGGCAACAACTGACAAATGGCCGGTAAACCGTGTATTTGGCTGCGCGCCAGGACAGCGCGAACAGGGGGTGTGAGTGCGTATCGACTGCGCGATCGAGGCGCCGGAGGCGGTTACCGCCGACGTCGCCATTGTCGGGTCGGGCGCGGCCGGCCAGGCCGCGGCTCGGCGGCTGCTGGCGCGCGGCCGCAGCATCGTGCTGATTGAGAGCGGCGGGTTCGACCATGACGCTGCGGCGGCCGACCTCAACCGCGGCGAAATTGTCGGCCAGCCCTACCATCCGCTCGAGCACAGCCGGTTGCGCTTTTTCGGCGGAACGACGGCCATCTGGGGCGGGCGCTGCGCCGAATTTGACGCGATCGATTTCGAGCGGCGCGACTGGGTCCCGCACAGCGGCTGGCCGTTCGGGGCCGACGACATCCGTTCCTATCTCGCCGAGGCACGAGCCATACTGGGTGTCGAGGGGGTCGATTCCGGCAGGTTGCCGCGGCCGCCGTTGATGCAGCGGCTGTCGAGCGAGGAGCTGGCGGTCCGCTGGTGGAGCTTCGATCCCAGGTTCGATCGATTCACCATCGACCGGGCGAAGGATCTCGAAGAGGATCATCGCTGCACCTTGCTGGTCAACGCGACGGTTCGCGAGGTGATGCTCTCCGGCGACAAGGGTGCGGTGGAGCGGCTCGCCGTGCGCACTCCGTCCGGCCGCATGATCGACGTCCGGGCGCGCCATTACATATTGGCGGCGGGCGGGATCGAGAATCCGCGCATCCTGCTCGCCTCCAATTCGGTCGTGCCGCACGGCATCGGCAATCATTATGACCAGGTTGGCCGCTACTTCATGGAGCATCCCCATGCCCGCGGTGGCCGGATCGTCGGCAAGGCGGACTGGAACTGGTTGTCGGCGTTCGCCAAGCGGCGGGTCAACGGCGTCGAGGTGTCGCCGGCGATCACTCCGGCCGAAGCGTTGCAGCGGCGCGAAGGCCTGCTCAACACCGCACTGACCGTCGCCGTCCGGCAGCCGGAGGGCGGCCATTATCCGCTGGCCAAGCGCGCCTATCTTCACCTCAAGCACCGCACTGCACCGACCCGAACCGGCCGTTCGATGTGGAAGGCCAGCAAGCAATTGGTGCGCAGCTACACCGGCCTGACCGGGCCGTTCCATCCCTGGCTGATGCGGCGTATGGGCGGGCTCGATCTGGCGATCGTCATTCGCGCGGAGCAGGCTCCCAATCCCGACAGCCGGGTCAGGCTCAGCGGCGAAAAGGATGCGACCGGGATGCCGCGGGTTGCGCTGGACTGGCGACTGTCCGATATCGATGTCGACAGCGTTGCCGGGCTGGTCGCGGCGCTCGACCGCGAATCCCGGCGCCTCGGCCTGGGCATAGCGGAGCCGGCCGGCTGGCTGAGCAATCCCGACAAGCGCTGGGTCAACGATGAGCTGGTCAGCGCCCATCCGATCGGCGGCTTCCACCATATGGGCACGACCCGCATGGCCGCCGATCCGCGTCGTGGCGTCACCGATGCCTGGGGCCGCGTCCATGGCCTGCCCAACCTGCACATTGCCGGAAGCTCGTTGTTCCCGACGGGGGGCTGGGCCAACCCGACGCTGACCATCCTCGCGCTGTCGTTGAGAACCGCGGACCGGATCGCAAAGGAGCTGGACTCGGCCCGGCCGTCGTTCAGCGCAGCGGACGCTCGCGGAACCACTGGGTAAGGGTATATTTGGTGCCCCTGGGGACCTTCATCCCCTGGTGAAGTGTCGCCGCATTCTGCGTGCCTTCGGGCAGTAGATTGTTCCAGGCAAGCAGCCTGCCCGCGTCGCCTTCAGTCGTGCGGCCGTCGAGTCAATTATTACGACGGGCTTCATGCTCGGCTATGACCGCGCGCGCGACCGCCTGCATCAGGTCCTGCGACGCGCCGTCGGTCCTGTTGGGGACGGTCATGATCGCCATGGCATAAGCCGATCCATCCGGAGCGGTCAGGATGCCGATATCGTTGATGCCGCCGACCCGGCCCCCGAAATTCTGCCCGGTGCCGGTCTTGTGGCTCCATTTCCAGCCCGGCTTGAGCGCGGCACGGACGCGCATCGCCCCGGTCTTGGTCGAGGCCATGATGTTCAGCAGTCGCTGGGTCGAGGCAGGGGACAGTAGTTCGCCCCGCTTCAGGCGGGCCAGCGAAAGCGCCACCGAATGGGGTGCGGCGCCGTCATAGGGATCGGCGATGTAGCGCTCGAACGAGGATTTGCGGACCGAGGTCGGGAGGTTTCCGCGCGCTTTGTAGAAGGCATCGCCGATCGAATAGCTCTGGCTCCAGATGAGGCCGGCAATGCGCGACTGTAGCGCGCGCTCGCCATCATAGAAGCGGATGGAGCCGAGATTCTTGGCGGCAATCATCTCGCGCACGGCCCGCGGCCCTCCGACCGATCGCATCAGCTTGTCGTTGGCGGTGTTGTCGCTTTCGGTGATGGCGCTGAACAGCAGCGCCCCGAGGGTAGTGGTGTGGCCGCCATTGCCGAGCACCTTGGCGCGGATCGGCTGGTGGAACAGGGTCAGGTCGTCGCGGCCCAGCGTCACCCGGTCGTTGAGCCCGATCCGGCCCTTGTCGACCGCATCCATCGCGGTGATCGCTACCCATAATTTGGAGCAGCTCTGCTGGGGGAAAAGGCTGGTGGCATTATAGTCGGCCTGCCAGCCTTCGTTGAGCGACACGACCGATATGCCCGCGTTGCCATTGAAGGCGCGGCCGAGACCGGCCAGGCGCTCGCGCAGCGAAGCCGGCGCAATGCGCGGCGGCAATTGGGGGGATGCGGGCTGGGCACGAAGCTGGCTGTCGGGAAGTGGTGCCAGCGGATCGGATTGCTGCGCCTGCGCCAATCCGGCCGAGGCGGCCAGTCCCATACCCAACCAAAACCGGCACGAACGCGACGTCATGACGCCTGCTACCCCCTGAAATTGGACAATCTCGCCAAAGCTTTAGTGCGACATGGCTGAACCGAAGCTTGCGGCCGCAGGAGACTCGCAAATCGGCGACCGATTGCCAAGCCTCAACCTGCGGCTGGAGATGCGATTGCGGGTGCGGGCAAAGGATTGCCTAGCAGCGCGGCGGATTCGATTTCGTCGAGGGCGCGGTGCGCCGCGATGTAGCGCCGAGCCCTCGCCACCCATTGCGATGCATGTGCGGCGCCTGGAAGCCGCATGGTTTCGGCAAGCGCGGCGTCCACCTCGCCAGCCTCAAGCCGGGCCAGCGCCCGATCGTAGCGCGCCTGCGGCTGCGGCGACGGCGTATCGGCACGGTGGAAGGACACGATCGAGCCCAGTTCGCGGCGGAAGCTGTCCCACCACCCTTCCTCCGGTCTGCCGCCGCGCAGCGCCGGGCCGAGCGCCCGATAATCGGCGATCAGGCTGTCGAGCTCGACCGGGTCGCGTGAAGCGGTGACGATGGTCGCCACTGCCGCTCGATTCTGCCGGCCGAAACGCTGGACCAGCAGCGGCTCGAGATAGCCGAGCGCCACGCCGCGGTCGATCGCCCGGCGGGCGGCGAAGGCGACCAGCATGGCATCTGCCCGCCCGGCCGATCCGGCGGCGGCCTGGGCCTGGCTTTCGATCGCCGCCAGCCGGCTCTCAAGCGTCGCGATCCGCGCCGCGTCCGCAGCCGCCAGGGGTTGCGCGGCCTGAACGGGAGCCGTCGGAACCGGCGCAACCTGGCGCACGACCTGGAGCGGCGGTTTCGGCGCCACCCCGAGGAAGCGCGCACCCGCTTCCCATCGCGACAAGCCCCAGGTCGCCAGCGCCGCGCCGGCGATCAGCAGCAGCAGCGCCCAGGCGAAGCGGGCGGTCCAGGTCATGCCTTGAGCGGAGCCAGCGGTCATTGCGGGGACGATGTGTGGCATAGCCTTGCGGCGAGGGCCAGCAGGCTCTCGTCTTTTGGCTGTTCGGCAACCGCCACGCATTCCCAGCCGCTGCCGCAGGCGTCGGCGGCGGCCGAGCTGATGGCGGCGACCGCAGTTGCACCGCGAATGGCAGCAAGCTCGGCCAGCCGTTCCCCGGCGCGTGGGCTGTGCACCGCAGCTACCAGTCCTTGGAGCGGAGGCAGATGCGCGTCGGAAATCATTGCCGACCGATAGACGATTTGGCGCTCGACCCGCGGATCATCCACGGCGCGATGATCTTCACCAGCCAAATGCAGCAAGCGGAGCGTAGGCGGAAGCTTGCCGAGCAGGTTGGTGACGTCGCCCTCGCCAACCGTCTCGATCGTGAATCCGGCTTCACGCGCCACCGCCGCCGTTGCCGCACCGACGGCCTGCACCGGAAGCGCGCTGAGCTTGTTCAGCTCCATGCCGCCATGTCGAACGGCATTGGCACTGGTCAGCAGCAGCGCGTCAAATCCAGCCGGATCGGGCGCCGCCCATTCAACCGGTTCCACCCGGAACAGGGGGCAGGCGATCACCTCAAGTCCCAATACCCGCGCCCGCTCGGCTGTGGCCGACAGGCCCGGCTCGGGGCGAAGCAGGAGGAGCTTCCTCACTCGCCCTCGAACAGGCGCCGGATTGCCGGCGGCGCGGAGCCCAGCATTTGCCGCGCCAATGCGGATGGCGCCTCAAGATCACCAACCTCGAATTTAACTGCCTCAACAATCAACTCGCACCCGTCTTCACTCAAAAGTTCGCAAGCGAATAAGATTTCGCTGCCGTCGACGACTGCATAAGCCCCGACGGGCGAATGACATGTGCCGCCGAGTGCATGGCAGAAAGCGCGCTCGGCCAGAACCGCCTGATGGGTTTCGACGTGATTGATGGCATTGAGTAGCCCCGCCGTGACGGCATCATCGGCACGGCACTCGACGCCGATCGCGCCTTGCCCTGGGGCCGGTAGCATTTGCGAGATTTCAATGGGAGTACCCACCTCTTGGCGCCCCAGCCGGTCAAGGCCAGCCGCGGCCAATAGTGTCGCATCGACCTCACCGCCGGCTTGTTTGGCGAGCCGAGTGTCGACGTTTCCGCGAATGGAAACGACCTCCACGTCAGGCCGCAGTCGCCTAAGCTGCGCTGCTCGTCTCGGCGAACTGGTGCCGACCACGGCCCCTGGAGGCAAATCGGCGACGGAAGCGGCTCCGATCAACCGGTCGCGCACATCGGCGCGCGGCAGCATGGCCGCGATCAGCAGCGTCTCCGGCCGCTCGCTCTCGACGTCCTTCATCGAATGGACCGAGCAATGGGTTTCGCCGGCCAGCAGCGCGAGGTCCAGCTCCTTGGTCCATAGCGCCTTGCCCCCGACCTCGGCCAGCGGCCGGTCCTGGATGCGGTCGCCGCTGGTCTTGACCGTGACGATGTCCACGCTGCCTCGGTTCCAGCCATGCGCTTCTTCGAGCGCGGCCGCGACCATGTGCGCCTGGGCGAGTGCCAGCGGCGAACCGCGGCTGCCGATGATGAAGCGGGAATGGGCCATTGGCGCCCGCGCTAGCGCAAAGCCGGGGATTGAGGCAAAGGCGTAAACGCAAATGGCCCTGATCCTCGCCCTCGAATCCTCCTGCGACGATAGCGCGGTGGCGCTGGTCGGCAGCGATCGGCAAATCCTCGCCCAGGCCGTGGTCGGGCAGAATGACGCCCATCGCCCATTCGGCGGAGTGGTTCCGGAAATCGCGGCCCGCGCCCATGTCGAGATATTGCCGACCATGATCCGGCAGGTGCTGCACGAGGCCGACATCACCGTCGGCGAAGTGGATGCGATCGCGGCGACCGCGGGCCCCGGCCTGATCGGCGGCGTGATGGTCGGTTTGCTGGCCGGGAAGGGTCTGGCACTGTCGGCCGGCAAGCCGCTGATCGCGGTCAATCATTTGGAGGGGCATGCACTTTCGCCCCGCCTGGTCGATCAAAAGTTGCAATTTCCCTATCTGTTGCTGCTGGCGAGCGGCGGTCATTGCCAACTGCTCGAAGTGCGCGGGGTCGGCGACTATCGCCGGCTGGCGACCACCATCGACGATGCCGCTGGCGAGGCGTTCGACAAGGCCGCAAAATTGCTCGGCCTGGCCTATCCGGGCGGGCCGGCGATTGAGCAACTGGCCACGGACGGCGATCCTGCCGCCGTGCCATTGCCGCGCCCGCTGGTCGGAACCAAAGAACCGCATTTCAGCTTTGCCGGCCTCAAGGCCGCGGTGCAGCGTGCCGTGGCCAGCGGGGCGCATCGCCCGGAAGATGTTGCCGCCAGCTTCCAGCAGGCGGTGGTCGACTGCTTCGTCGACCGGACCCGGCGCGCGCTGGAGATTTCCGACGCTCCGAGCCTGGTGGTTGCCGGCGGAGTCGCCGCCAATAAATCGGTTCGCTCGGCCCTGAAGCAATTGGCCGCCGACCATGGCCGCCATTTCTCGGTACCGCCGGGCTGGCTGTGCACCGACAATGCGGCGATGATCGGCTGGGCCGGTGCCGAGCGCTATGCCGCGGGCCTGATCGATGGGCTCGACACGCCGGCTCGCGCGCGCTGGCCGCTCGATCCGGAAGGCGAGAAGGTCAGGGGGGCGGGGGTGAAGGCATGAGCTTCGAAAAGCTGGCAGTAGTCGGCGGCGGCGCCTGGGGCACGGCACTGGCGCAGGTCGCCGCCAACGGCGGTCGCGAGACGTTGCTGTGGGCGCTCGAGGATGACGTCGTGACGGCGGTCAACAGCATCCATGAAAATCCCGTCTATCTGAAAGGGCTGAAGCTCGATCCAGCACTCCGCGCGACCAGCAATTTTTCGGACCTCGCCGAAGCGGATGCATGGCTGGTGGTCACGCCGGCTCAGCATATGCGGGCCGTTCTGAGCCGCTCGCCCTGCCCGAATATGCCACTGGTCCTTTGCTCCAAGGGGATTGAGGAGAAGACCGGCAAGCTCCTCCACGATGTGGCTCATGAGATCTGTCCAAGTTCGCCCGTCGCCGTCCTGTCGGGTCCGACGTTCGCCCATGAAGTCGCGGCGGGTTTGCCGACGGCGGTGACTTTGGCCTGTCAGGATCGCGAGCTCGGCGAGGCGCTTCGCGCCAGGATCAACCTGCCCTGCTTTCGCACCTATTGCACCGACGACGTCGCCGGGGCCGAGGTTGGCGGGGCGGTCAAGAATGTGCTGGCGATCGCCTGCGGCGTGGCGGAAGGCAGGGGGCTCGGCCAGAACGCCCGGGCTGCTTTGATCGCGCGCGGCTTTGCCGAAATGATTCGCTTCGGCCTGGCCATGGGCGGCCGTCGCGAGACGCTGGCCGGCCTGTCCGGCCTCGGCGACCTGGTGCTGACCTGCTCCTCGACCAGCAGCCGCAACTTTTCGCTCGGCAAGGCGATTGGCGAGGGCAAGAATCCGGCAGAGCTGATGAAGGACCGGCGCACGGTTGCGGAAGGCGCCCATACCGCCCCCGTTTTGGACCGCATTGCGAAGGAGCGCGACATCGACATGCCGTTGGTCGACGCCGTGGTGACGCTCCTGTCCGGCAAGGTCGGGATCGACGAGCTGCTTGAGACGATGCTCAGCCGGCCGCCCGGCGATGAAGAGGACTGACGAAGAGGACTAAAAGTCGATCGCGATGCCCTTTTTTTCCCAGTCGCCGTAGCGGGTGGGATCGAGCTTGCCATCCTCGCCGACCGGTTGGCCGGGCTCGATTGCCTCCGGCTTCGGCACCGGCGGCGATTTGGTCAGATAGGCCGGGGCCTTGATATGCTTTGGCCGTTTCATGTCCCGGCCAATGATGCCTAAAGGGGCCGGTGCCAAGTCCTGCCAAAATTTCCTTAGAGGGCCTCGAAGCCCGCAAAGCGGCGCTCCGCATCCTCGATGCCGTGCTGCGGCGCGGCCAGACGATGGACAACGCGGCCCAGGCGGCGCGTGGCCTGCCACCAGCCGACGCCGCTCTCGCCAGCGCCATTGCCGGGGAAACACTGCGCCGCTTGCCCGATCTCGATGAGCTGATCGACAGCGCCACGCGGCACAGGCTGCCCGACGACAGCAAGGCGCGGATGGTGCTGCGCCTGGCGCTGGCGCAGAAGGTCGGCCTGGGCACGCCCGACCATGCGCTGGTTGCCACGGCCCTGCCCTTGGTCGATGGCGGCCCCCGACGGCTGGTCCACGGCGTGCTTGGCACGCTGCTGCGCAAGGGTGTTCCGTCGCTCGACGCGCCACGGCTGCCGGCGGCGGTCGAGGATCGCTGGCGGGCTGCCTGGGGCGAGGAGGTCGTCCATGCAGCTCGCCGTTCCATCGCCCATCGCCCGCCGCTCGGCCTCAGCTTTATGAGCGACGAAGCCTGCAAGGCATTCCCCGAAGGCAAGTCGCTCACAGCTCGCCATCGGCGGCTCGACCACCACGGAGCGGTGACCGAATTGCCCGGTTACGATAACGGTCATTGGTGGGTTCAGGATCTCGCCTCTTCGCTGCCTGCGCGACTGGTGCCCGCAAAGGCCACGCTCGTCCTCGATGCCTGCGCAGCCCCTGGCGGCAAGACGATGCAATTGGCGGCCGCAGGCCATCAGGTGACGGCGCTCGACCGGTCGGAAAGTCGTCTGGCCCGACTTTCCGAAAATCTCCAGCGCACCGGACTCAAGGCCGAAACCATCGCCGCCGATGCGCTGGACTGGAATGCGAATGAAGCGTTCGATGCCGTGCTGCTCGACGCTCCCTGCTCGGCGACTGGCACCTTCCGCCGCCATCCCGAAGTGCTCTACCGCGCCCGGCCGGCGATCATTGAGCAAAGCGCCGAGCTGCAGGCGCGGCTGCTCTTGCGCGCGGCCGACTGGGTGCAGCCCGGAGGGAGCCTGGTCTATGCGGTGTGCAGCTTGGAGCCGCAGGAAGGCGAACAGCGGATCGAGGCATTCCTGGCCGACCGGCCCGACTATCGGCTCGAGCCCGCGCCAACGCTGGTCGACGGCGTGACGCCACATCAGCGCGGCTGGCTACGAGTACTGCCGGGCATGCTGGAAGCAGAAGGCGGCCTCGACGGCTTCTTCACCGCGCACCTTGTCCGAATCCCCTAATCCCGTCTAATCGGCTGAGGGCCTAAACCCCATACCAACGAGGTCGTGATGGAGACGAAAAGGCGCCCTGGGAGTGAGCGAGTGCAGCCAGATGGCACAGGCTATCTGGCAATCGAGAGAGCGCGCCAGGGCGCCTTTTCGTCCCACCCGAAGGGCAAGGCCCTGCCGGCGCCGCGCGTTGTCGAAGCGCTCGACCGGGCCTTCAGCCCCGCTCTTCGCACTTCTCCTAGCGCAGCATCCTGCAGGGCCTTGTCACGGCCTCGCTGGTATGGGGTTTAGGCCCTGATGACTCTTATCTCTCCCTCGATCCTGTCCGCCGATTTCGCCAGGCTGGGCGAAGACGTCCGCGCGATCGACGCGGCCGGGGCCGACTGGATCCATGTCGATGTAATGGACGGGCATTTCGTGCCCAATCTTACGATGGGGCCGGCCGTGGTGAAGGCGCTGCGGCCGCACAGCGACAAGCCGTTCGACGTCCACCTGATGATTTCGCCGGTCGACAATTTCCTCGACGCCTTCGCCGAGGCGGGGGCCGACATCATCACAGTCCATCCCGAAGCGGGTCCCCATCTCCACCGCACCATCCAGCGGATCAAGGCGCTGGGCAAGAAAGCCGGCGTTTCCCTCAACCCGGCGACACCCGCCAAGATGCTCGACTATGTGCTCGACGAGGTCGACCTGGTGCTGGTGATGAGCGTCAATCCCGGCTTCGGCGGACAGAAGTTCATCGCCTCGCAATTGAAGAAGATCGAGGCGATCGCCAACCGGGTTGCCAAGCAAGATCTGGTGGTCGACATTGAGGTGGATGGCGGCATCGACGCCGCGACGGCGCCCTTGGCGATCGATGCCGGCGCAACCGTGCTGGTCGCCGGCACCGCCGCCTTCCGCGGTGGTCCCGATCAATATGCCGCCAACATCGCCGCGCTTCGGGGCCCCTAATGAACGACAAGCGCGGATGAACGACGACGTCGTCGGCAGGCTCGCCAAAGGCTCGCTGGTTTCGCGGCTGTTCGGGGCCCACCGCCAGCCGCTACGATTGGTTGCCGTGCCCCGCGATCATGTCGCCGGTGACCGGGCGCGGGGAGATGCCCTTCTCGGCGGCAGGCTCAGCCATGGCAGCGAAGAAATATCGCTGGCCAATATCGATTTCGCGGCACTTGGCGCGAGAAGCCAGCTGGCTCGCGAGGTGCAGGGCTTTTCCTGGCTGCGCGATCTGGCCGCCTCCGCCAGCCGCGACAAGGGCGCGCGGCTTGCCGAGGCCATCGCCGGCCGTTGGCTGATCGCCCATGGCACAAGGTCTGACGAGGCCTGGGCGCCGGAGCTGTGGGGCGAGCGGATTCTCTTCTGGACGGCCTATGCGCCCTATATCCTGTCGAGCCGCGACGCCGGCTATCGCTCGGCGCTGCTCAACACGATGGCGCGCGGCGCACGGCATCTCGACGCCACCGCCGACAAGGCGCCGCCGGCCATGCCGCGGATCACGGCCTGGGCGGGGGCATTGGTCGCGGCGCTCACCGTGCAAGGCGCATTGTCGCGGCTATCTCGCGCCGAATCCGGGCTGATGCGGTCACTGGCCGGGGCGCAATTTGAGGATGGCGGCCTGATGAGCCGCAATCCCCATGAGCAGATGCTGCTGGTCGACCGCCTTGGCCTGGTCCGGGCGGCCTATTTCGCGGCCAAGCAGACCCAGCCGGAAGCGCTGGAAAATGCCGCTTCCGCCGCGCTCGCCGCGCTTCATGGCGTCACCATGGGCGACAATGCCCTGTCCAGCTGGCAGGGCGGAAATCCCGGAGACCCGGCCCGGATCGCGGCGCTGGTCGAGGGCTGCGGGCTTCGCGCCCGGCCGCTGCGCCAGGCGCGTGGCTGGGGTTATCAGCGGCTGTCGGCGCTCGGCACGATCATCGTGGTCGACGCCGCCCCTCCGCCCCCGGCCCGGATGGCCTCGACCGGCTCGGCCTCGACGCTGGCGCTGGAAATGAGCGACGGGGCGCAGCGGCTGGTGGTCAATTGCGGCGGCCCAGGGCTGATGCCCACTGCCCTGCCATTGGAGCTGGTGCAGGCGCTGCGCTCGACCGCGGCCCATTCGACCTTGGTGCTCGAGGATACCAATTCGACTGCGATCCTGCCCGACGGCACGCTCGGCAAGGGCGTGACGGATGTCGAGATCGAGCGCAGCGAGGACAATGACTGTTCGCGGATCGAGGCTAGCCATGATGGCTATCTCAAGGGCTTCGGCCTCGTCCACCAACGGCGGCTCAGCCTCGGCAACGACGGCAAGGAAGTACGGGGCGAGGACCGTTTAACGCCCAAGGGCCGCAAGAAGATTCGCGAATCCGTCCCCTATGCCATCCGCTTTCACCTCGCGCCGGGTGTCGAGGCGACCGTCACCGCCGATGGAATGGGCGCGATCCTGCGCTCTTCGGGAGCGCCGCCGTGGAACTTCCGCTGCCGCGGCGCGATGCTGCAGATCGAGGAAAGCCTGTTCATCAATGGCCGCGGTCAGCCGGTGCCGACCCTGCAACTGGTTGTGGTCGGGGAAGTATCCGCTATTGGCGGCGAAATCGCCTGGCAGTTCCGCCGCTCGAGCTAATCCTGGGACCAACTAATGACCGACATCGTGCCCGTCCGCAGGGCGCTCATCTCGCTTTCCGACAAGTCCGGCCTCGACGGCCTTGCCGCCGGCCTCGCCAAGGCCGGAGTCGAGCTGGTCTCCACCGGGGGAACGGCAGCCAGGCTGCGCGAGCTGGGACACGAGGTCCGCGACGTCAGCGAGCTGACCGGCTTTCCCGAGATGATGGACGGACGGGTCAAGACGCTCCACCCCAAGGTCCATGGCGGCCTGCTGGCGGTGCGCGACAATGCCGACCATGTCGCGGCGATGAAGGCGCACGACATCGGCGCGATCGACCTGGTGGTGGTCAACCTCTACCCGTTCGAGCAGACCGTGATGCGCGGCGCCGGGCGCGACGAGATCATCGAGAATATCGATATCGGCGGCCCGTCGATGGTCCGTTCGGCGGCCAAGAATCACGAGTTTGTGGCTTGTCTCACCGATCCGGCGGATTATGCCGAGCTGATCGGCCAGATCGAGGCGCAAGGCGGCACGACTTTAGCCTTCCGCCGCACACTGGCGGCCAAAGCCTACGCCCGCACCGCCGCCTATGATTCGATGATCGCCAGCTGGTTCGCCTTTGCCGACCAGCAGCAAGCCTATCCCGACACTCGCTTCATCGTCGGCAACAAGGCGATGGAGCTTCGCTATGGCGAAAACCCCCATCAGAAAGCGGCGCTCTACCTGCCGATGGGCCCATCGACGCCCGGTGTCGCCCAGGCGCGGCAGGTGCAGGGCAAGGAGCTCAGCTACAATAATCTCAACGACGCCAATGCTGCGCTGGAGCTGGCTGCCGAGTTCCGCGACGCCCCCCCGACGGTGGTGATCGTCAAGCACGCCAATCCGTGCGGCGTCGCCAGCGCCGACAGCCTCCTCAATGCGTGGCAGCAGGCGCTGGATTGCGACAGCGTCTCGGCCTTCGGCGGCATCGTTGCCGTCAACTGCACGCTCGACGGGGCGACGGCTGAGGCGATCTGCGACATTTTCACGGAGGTGGTGGTTGCGCCCGATGCCGACGAAGCGGCGATCGCCGCCTTTTCCGCCAAGAAGAACCTGCGCCTGCTGCTGACCGGCGGCCTGCCCGATCCGGCCCGCGGCGGCCAGAGCGTGGCGGTGATCGCCGGCGGCCTGCTGATCCAGGATCGCGACAACGGCATGCTCAGCAACGACATGCTCAAGGTCGTCACCCGGCGCGAGCCGACCGACCAGGAATTGAAGGACTGCCTGTTCGCCTGGACCGTGGCCAAGCACGTCAAATCCAACGCCATCGTCTATGCCAGGGGTGGTACCACGGCCGGCATCGGCGCTGGCCAGATGAACCGGAGAGATTCGGCGCGCATCGCCGCAATCAAGGCGCGCGAGGCCGCTGAGACCAATGGTTGGAGCGAACCGCGCACTGTCGGCTCGGCAGTCGCGTCCGACGCCTTCTTCCCCTTCGCCGACGGGCTGCTGGCGGCGGTAGAAGCAGGCGCGACGGCGGTGATCCAGCCGGGCGGCTCAATCCGCGATGACGAAGTGATCGCAGCGGCTGACGAAGCCGGCCTGGCGATGCTCTTCACCGGGATGCGCCACTTCCGGCATTGATACCAAATTCGTCATGCCGGACTTGATCCGGCATCCACCTTTTCTTTTTTCTGTAAGGCTGCAGAAAAGAAGAGGATCCCGGCTCAAGGCCGGGATGACGGCGGGGCTGTCATCGTGGCGCCTCCGGGCTCGATCCCGGATCGGGCAGCGACAGCTCCTCGATATCTTCCTTCTTCATCCGGAACAGCTCCCGGTCCTCGCGGCCGAACCCCTTGACCCACAGCACCGCGCCGAATGCGGCGAGGATGGCGGGAATTCCGAACATGACCTCGGCCCATTCCGGAAGGAGGATAACCAGCTGGCCGACGATCATTGCTGCGGCGGCCGCCCAGATCAACGCCCAGCGCCAGCCCGACACCGCCGCCCCGAGCAGGTGACCTAGAAGCCGCGCCTTGACGATGGCGGCAAGGCCCAGCGCCAGCAGCAGGGCGATCGCCGGCCCGGTTGCCTTCCACATTTCGATTGGGCCCAGCGGCTGGATGCCGACCATGCTCCAGGCTTCCGACAGCCTCAGACGCTCCAGCGCCGGGATCAGGGCCACGGTCAGCGCGGCCTGAAAACCGATCATGGCCAGGCTGATCATCATATTGCGGTGGCGGGCGCAGTAGATCAGCGCGGACTCGCTGACGGCTGCCGTTGCGGCAACCACTTCTGCGGCGAGCAGGAAGGCGAGCACGGCCGTGCCCGCGACGAATGCGGGTCCGACAAGACCCATCACTGCTTCGCCGGGAATGCCAAGCGCCAGCGCCACCCCGCTCTGCGCGGCGATCACCCAGAAGCCGACCTGACGCACCTGCTTGGCCACCGCGGCCTTGTCTCCGTCGGCGAGGTTGCGGCTGATCACGGGGCCCAGGATCGGGTCGAAACTCGTCTTGAGCTTGGCCGGCAGCGAAGCGACATTCTGCGCGACATAATAAATGCCGACGATCGCGGGCGAGGCGAATAGGCCGAGAATGGCGATATCGATGCGGCGCGACCCCCATTCGACCGCGTCGGCTGCGGCGACCGGCAGGTTGCGGCGCGCCATGTGCCACAGCGTGCCCGGATCGGGGCTCCAGCCATCGGGCATGCCGTAATTGCGTACGAAGGGGATGACCGACGCGATCAGGGCCCCAACCATCGACAGGGCATAGGCGATGATCAGCCCGTCGCGCGGCCAGACGAAGTAAAGGCCGAAGGCGGCGATGGAGATGGTCCAGGGTTCGACAATGGCGCGGGCGCGCACCGTCGAGGCGACGTCATGGCGATAGGCCAGGGCGGCGAGGCAGATGTCGGACCAGGCCAGCGCGAACACGGTCACCGGCAACGCCCATTCCATGCCTGTGATCTCGCTGTTGGGGAACATCGCCTGGGGGAAGACCGCGAGAATCGCCATGACGATGGCCGAACCGACCGCAGCGACCAGCAAGGCGTCGGCCACCACGCAAACATGCGGCTTGTCGGTCCGGGCCAGCTGCTGGGCGAGCCCGCGCTTCAATCCGAGAGTCGCCAGTTGCGAGGCGAATTCGAGGATCAGCACCGCATAGGCAAAGCGACCCAGCTCGGCGGCACCGTACATGCGGCCGGCGATGAACAGGAAGGGCAGCCGGGCCAGCAGGCGCAGCACGAAGCCGAAGAAGTTGATCCGCCCGCCTCGCGCCAGCGCGGCGAGATCGGCCGTTGCCGCCCCCTGTCGTTCCGCATCCGTCAATGCGCAGCGCCCCAGTTGGGGCCCCAGCCGACATCGACATCCAGCGGCACGTCCAGCTTCAGCGCCGGCTCGGCGGCATGGGCCATGACCTGGCGGACCACCGCCGCGGCTTCTTCCTGCTTGCCGTCCGGCACCTCGAACACCAGCTCGTCATGGACCTGCAGCAGCATCCTGACGTCGCTTAAGTCCGCCTCGGCCAGCGCACCGTCCATCCGATTCATCGCCCGCTTGATCAGGTCGGCGCTGGTCCCCTGGATCGGCGCGTTGATCGCCGCGCGTTCGGCGCCGGCGCGAAACTGCGGATGGCGAATGTTGGGGAAATGGGTCTTCCGCCCGAACAGGGTGCGGGTGAAGCCGTGATCGCGGACGAAGGCCAGCGTGTCGTTGATGTAGGCGTTGATGCCCGGGAACCGCTGGAAATAGCGGTCGATGATCGCCTTGCCCTCTTCCCGCGGCACGCCCAGCCGGCCGGCCAGGCCCCAGCTCGAAATGCCGTAAAGGATAGCGAAATTGACCGTCTTGGCCTTGCTGCGGGTGTCGCGGTCGACGACCCCGAACAATTCCTCGGCGGTCATCGCATGGATGTCGGCGCCCGCCGAGAATGCCTCCTTCAATTGCGGCACATCGGCCATATGCGCCGCCAGCCGAAGCTCGATCTGGCTATAGTCGGCACTCATCAGCACATGGCCCGGCTCGGCGACGAAGGCGTCGCGGATCTGGCGCCCGATCTCGGTTCGGATCGGGATGTTCTGCAGGTTCGGCTCGGTCGACGCGAGGCGACCGGTCTGCGCGCCCGACAGGCTGTAGCTGGTATGGACTCGGCCGGTCTCACGGTTGATCTGCGCCTGCAGTGCGTCGGTATAGGTTGACTTGAGCTTGGTCAGCTGGCGCCAGTCGAGCACCAGCCGCGCCACCTCGACCCCCTCGCCGGCGAGCCGTTCCAGCTCGTTGACGTCTGTCGAATATTGGCCGCTCTTGCCCTTGCGCCCCCCTTTGAGGCCCAGGCGGTCGTACAACACCGCGCCGAGCTGCTGCGGCGAGCCGATGGTGAAGGGGCCATTGGCCGCCTCGTAGACGCGCTGCTCGAGCGCCGCGATCTCGACCGCGAAGGTGCCGCTCAACTTGGCCAGATAGTCGCGGTCGACCTTGATTCCGCGCCGCTCCATCTTGCCCACGGTCGCGACCAGCGGCCGGTCGACCAATTCATAGACCCGCGTGGTTCCTTCCGCGGCCAGCCGCGGCTTCAGTCGTTGCCACAGTCGCAGGCAGATGTCGGCATCCTCGGCGGCATATTCGGTCGCCGCATCGAGCGGCACCTTGTCGAAGCTGATCTGCTTGGCGCCGACCCCGCACACCGATTTATAGGCGATGCACTCATGCTCGAAATGGGCCTGGGCCAGCTCGTCGAGCCCATGGTTCGACCGGCCGGCGTCGAGGTCGAAGCTCATCACCAGCGTGTCGTCATAGGGCGCGACGTCGATGCCGGCCTTCTGGAACATCACCCAGTCATATTTGAAGTTGTGGGCGATCTTCAGCACCGCCATATCCTCGAGCAGCGGCTTCAGCCTGCCCAGAACAAAGTCGGCGGGAAGCTGCTTCGGCGCATCGCTGTAGAGGTCGCCGCCGATATGGCCGATCGGGATGTAGCAGGCCCTGTTCGGCTGCGTCGCGAGGCTGATCCCGGCCAGCTTGGCGGTCATATTGTCGAGATTGTCGGTCTCGGTATCGATCGCGACATGGCCTTGATGGCGGGCCTCGGCGATCCAGCGGTCGAGCGCCTCCTCGCTGATCACCGTCTCATATTGGGTGCGGTCGACAATGATCTTCTCTTTTTCGACCGGCTTGGCCGACGGCGCGGGTTTTGACGCCATGACGTCAATCGGCCGGGCGCCCCCGCTCGACGCGCCCCCGCCGCCGACCCGGTTCAGCAGCGATTTGAACCCCTGGTCTTCGAGAAATTCCCGAAGCGGTTCGGGCGGAATGCCTTTCAGCGCCAGATCCTCGAGCGGCTCCGGCAACGGGCTGTCGCAGATCAGCTCGACCAGCTGGCGAGACAGCCGCGCCATTTCGGCATGCTCGATCAGATTCTGCTTGAGCTTGGGCTTGCTGATCTGGTCGGTCGAGGCCAGCACCGTCTCCAGGTCGCCGAACTGCTGGATCAGCTGGGTCGCCGTCTTGGGTCCGACCCCGGGCACGCCGGGCACATTGTCGACGCTGTCGCCCATCAATGCGAGTACGTCGCCGACCTTTTCGGGTCCGACGCCGAACTTTTCCAGAACCTCGGTGACCCCGATCCGCCGGTCGTTCATCGTATCGAGCATGTCGACCTTGCCGTCCTCGATCAGCTGCATCAGGTCCTTGTCGCTGCTGACGATCGTCACCTTCCACCCGGCGCGGACCGCGGCATAGGTGTAGCAGGCGATGATGTCGTCGGCCTCCAGCCCATTTTCCTCGAGGCAGGGAATCGAAAAGGCGCGGGTGGCGGTGCGGATCAGCGGGAATTGCGGGACCAGATCCTCGGGCGGCGGTGGCCGGTTCGCCTTATACTGGTCGTACATCTTGTTGCGGTGGGTTTCCTCGGATGCGTCGAGGATCACCGCCATATGGGTCGGCCCGTCCGCCTGCTCCAGCCCGGCGGCCAGTTTCCACAGCATGGCGGTATAGCCATAGACCGCGCCGGCCGGCACGCCGTGGCGGTTGGTCAGCGGCGGCAGCCGGTGATAGGCGCGGAAAATATAGCTCGACCCGTCGACGAGATAGAGGTGGTTCTGTGTCGCCATGTGCGGCTTGCTCTAGCAGGCCGGACGCGCGATGCCAGCCTGTGAGGGGATTAGGAAATGGCCGAAAACTTCCAGCGCCACCGCCAACCATGGACCAGCGACGAAATCCAGAAGCTGCATCGGCTTGCCGCCAAGGGCATGAGCCTGAAGGGGATCAGCAAGGCGCTGACCCGCAGCGAAGAATCGATTCAGGCGCGGGCGAAGCTGGACGGGCTGAAGGTCAGCAAGCTGCGGTAATTCCGGTTCGTCGCCGTTTCCGGGCCTCGGATCTGCGGCATCAAACCGGCGCCCCGCGCCCCGGGGAAGTTATCCACAGCTTTCTTTTGCATTTCTCCGAGTCGCCCACGTGAGGGGGCTAGACGACTCACTTGCAACGCTTATGGTGGTCTCGTGCTTCAGATCTTCGGATCTGAAGTGCGGGAACCCCGCCGGGTCAAACCGGTGGGGTTTACCGTTTCTGGGCCACTGAATTTGTGAAATCAGCCTGGCATTTACGGCACCAGCACCGTGTCGACCGCCTCCTCGGCGAGCTCCGGATAGTCGAGCGTATAATGCAACCCGCGGCTTTCGTGGCGCGAGAGGGCAGAGCGGACGATCAGGTCCGCGACTTCCAGCAAATTCCTGAGCTCGATCAGGTCAGGCGTCACGCGGAAGTGGCGGTAATAGTCGCTGACCTCCTGGCGCAGCATGTCGATCCGCCGCTTGGCCCGCTCAAGCCGCTTGGTGGTGCGGACGATTCCGACGAAATTCCACATGAAGCGGCGGATTTCGCCCCAGATTTGCTGGATGACGACTTCCTCGTCGCTGTCGGTCACCCGGCTTTCGTCCCAGGCGCGGATCGCGGGCGGCTCGGCGAGCTTGTCCCAATGGTCGAGGATATGCCTGGCCGCCCCCTCTCCGAACACCAGGCATTCCAGCAGCGAGTTGGAGGCGAGCCGGTTGGCGCCATGCAGGCCCGATTGGGTGACTTCGCCGGCGGCATAGAGACAGGGCGCGTCGGTCCGCCCGTCCCTGTCCACCACCACCCCGCCACAGGTGTAATGTTGGGCCGGGACGACCGGGATCGGCTCCTTCGTGATGTCAATGCCAAGCCCGATCAGCTTCTCGTAGATGTTGGGGAAGTGGGTCTTCACGAACTCGGGGTCGCGATGGCTGATGTCGAGGTGGACATAGTCGAGGCCGTCGCGCTTGATCTCATGGTCAATCGCCCGGGCGACCACGTCGCGCGGCGCCAGCTCGCCGCGCTCGTCATAGTCGGGCATGAAACGATGGCCGGTCTCGGGATGCTTCAATATCCCGCCCTCGCCGCGCACCGCCTCGGTGATCAGGAAGTTCTTGACCTCGAGGTTGTAGAGGCAGGTCGGGTGGAACTGCATGAACTCCATGTTGGACACGCGGCATCCCGCCCGCCATGCCATGGCGATTCCATCGCCCGTCGCTCCGCGCGGAGCGGTGGAGAAGAGATAAGTGCGGCCGGCTCCTCCCGTCGCCAATATCGTCGCGCGCGCGGTCAGCGTGTCGACCGCCTCGCTCCCCTTGTTGTAGGCATAGAGGCCGTGGACCGCGCCGCTGGTCGAGAATTCCTCCGCATGGCGGCCGGTGATCAGGTCGATCGCCACTATGTCGGGGATGAGAGCGATGTTGGGATTGGCCGCCGCCGCCTTCTCCAGCGCCTGCTGCACCGCCCATCCTGTGGCGTCGGCGACATGGACGATGCGGCGGTGGCTGTGCCCGCCCTCCCTCGTCAGGTGCAGTCCGCCATTCTCGGTCGCGAACGGCACGCCCAGTTCCGCCAGCCGGCCAATCGCGGCCGGTGCCGCGCTCACCACATGCTCGACGATGGACAGGTTATTGAGCCCCGCCCCGGCGATCATCGTGTCGCCGACATGGGCCTCGAAGCTGTCGCCTTCCTCCAGCACCGCGGCGATGCCGCCCTGCGCCCAACCGGTCGCGCCTTCGTGAAGCCCGCCCTTGGCGATCACACCGACCTTGAGCCTGGTGGCCAGGTTGAGCGCCGCTGTGAGGCCGGCCGCACCCGACCCGACGACAAGGACGTCGAAGGCGCGGCTAGCCATCCTGACTCCGTTCGTCCCGAGCGAAGTCGAGGGACGTGGCGCTGCGTGTCTCGACTTCGCTCGACACGAACGGGACGGGAGAATCAGGCACCAGCTGATTCCCGCGTCAGGCTCAGGAACACGTCCTCCAGGTCCGGGTCCCTCGTCGACACGTCGACGATGCCGAATCCTTCCTTCTGCAGCGCGTCGAGCACCTGGCCCGCATTCACTCTGTCCTTGCGATAGGTGATCTCGATCGTGCGCGGGCCGGTGATGTCGATCTTCTCGAAGCAGTCGGCGTCGGGCGCGCCTTCGAGGTCGCGGTCGACCTCGACCACCACCGCCTTGTCCTGCGCCTTGGCGATCAGTTCGCGCGTCGGCTCATTGGCGATCAGCCTGCCATGGTTGATGATCGCGATGCGGTCGCACAGCTGCTCGGCTTCCTCGAGATAATGGGTGGTAAGGACGACCGTCACGCCCTGCTGGTTAAGCCCGCGAACATAGCTCCACAGCTGCTGGCGAAGCTCGATGTCGACCCCGGCGGTCGGCTCGTCGAGCACCAGGATCGGCGGCGAATGGACCATCGCCTTTGCCACCAGCAGCCGCCGCTTCATGCCCCCTGACAGTGTGCGGGCATAGGCGTTGGCCTTGTCGGTCAGATGCACCGCGGCGAGCAGCGCGTCGGTGATCCGTTCGTTCTTGGGGACACCATAGAGGCCGGCCTGGATCTCCAGCGCTTCGCGCGGCGTGAAGAAGGGGTCGAACAGCAGTTCCTGGGGTACCACGCCGATCGACCTTTTGGCGTTGCGCGGATGCTTGTCGATGTCGAATCCCCAGACCTCGGCCGTCCCGCCCGATTTCACCACCAGGCCCGCGAGGATATTGATCAGGGTCGACTTGCCCGCTCCGTTCGGCCCCAGCAGCCCGAAAATCTGTCCGCGCGGCACATCGAAACTGAGCCCGTCGAGCGCGCGCTTGGGTGGGATGCCCTTGCCCTCATAGGTCTTGCTGAGACTGTCGATGCGGATCGCCGGCTCGGACATGCGATTCGCATAGCGAGGCGCGGGCGCGTGCGAAACCCGGCGTGACGAATGAAACATTCACCCTAAGCATCAGCCTGACTTTTCGATTAACCAAGACGCCTCGCCACTCGGCTTCGGCGAGTCTCGACGCCATATATGGTTAAGATGGAACGGTAAATTTCCGGAAACCCGATGCGTTGAAGCGCTGTTGAGAGGGATAGATCCATTTTGGACCTTGCACGATCAACGTGTGGGGAACCAAGAAATGCGCTTCAAAATCACTCTCGCGGCGCTTGCCGCAACCGCCGCCTTCGCGGCGCCTGCCGCCGCCCAGGTTGTCATTCCTCCGGCGTCTGACACGGGCACCGCCCGCGGAACCGTGCTTCGGCCGCTGTCGGTGAGCGAAGACGAGCCGCTCGATTTCGGCACGATCCTGGTCGACGGCTCAGCCGCGGGCTGGGTCGAGGTCGACGCCGAGGACGGCACGCGCAGCGTCGATGGCGCCGGTGGCGTTGTCCTGGTCGCGCTGCAGCCCGGTGGCCGCGGCGTTTTCACCGTCACGGCCAGCCAGGGCCAGACGGTGGACCTGACGCTGACGCCGCCGGTGGGCATGGTGCTCAACCATGTCGATGGCAGCGGCAACCAGGTCGACATCACCGAGCTTCACTTGGACAACACCCTTGCCAATGACTGGGATGACAGCCGCGTTGCTGGCAACGGCGGGACCATGGTGGTCGGTGTCGGCGGACGTTTCCAAATCGACGCTACGCAGCCGAATGGCGTCTACAGCGCCACCTACCTGCTGACTGCTGAGTTCAATTAAGCGTTTTGACCGCTCGATAAGACCCCACTCTTATTGAAGCGGCGGGAGGCGGTTGCTAGGGACTATCCCATGCAACCGCCTCCCGAAGTTTTTCGAACCAAGAGCCACCGGGTCTATTGCGACGGTTCCGGCCAGGTCGACCCCGCGCTCGGCCACCCGCGAGTCTACTACCAGATCGACGACGAGCTCGGCTTCGTCGAATGCGGCTATTGCGACCGCCGCTTCGTTCTCGAAGGCGGCGCGGCGGATAAGCCGGAAGCGTCGTGAACCCGCGCGACCTCCTCTACCGCAGCCTCGACCCGGCCGAGGCCGCGGCGCTCGCGCAAAAGCATCTCGCCGTCCATGACGACGGCGAGCTCTACCTCCAGCACCGCGTCACCGAGGCGTTCGGTTTCGACGACGGACGCCTGAAAACTGCCGACTTCCACACCGCCTCGGGCTTCGGGCTGCGCGGCGTCAGCGGCGAAACCACCGCTTTCGCTCACGCCAATGAGATCAGCGCAGAGGCGATCGAGCGCGCTGCGCGGACGCTCAAGCTGCTCGACCCGGCGAAAGGTCCGGCCGCCGCTCCACCGCCGCGCACCAACCGGGCGATGTACGGCGCCGACGATCCGCTGTCGGCCATCCCCTTTTCGAAAAAGGTCGAGCTGTGCCAGGCGATCGACGCCGCAGCGCGCGCGCGTGACCCAAGGGTGGCGCAGGTCAGCGTCACCCTGTCGGGCAGCTGGTCGGTGGTCGAGATCGTCCGCGCCGATGGCTTTGTCGCGACCGACATCCGCCCGCTGGTCCGGCTCAATGTCTCGATAGTCGCCAAGCAGGGCGACCGGCGCGAAACTGGCAGCTTCGGCCTCGGCGGCCGCTATCTTTACGATCAGCTGTTCGAGCCCAACACCTGGAACCGCGCGATCGACGAGGCTCTGGCCCAGGCGCTGGTCAACCTCGACAGCGTGCCCGCCCCGGCCGGCGAGATGCCGGTTGTGCTTGGGCCGGGCTGGTGCGGCGTGCTGCTGCACGAAGCGGTCGGCCACGGACTCGAGGGCGACTTCAACCGCAAGGGCACTTCGGCCTTCTCCGGCCGCATTGGCGAACGCGTTGCAGCGCCGGGCGTCACCGTGGTCGACGAAGGCGCGATCGAGAACCGCCGGGGTTCGCTCAGCATTGACGACGAAGGCACCCCCACGGGGCGCACCGTGCTGATCGAGGATGGCATCCTCAAGGGCTATCTACAGGATCGGCTCAATGCCCGACTGATGGGCATGGAGCCGACCGGCAACGGCCGCCGCGAAAGCTTCGCCCATGCGCCGATGCCGCGCATGACCAACACTTTCATGCTCGGAGGGCAGGATGACCCCAAGGAGCTGATTACCCGGGTCAAGGACGGCATCTACGCCAAGAGCTTCGGCGGCGGGCAGGTCGACATTACCAGCGGCAAGTTCGTCTTCTCCTGCACCGAGGCCTACCGGATCGAGGGCGGCAAGCTTGGCGCGCCGATCAAGGGAGCGACGCTGATCGGCGACGGGCCGAGCGTGCTGACCCGGGTCAAGGGGATCGGCAACGACATGGCCCTCGACGAGGGCGTCGGCATCTGCGGCAAGGGCGGCCAGTCGGTGCCGGCCGGAGTGGGCCAGCCGACCCTGCTGATCGACGGGCTAACGGTCGGCGGCACGGCTGCTTAAGTTCCCCTCCCCTTCAGGGGAGGGGCGTAGGGGTGGGGTTCATCCGAATGGGCTCAATGCCCATGAGGATGACTTCGCCGGCATTGAGCCAGCTCAGCCATCACCCACCCATGAACTGCGCCAGCATCGTTTGGGGAACGATGCGCGCAGTTCATCCCTCCCTTGAAAGGGAGGGGAGTCAATCTCGCAGCAGATGCGCGACCGGGCCGAGGTCGAACCCGGCTTCATTGGCCATGCGGTTGAGCTCCGCGCTCGAAACACCGTCCTCGTTCTTCGCCACCGCCCAGGCGAGTGCCGACCGATTGCCGGACCGGCAGAAGGCGAACACCTTGCCCTCCCCGGCCGAGTGCATCGCGTCGCGCATCGCCTCTATGTCGGATGGGCCAAGGCCGCGCGCGATCGGCACATGGCGGTAGCCGATCCCGGCGGCCTTGGCCGCCGCC
>JALYNQ010000057.1 GCA_030773115.1 Pseudomonadota bacterium
TCGCCAGCAACGCGTTCAAGAACGGCATCGCCGCAGTGGTGCTGGAGCGCGGAGCGGTCGATCGACTTCTCGAGGTCGCTCGGCACCATGACATCCGGATCGATCTCGAAACGATGGAAGTAACCAGTACCGCCCGCCACCGCTTTACCTTCGCGATGGATCCGTTCCGCCGCGAATGCTTGCTTGGCGGGCTCGACGAAATCGCCCTGACGCTGACTCAAGAGGCGGCAATCCGGGGCTATGAGCAAAGGATGGGAATCTAACGTGCTGCGGGCGCCAGAACGACAAGGGCTTTACGACCCCGGGAACGAGCATGATTCCTGCGGCGTCGGCTTCATTGCCAACATCAAGGGCGTAAAGTCGCTGGACATCATCCGGGACGGGCTGACGATCCTCGCCAACCTCGACCATCGCGGTGCCCGCGGCGCGGACCCGCTGGTCGGCGACGGTGCCGGCTGCCTGATCCAGATCCCCGACCAGCTGTTCCGCCACTGGGCGGAGCATAATGCCGTCAGCCTGCCGCAACCGGGGGACTATGCGGTGGCGATGTGCTTCCTGCCGCAGGACGCCGAGAGCCGCGAGGTGGCAATTGCCCGGCTCGAGCGCTTTATCGAGGTCGAGGGGCAGATCCTGCTCGGCTGGCGCGACGTCCCGACCGACACGACCGGTCTTGGCGAAGCGGTGCTCGAGTCCATGCCCGTCATCCGCCAGGCGATCGTCGCGCGCGGTCCGCGTGTGCCTGACCAGGATGCGTTCGAGCGCAAATTGCTCACCATCCGCAAGCAGACGCAGAACCCGCTGGTCGAGCTCGCCGAGAAGCGCCATCTGCCGGGGCTAGCGGACTTCTATATTCCGTCTTTTTCCAGCCGCACCCTGGTCTATAAGGGGCTACTGCTCGCGACGCAGGTCGGCACCTTCTACAAGGATCTCACCAATCCGCTGACCCAGTCGGCGCTGGCGATGGTCCACCAGCGTTTCTCCACCAACACCTTCCCGAGCTGGAAGCTGGCGCACCCGTACCGGTTCATCGCTCACAATGGCGAGATCAACACCGTTCGCGGCAATGTGAACTGGATGAACGCCCGCCGGCGCACGCTGGAATCGCCTCTGCTCGGCGCCGACCTCGACAAGATGTGGCCGCTGATCCCGCACGGTCAGTCGGACACAGCCTGCCTCGACAACGCTCTCGAGCTCCTGCTTGCGGGCGGTTACTCGCTCGCCCATGCGATGATGCTGCTGATCCCCGAGGCCTGGGCCGGCAACGCCCAAATGGATGCGCAGCGGCGGGCTTTCTACGAATATCATGCAGCACTGATGGAGCCGTGGGATGGCCCGGCGGCCATTGCCTTCACGGACGGCCGCCAGATCGGCGCGACGCTCGATCGCAACGGCCTCAGGCCAGCGCGCTTCTGTGTCACCAACGACGACCGGATCATCATGGCTTCCGAGAGCGGGGTCCTGCCGATCCTCGAGGAAGAGATAGTCCGGAAATGGCGGCTGCAGCCGGGCAAGATGCTGCTGATCGACTTCGATGAAGGCCGTATTGTCGAGGACGAAGAGGTCAAATCGCGCCTGGCTTCGGAGCAAGCATATGGCGAATGGCTTCGCGACACCCAGTTCAAGCTGGAAGAGCTGCCACCAAGCCCGGAATCGCCGGACCGGGAGCGTGAGCCCGACGAGCTCCGCAAGGCCCAGAAGGCGTTTGGCTATACCGATGAGGACTTGAAGTTCTTTCTGGCCCCCATGGCGAGCCAGGGCGACGATCCGATCGGGTCAATGGGCACCGACACGCCGATCGCGGCGCTCTCCGACAAGCCGAAACTTCTCTATGACTATTTCAAGCAGAACTTTGCCCAGGTGACCAACCCGGCGATCGACCCAATTCGCGAAGCCATGGTGATGTCGCTGGTGTCGATGATCGGGCCCAGGCCGAACCTGCTCGGCCATCACGCCGGAACGCACAAGCGGCTGGAGGTCGCGCAGCCCATCCTGACCAACGGCGACCTCGAGAAAATCCGTGCGATCCACGAGGTGATGGACGGTGCCTTCCGCACCCAGACCCTCGATGCGACCTGGCCGGCAGGTGGCACTGGCCAAGCACTCGAGGCAGCGCTCAAGCGGCTTTGCTGGGAAGCGACCGAGGCGGTCCTCGCCGACATCAACGTGCTGATCCTGTCCGACCGGGGCGCCGGGCCCGACCGCGTGCCGATTCCGGCAGCCCTCGCGACGGGCGCGGTCCATCACCACCTGATCCGGCAGGGCCTGCGCATGCAGACCGGCCTGGTCGTCGAAACCGGCGAAGCACGGGAGGTCCACCACTTCTGCGTCCTCGCCGGCTACGGCGCCGAAGCGATCAACCCCTATCTCGCCTTCGAAACGCTCGACGCGCTGCGCGCCAAGGGCGACTTGGAAGTCAGCGAGGAGGAGGCCTGCCGCAATTACATCAAGGCCGTCGGCAAGGGCATGTTGAAGGTGATGTCCAAGATGGGCATCTCCACCTACCAATCCTATTGCGGCGCTCAAATTTTTGACGCCGTCGGCCTGTCGAGCAAGCTAGTCGACCAATATTTCACCGGAACCGCGACGATGATCGAGGGTGTCGGCATCGACGAGATCGCCGCCGAAGCCGCGGCGCGACACCACGAGGCCTATTCGGATGCGAGTTCCGTGCTCGACGTCGGAGGTGCCTATGCCTGGCGTGTGGGTGGCGAGGAGCATGCCTGGAGCCCGGATTCGGTTGCCAACCTGCAGCATGCGGTGCGCGGCGGGCTGCCGGACAAGTACCGATCCTTTGCCGAGAGCATTAACGAGCAGAGCCGCCGCCGTCTGACGATCCGCGGCCTGATGGAGTTCAGGCCAGCCGGCCCCGCAATACCGATAGACGAGGTCGAGCCGGCCAGCGACGTCGTCAGGCGCTTCGCCACCGGCGCGATGAGCTTCGGCTCGATCAGCCGTGAGGCGCACACCACCCTGGCGATCGCGATGAACCGGATCGGCGGCAAGTCGAACACTGGCGAGGGGGGCGAGGAGCGAGACCGCTTCAAGCCGCTTTCAAACGGAGATTCGATGCGCTCGGCGATCAAGCAGGTCGCCTCCGGCCGGTTCGGTGTGACGACCGAATATCTGGTCAACGCCGACGAGCTGCAGATCAAGATCGCCCAGGGCGCCAAGCCTGGCGAGGGCGGCCAGCTACCCGGTCACAAGGTCGACCGCCACATCGCTGCAGTTCGCCACTCGACGCCAGGCGTCGGCCTGATCTCGCCCCCACCTCACCATGACATCTATTCGATCGAGGATTTGGCACAGCTGATCTTCGACTTGAAGAATGTGAATGAGAAGGCACGGGTGTCGGTCAAGCTTGTGTCCGAGGTCGGCGTGGGCACCGTCGCCGCCGGCGTGGCCAAGTCGCGGGCGGATCATGTCACCATCTCCGGCTTCGAAGGCGGTACGGGGGCGTCGCCGCTGACCTCGCTGACCCATGCCGGCTTGCCATGGGAAATCGGCCTCGCGGAAACCCAGCAAACGCTGGTGCTCAACCGCCTGCGGGGACGCATCGCGGTCCAGGCCGACGGCGGCCTCAGGACCGGGCGCGATGTCGCCATCGCCGCGATCCTCGGCGCGGACGAATTCGGCTTCGCGACCGCGCCGCTGATTGCCGCCGGCTGCATCATGATGCGCAAGTGCCACCTCAACACCTGTCCGGTTGGCATCGCCACCCAGGATCCGGTGCTGCGCGCCCGCTTCACGGGGACGCCCGAGCATGTGATCAACTATTTCTTCTTTGTTGCGGAGGAGCTGCGCGAGATCATGGCGTCGCTCGGCATCCGCCGCGTGGAGGAAATGATCGGACGCAGCCAATTGCTCGACGCCCGCCCGGCGGTCGAGCATTGGAAGGCGAAGGGGATCGACCTCAGCCGGCTGCTCTACGCGCCGAAAGTCCCGGATGGGGTCGCGGTTTCCAACTCGGAGCGGCAGAGCCATGACCTCGATGTGTTCGATCGTGAGCTGATCAATGCTTCCAGGCAAGCTCTGGAGCATGGAGAGTCGGTGATGATCGAGCGGGGCGTTCAGAACGTCCATCGGAGCGTCGGAACGATGTTGTCGGGCGAAGTCGCTCGGCGCCATGGGCATGAAGGGCTGCCACAGGACAGCATCTTCGTCCGCCTGAACGGCACGGCTGGCCAGAGCTTCGGCGCATTCCTGGCGCATGGCGTCACCCTGGAGCTGACTGGCGACGGCAATGACTATGTTGGCAAAGGCCTGTCGGGTGGCCGAGTCATCGTGCGCCCGCCGGAAGGAGTCGGCCGCGATCCCGGCTCCAACATTATCGTCGGCAATACGGTCCTCTATGGCGCGATCGCTGGCGAAGCCTATTTCCAGGGCGTTGCCGGAGAGCGTTTCGCCGTTCGTAACTCCGGAGCAGTGGCTGTCGTCGAGGGCGCCGGCGACCACTGCTGCGAGTATATGACAGGCGGCGTGGTGATGGTACTAGGACCCGTCGGGCGCAACTTCGCGGCCGGCATGTCGGGTGGGATCGCTTATGTCTACGATCCCGCGGACGAGCTCGAACAGCAATGCAATCGCGCATCGGTCGGTCTCGAGCCTGTTGGCACCTCCTCCTGGAGTGACGGATCACCGTCGCAGCGAGCGGAGAGCGTCCACGACAATGGCATGGGCCATCCGCTGCGCCATGACGCGGATCGGATCCGCATCCTGCTCGAACGCCACCAACTCGCGACCGGCAGCGCGCTTGCCGGCGAGCTGCTGGCCGACCTGCCGAACGCGCTATGCAAGTTCGTCAAGGTGGTGCCGCATGAGTATCGCCGCGCACTGAATGAAATCGATGCCGATACGGCTGGAGCCGCTGCGGCGGCATGATGGAGTGTTGAATGGGTAAGCCGACTGGATTCCTTGAGGTCGACCGCCGCGACCGGAGTTATGCTCCGGCGCGTGAGCGAGTGACGCATTGGCGGGAGTTCACCGAACGGCCCGGGGCGGACGCGGTTGCGCGCCAGGGCTCGCGCTGCATGGATTGCGGGATTCCGTTCTGCCACTCCGGCTGCCCGGTGAACAATCTCATCCCGGACTGGAACGACCTGGTTTACCGGGGAGACTGGAAGGCAGCGGCCGAGCAGTTGCACCGGACCAACAATTTCCCGGAAGTGACCGGGCGGGTCTGCCCTGCGCCTTGCGAAGCGGCCTGCACGCTCAACATCGATGACGCACCGGTCACCATCAAGTCGATCGAGCGCGAGATCGCCGACCGCGCGTGGGACGAGGGATGGGTTGGACCGCGCAGCGCTCCACGCGGCACCGGCAAGCGCATCGCCATCGTCGGATCGGGCCCGGCGGGGCTCGCCTGCGCGCAGCAGCTGGCGCGCATGGGGCATGCGCCGACGGTGTTCGAGAAGAACGACCGGATCGGCGGGCTGCTGCGCTACGGCATTCCCGACTTCAAGCTGGAGAAGTCGATCATCGACCGCCGGATCGAGCAGATGGAGGTCGAGGGGGTCATCTTCCGGACCAACATGGAGGTCGGTGTCACCGTCTCCGTCGACCGGCTGCTGGACGATTATCAGCTACTGGTACTTGCCGGCGGCGCTGAGCAGCCCCGGGACCTGGGCATCCCCGGACGCGAGCTCGACGGAGTCCACTTCGCGATGGACTTCCTGACGCAGCAGAACAAGCGCAATGCCGGCGACGCCGAAGAGAAGGCGGCGCCGAACGGCACCATCTCGGCGCAAGGCAAGCATGTCGTAGTGATCGGCGGCGGCGATACCGGGTCCGACTGCATCGGCACCGCCATCCGGCAGGGCGCGGCTTCGGTCACCCAGCTCGAGATCATGCCGGAGCCACCGCTCAACGAGAACAAGGCGCTGAGCTGGCCCCACTGGCCGATGAAGCTGCGCACTTCCTCCTCTCAGGAGGAAGGGGCAGCGCGCGAATTCTCGGTGCTGACCCAGACCTTTGTGGGACAGGATGGCAAGGTTGCGGCGCTCCATTGCGCACGGTCCGAGCTCGTCCGCGGACCGGACGGCCGCATGGCCGTCCAGGCGGTTCCAGGCAGCGAGTTCGAGATCGAGGCAGACCTCGTGCTGCTCGCCATGGGGTTCACCGGCCCGAAGCGCGAGGGCGCCGTCGACGGGTCAGGCGTCGAATTGACCTCGATGGGCAATGTGAAGGCCGGTATGCAGGATTACCGCACCTCTCGCGACCGTGTCTTCGCTTGCGGCGACATGCGGCGCGGCCAATCGCTGGTCGTCTGGGCCATTCGCGAGGGCCGCGAATGCGCCGACGCGGTCCACGCCTGGCTGGAAGCGGAACAGCGGTCGCAGGCCACACGAGCGGCCTAGATCTGACCGCTATTCGGTCGTCACCGGATAGGCAGTGGTGCACTTCACCCGCTCCATGGCGAAGCGTGACGTGACGTTCTTGAGCGGCACCAACTCGATCAGCCGCTGATAGAAGGCATCGAACGCCGCCATGTTGGCGACCGTGACCTGCAGCAGATAGTCGACGTCGCCGGCCATTCGGTAGAAGCCCATCACCTCCGGCATCGAGGCGACCGCGCTTGCGAAGCGCTCCAGCCAGTCCTTCGAATGGTCCCCCGTTTCGATCTCCACGAAAACGGTGAGTCCAAGCCCAAGCGCCTCCGGGTCAACCAGCGCCACGCGGCGCTGGATAATCCCGGCCTCATCCATCTTCTGGATCCGCCGCCAGCACGGCGTTTGCGACAGGTTAACGCGGGCGGCGATCTCGGCCACCGACAACGATGCGTCCTCCTGGAGGATCGACAGGATTTTGCGGTCGGTTGAATCCATTCTGATCCTCCATCGAAATTGGAAGTTTCTTCTAACTTTTCCGTGCTGCTTTGCAATATTGCTGCTTTCTTCGCGTGCTCATTGAACGTGAAGAAATCGCACCATATTGCCTGTGGGGAACGAACTATGCTGCAGTGCAGTAACAGTGGTTGCTGTTGCAAGCGCACAGCAAAATTATTCTAAGGTGGACCAATTGGCCGACGCAGATTTCCCAAGCCTCAAGGCCGGGGCAGAAGTCTTTGCCGCCGCAGGCAAGATCACCGGTGATTCGGTTGCCGAGCGGCTTCGCTCGATCATTGCGGCGATCGATGGCCGAATTGTCCTGACCACCAGCTTCGGCATGGAAGCCCAGCTGATGGCGCACCACATCTTTACCGAGCAGCTGCCGATCGACGTGGTCACGCTGGATACCGGGCGCCTGTTCTCCGAAACCTTCAAAGTCTGGCAGGAAACCGAGGAACGCTACGGCGTGCGCATCCGCGCCATCTACCCCGAGGCGCCCGCCGTCGCCGCCATGGTCGCCGATCAGGGCATCAACGGTTTCTATCATTCGGTCGATGCGCGCAACGCGTGCTGCGACGTCCGCAAGGTCCACCCGCTCAAGCGCGCTCTCGAAGGTGCGTCGGGCTGGATCGTCGGCCTTCGCGCCGATCAGTCGCGCGAGCGGTCGTCGGTTCGGCTCGCGCGGTGGGATCCGCAGCACCGGCTGGTGAAGGCCTCGCCCCTGTTTGACTGGACTCGCGAGCAGGTCGCTGCCGAGTGCGAGCGGCTTGGCGTGCCGGTGAACGAGCTTCATTCGCAGGGCTATGCTTCGGTCGGCTGCGCTCCTTGCACCCGCCCCGTCCGTCCCGGCGAGGACGAGCGCGCCGGGCGGTGGTGGTGGGAAGCCGACAATTCGAAGGAATGCGGCCTCCACGTCGGCGCCGATGACCGCCTTGTGAGGAGCAAGGCGGCATGACCGAGCGCAAGCCCGAAGAAGCCCCGGCGCGGATCGGCGCGCTGCCGAATCTGCCGCTGTTCCACAAGCTGGAGGGCCGGAAGGCTGTCGTCGTCGGCACCTCGGACGGTGCCGCCTGGAAAGCCGAGCTTCTCGCGGCGGCCGGCGCCGAGGTCGTACGCCTCGAGCAGGGCTGGACGCCGGATGACCTGGCCGGCGCGGCAATTGCGGTCGGTGACCTTGCCGCCCGCGATGAGGCACTGCGCTTTGTAGAAGCTGCCCGTTCTGCGGGAGCCGTGGTGAATATGATCGACCAGACGGACCTGTGCGACGTCCAATTCGGCACCATCGTCAACCGCAATCCGGTCGTAATCGCCATATCGACCGACGGCGCCGCACCGATGCTCGGTCAGTCGATCCGGTCGCGGATCGAAAGCATTCTCCCGCTTGGGCTCAGCCGATGGGCGGAGGCCGCCAAGGTCTGGCGGCCGCTGCTCAAGCAAAGGATCGCGGACTTTGGTGCTCGCCGTGGCTTCTGGGAACAGTTCGTCAACGTGGCGCTGCGGGACGCCGAACGCACGCCGACGGACAGCGACTTCGAGGCACTCCTGACTGGCATGCCGGAGAGCAACGGCCGGGTGACGCTTGTCGGCGCAGGTCCGGGCGATCCCGAGCTGTTGACACTGAAGGCGGTGCGGGCGCTGCAGACCGCGACGGTCATCCTGTTCGATGACCTGGTTGGCCCCGAGATCCTGGAGCTCGCTCGCCGCGAGGCAAAGCGCATCGCCGTCGGAAAGAGCGGCCATGGACCGTCCTGCAGCCAGTCGGAGATCAACGATCGCATGGTCGATCTGGCGCTCGCCGGCGAGCGTGTCGTGCGCCTCAAGGGCGGCGATCCGCTGATCTTCGGCCGGGCGACCGAGGAGATCGCCGCATGTCGCGCGGCAGGAGTCGAGGTGTCGGTCATTCCGGGCATTTCGGCCGCCCAGGGCGCCGCCGCCTCGCTGCTTCTCTCGCTTACGGAGCGGCGGCAGGCCCGCCGGGTGCAATTCGTCACCGGTCACGGAGCCGATGGCAAGTTGCCCCGCGACATCGACTGGCCCAGCATCGCCGATCCGAAGGCTACCACCGTCGTCTACATGCCGAAGCGCACGCTCGGCGCTTTCGTCCGCAAGGCACTTGCCGCCGGCCTCGACCCGGCGACACCCGCGGTCGCGATCGCATCCGCCACCCTCCCCCACGAAGAGCATGTGGCGACCACCGTCGACGGTATCGAGGCGCTAGCCGGAGAGCTACCGACGGGAGGACCCGCCACCTTGATCATCGGCTGGGTCGCGCGCGAGCTGACCAGCTCATCCGCCGCAATTCTGCCATTGAGAAAGGCCGCGAGCCAATGACCGCCTTTGCACCCTTCCGCGAAGGCGCCCTGACTGTGGAGCAGTGGCAGCATGTCGAGGCCCTCGGCCGCACCCTGACGCCCGAGCAGGCGCGCTGGATCAGCGGCTATTTCGCCGGGCTCGACGCGGGTTTGCTACGCGGAGGAGAGACCGAGCGGGCCCTCGAAGTGGCACCACAAGGCCGAACGCTCACCATCCTCTTCGGCACCGAGACCGGCAACAGCCGCGAGCTTGCCAAGGCGCTGGCTATGGCGGCCGGCGAGCGCGGCCTGACGCCGAAATTGTTCGACTTGTCCGACTACAAGGCCCGCCAGCTCAAGGACGAGCAGGACCTGCTGTTCATCGTCAGCACCTATGGCGAGGGCGACCCGCCGCAGCCGTCCGTCGGCTTCTTCGAGTATCTTGAGGGTCCGCGCGCGCCGAAGCTCGAAGGTGTCCGCTACTCGGTTCTCGCGCTGGGCGATTCGACCTACGAGAAATATTGCGAGGCGGGCAAGCGCATCGACCAGCGTCTCGAGGATCTCGGCGCCAAGCGGCTGAAGGACCGGGTTGATTGCGATATCGACTATGAGGAGCCGGCGGCCGACTGGAGCCGGGCCATCGTCGACCTGCTCGCCGCCGACCTCGCCGCCTCGGCCGCTCCGCCGATGCCGCAGCTGCGCCCGGCCGCGGCCCCATCGGTCGCGCCGGTCCACGACAAGCGCAATCCCCTCGCGGCAACGGTGCTCGAGAATATCCGCATAGTCGGCCGCCACTCGACCAAGGAAACGCGGCATGTGGAGCTCGATCTCTCCGGCTCGGGACTGACTTACCAGCCCGGTGACGCGCTCGGCTTCGCGCCGAGAAACGACCCGGCGGTGGTCGAGCAGCTGCTCGAGGCAACCGGGCTTGCGGACGATCTGGAGGTCAGCGTCAAAGGCCAGAGCGTATCGTTGGCCGCGGCGTTGACCAGCCGCTTCGAGATCACCACCGCCAGCCCGCGGTTCGTCGAGCAATGGGCGAAGCTCAGCGGAGCCGCCGAGCTCATGGCGCTCGCTGCTCCGGAGGCTTCGGCCGAACGGTTCGACTTCCTCGAACGCCATCATATCACCGATATCGTGCGCCAATTTCCGGTCGCGGGCGTGGCGGCGGAGAGCCTGCTGGCCGGACTTCGACCGCTCCAGCCCCGGCTCTATTCGATCGCATCGAGCCAGGCTGCAGTCGGCGACGAGGCGCATCTGACGATCGCTCCGGTTCGCTATGAGCTGCATGGTAGCGCGCGCGGCGGGGTTGCCTCGACCGAGGTCGCCGACCGGCTCGACATGGGCGACACGATTCCCGTCTACATCCAGGAAAATCCGCATTTCCGCCTGCCAGCCGATGACGTGCCGATCATCATGGTCGGCCCCGGCACGGGCGTCGCCCCGTTCCGGGCCTTCATGCAGGAGCGCGAAGTTCGCGCCGCGGCGGGGCGTTCATGGTTGTTCTTCGGCGAACGCAACCGGCGCAGCGACTTCCTCTACCAGCTCGAGTGGCAGCAGTGGCTCAAGGACGGGGTGCTTTCCCGGCTCGACGTCGCTTTCTCGCGCGACGGCGACGAGAAGGTCTATGTCCAGTATCGGATGGGTGAGCAGGCACGCGACATCTATGCCTGGCTGGAAGAAGGCGGACATTTCTATGTCTGCGGCGACGAGAAGGCCATGGCGCACGACGTGCACGAGGCGCTGATCGACATCGTCGCGAGCGAGGGCGCGCGATCGCGAGAGGCGGCGGAAGACTATGTCCGCCAGCTCGCCGCGGAGCATCGCTACCAGCGCGACACCTATTGAGAATGACCATGTCCAAGACAATTGACATCGACCGCAGCACCGACCTGTCTCAGCCGCTCGACAGGCTGGGTCCCGACGAACGGCTGAAGCACGACAGCGACTATCTGCGCGGGAAGATTGCGCACGACCTTCTCGATCGGATCACCGGCGGAGTGACGTTCGAGAGCAACAAGCTGATGAAGTTCCACGGCATCTATCAGCAGGATGATCGCGACATCGCCGACGAGCGGCGCCGGCAGAAGCTGGAACCGGCCTACAGCTTCATGGTCCGGGTGCGCCTGCCCGGCGGCGTCTGCGCGCCTCAGCAGTGGCTCAAAATCGACGAGCTGGCCCGGGCCCACGGCGGCAACACCATCCGCCTCACTACCCGCCAGACCTTCCAGTTCCACTGGGTGTTGAGGGAGGACATCCGCCCGACGATCCAAGGGCTGCACGAGGTGCTGCTCGACACTATCGCCGCCTGCGGCGACGATGCCCGCGGCGTGATGGCGACCGCCGACGCCGCCGACTCCGACATCAACGCCGAGGTCGCGGCGCTGGCCAAGCAGCTCAGCGACCATGTGATCCCCAGGACCCACGCCTATCACGAGATCTGGTACGGCGAGGAGAAGGTGGCGACGTCGGACGAGGAGGAAGAACCCTTCTACGGCCGCCAGTATCTGCCCCGGAAGTTCAAGATCGGCTTCGCGATCCCGCCGTCGAACGACATCGACATCTACACCCAGGACCTCGGCTTCGTCGCCATCGCCGCCGAAGGAAAGCTCGATGGCTTCAACGTCACCATCGGTGGCGGAATGGGCCGATCGGACCAGGATCCCGATACTTATGCGCGGCTCGGCGACGTGGTCGGCTTCATCCCGAAGGAACGGCTGATCGAATGCGCCGACGGCGTGATGGGCGTGCAGCGCGATTATGGCAACCGGGTCACCCGTCCACGGGCGCGCTTCAAATATACCATCGACGATAAAGGCCTCGACTTCGTCAAAGGCGAGATCGAGCGGCGGATGGGCGCGAGTTTCGAGCCGGCACGTCCGTTCGAGTTCAGCTCAAACGGCGACACCTACGGCTGGCGGCAAACCGACCGCGGCCTGTTCAACTATACGCTGTTCATCGAGAACGGCCGCGTTTCCGATCTTCCCGGCCGCTCGATCATGAGTGGGCTGCGGGCAATCGCGGCGTTGCATAAGGGCCAATACCGCCTGACGCCCAACCAGAATTTGATCATTGCTGGCGTCGCGCCGGAAGACCGGCCGCGGATCGAAGCGCTGCTTGCCGAACATGGCCTGGACGAGAGCAACCGCACCAGTGCGCTACGCCTGAATTCCATTGCCTGCGTCGCGCTTCCGACCTGCCCGCTGGCGATGGCCGAGGCCGAACGCTACCTCCCCGATCTCGTCACGAAGATCGAGGCGATCCTGGCTGAAAACGGCCTTTCGGACGAGCCGATCACTATCCGGATGAGCGGCTGCCCCAACGGCTGTTCGCGGCCCTACGTTGCTGAAATCGCGCTGACGGGACGGGCTCCGGGCAAGTACAATCTGTGGCTCGGTGCCGGATTCCATGGCGAGCGCCTTGGTCAGCTGGCCGCCGAGAATATCGGCGAGGAGCGGATCCTCGAAATCATGTCGGACAGGCTCGGCCACTATGCGCGCGAACGGCACCCGAGCGAGCGCTTCGGCGATTTTGTCGCGCGAATGGGATCCCAAGCTTGACCGGGCTCGTCTTCGCCGGTAGCCCTGACCCTCAGATGACGAACCGTATCGCCCTTGCCTGGTGGTGGCGCTGGCCTCCAGCGATCGATGCGGCACGTCCAGCGAACGGATAGTCGGGAAGCAGCTCACAAGCGCCCGACCAGGTTTCAAAGGCCCGCCGCACCGGCGGGCCTTTTCTTTTTCTGCATCACGGAAGTTCAACATGATCATCGTTCTGAAGCGCGAAGCCAGCGAAGCGGCAGCCCAGGAAATCCTCGCCCGAATCGAGGAGAAGGGCCTTAAGCCCCTCTTTATGCCCGGCACCGAGCGCGTGGTGCTTGGCGCGCTCGGCGACGAGCGCGTCCTGGCCGAACTGGCGCTCGACGGCCACCCGATGGTGGAGTCGCTGAAGCCCATCCTCTCGCCCTACAAGCTGGTCAGTCGGGAGATGCACCCGCACGACACGATCGTGAAGTTCGGCCCGGCGACCATCGGCGGCCGCTCATTCGCGGTTATCGCCGGGCCGTGCGCGGTCGAAACCGAAGAACGGCTGAGGAGCAGTTGCGAATCGGTGAAGGCAGCGGGTGCGATCGGGCTGCGAGCCGGCGCCTACAAACCCCGCACCAGTCCCTATTCCTTCCAGGGCCACGGGCCGGAAGGGCTGGACCTCTTACGCAAGATCGGCGACGAGCTCGGCCTGCCAGTGGTCACCGAGGTGATGGACACGGCCGACGTCGATGTGGTCGCCGAACAAGCGGACGCGCTGCAGATTGGCGCACGCAACATGCAGAATTTCTCGCTGTTGAAGGCAGTCGGCAGGGCGGGCAAGCCGGTGCTCCTGAAGCGGGGCCTGGCCGCTCGGGTCGAAGACCTGCTGCTTGCCGCCGAATATCTGATGTCGGCCGGCTGCAACGACGTGATCCTGTGCGAACGCGGCATTCGAACCTTCGAAACAACGACCCGCAATACCCTCGATCTCAACGCCGTCGCTTTCATGAAACAGAGGACGCATCTGCCGGTGCTGGTCGATCCGAGCCACGGAACGGGAGTCCGCGACCTTGTCATTCCGATGTCGCTCGCAGCGGCGGCGTGCGGCGCCGACGGGCTGCTGGTCGAGGTGCACGAGAACCCGGCCGAAGCCTGGTCGGATGGCGCGCAATCGCTTTACCCGCACCAGTTCGCCGAGCTGATGGACGCGCTGAAGCCGATAGTCGCGGCGGTCGGGAGGCAGATGGCGTGAACGTCATGTCCGACATCCGAACCGGAACCGCTCAGGCCCTCACCCGGCGCCTGCCGCGTCAAGTCGATCTGCTCGCCGTCTACGCCCAGTTGACCGAGGGCGGAACGCGACCCGACACCCTGCTGCTCGAAACGCGGGACGGGGCGAGCATCTTGCTCGAGCAGGCGGCGGTGCGGATCGAATGCCGCGGCCAACAGGTCGCGCTCGAAGCACTGACCCCCAACGGCGCGGCCGTGCTGCGCATCGTTGAAGGCGTGTTGGCGCATGCGATCAGCGCTCGCTCACCGGAACGGCTAGTGGTCAGATTCGAGCGAACTCACGCAGTCGACGCGGAAAAGCGCCTGCTTGCTCCCTCACCGTTCGACGCGCTTCGGGCGATCGTCAATTCGCTTCGAAGCGAGACCCCCGAGGAGCCGTTCACCATCTGCCTGGTCGGCGGAATCGCGTTCGACCATGTTGATCTGTTCGAAGAGCTTCCGCAGCAGTCCGAAGACCCGACCGAATTCCCGGACTTCGTCTTCTGGCTGGCGGAATCGGCGGTGATCGCCGAGCCCGGCCTGTTCCCCCGCCTAGTGTGCACGTCGTTCGCGAGCGACGATGAGGATTCGAGGCGGGGCTATTTCGCGGCGGTCGAGCGGCTGACCGCACTTGGACAGCGCAGCAGCACCGTCACTCCTGTTGAGCAGGCGCAGGCGATCACCGCCTCGCCAGACATCGCGGCCGATCTCGACGATGAGGCGTTCGCGGATGTGGTTTCGCAGCTGAAGGAGCATATCCTCGCGGGCGACGTCTACCAGATCGTCCCGTCGCGCACCTTCCGGGCACCCTGCCCCGACCCGCTCGCCGCCTTCGCGAGGCTGCGGTCGATTGATCGAAGCCCGTACATGTTCTTCGCGCGGCTGCAGGACTCCGTCCTCTTCGGCGCCTCGCCAGAGACCTCGGTCCGCGTGCTTCGCGAGGAGGGAGTGAGCACGGTCGAGGTCAAGCCGATCGCCGGAACGCGCCCCCGCGGCACCGACCGCGACGACGATGACCGAATGGAGGCCGACCTCCGGCTCGACCAGAAGGAAGTTGCCGAGCACATGATGCTGGTCGACTTGGCCCGAAACGACGTGGCGCGCATCAGCATCACTGGGACCCGCCGTGTCGATGGGCTGATGACGGTCGAGCGCTACGCCCGGGTCATGCATCTGGTCAGTTCGGTCAAAGGCGAGCTATCGGCCAGCTTCGATGCGCTGCACGCGCTCGCGGCCTGCCTCAACGTCGGTACCTTGTCCGGCGCACCCAAGCTCAAGGCGATCGAGCTGCTTCGGCGCTACGAGCACACCCGTCGCGGCCCCTATGGCGGTGCTATCGGCTGGCTGTCGGGTGAAGGGCTGATGGACACGGGCGTCATCATCCGATCGGCGCTGGTGATGGACGGCACCGCCTACGTCCGCGCCGGCGCAGGCGTCGTCCATGATTCCGATCCGATGGCCGAAGCCGACGAAACGCGCCGCAAGGCGTCGGCCGTGCTGTCCGCGATTACTGGAGCGGCACGATGAGCAGCGTGCTGATGATCGACAATCACGACAGCTTCACCTTCAACATCGTCGAGGCGCTCGAAAGGCTCGGGGCGAAGGTCCGCACCGTGCGCAACGAAATCGATCCCCGCGACGCGCTTGACCAGGCACTCGAAAGCCGATCGCTGATCCTGCTGTCACCTGGCCCGGGACGTCCGGAGGACGCCGGCTGCTGCCTCGAACTGATCCGCCTGGCCGAGGGAAAGGCGCCGCTGCTGGGGGTGTGCCTTGGCCATCAGGCGATCGTGCTCGAAGCCGGCGGCGAAGTGGTCCGCGCGCCCGAACCGGTTCACGGCAAGGTGTCGCTGCTCGAGCATGATGGCGAAGGGCCGTTCGCGGGGTTGCCGAATCCGCTGCGCATCGGCCGCTACCACTCGCTGTGCACGCCCAATCCGCCCGCGCGTTTCCGGGTTCACGCCAGGATCGGTGACATGGTGATGGCCATCAGCGATCGGGAGGCAAGACAGGTCGGCCTGCAGTTCCACCCGGAATCGGTGCTGACCCCGGTCGGCCAGAAAATCCTCGCCAACGTGCTGGACCAGTTCGCGCCGGCCTAGGCGCGAACGGCGGTCTTCGTCGCGTCCTTCATGGTCGTCACGAAATCGCGCACGGCGTCGGCCCCCTGCTCGGTCGCCAGTCGGACGATTGCCGATCCGGAAATCACTCCCGCCGCTCCCGATGCGACAGCCTGGCGGACGTGCTCGGGGGTGGAAATCCCGAACCCAAGCACCGGCGGGGGAGCGCCCAGGCTGCGCAACTGCGCGAACAATTCGTCATGCTTCAACGCAAGCTCGTCCTGCTCGCCGGTCACTCCAGCCCGCGCCACGCAATAGGTATAACCGGAGCCGAGCCGGGCGATGCGCGACAGCGTCTGGCCCGGTGTGTTCGGTGCCGCGATCATGACGAGATCGAGACCCGTCGCGCGCGTCGCGTCGGCATAGGGCTCCGCCTCCAGCGATGGGACATCGGCAACTAGCAGGCTGTCCACCCCGGCCGCGGCGGCATCGGCGCAGAAACGCTCGCGCCCGCGCGCTGCGAGCAGGTTGGCGTAGGTCAGGATTCCGACCGGCATGTCCGGGTGGCGGCCGCGGAACTCGCCGATCAGGCGGAAGCAATCGTCGACACGCGTGCCGGCGTTGAGCGCCCGCACGGCCGCGGCCTGGATCACCGGGCCGTCGGCGATCGGGTCGGAGAAGGGAATTCCGACCTCGATCATGTCGGCGCCGCCCTCGACCAGCGCGTCGAGCAACCGAGCGCTGGTTTCCAGGTCCGGGTCGCCCAGCATCAGGAAGACGCCGAACGCGCCCTCCCCCCGCCCGGCCAGCCGTTCGAACATGGCAACATAGCGGCTCACAACCGGGCTCCGATCAAATGCTGCGCCTGGGCCACATCCTTGTCGCCTCGACCGGACAAGTTGACGACGATCACCTGATCTTCTCCCGATTCCGCCAGCTTCAACGCATGCGCCAGGGCATGGCAGGACTCGAATGCAGCGATGATCCCTTCGTTTCGGGCCAGTTTCACGAACGCGTCGAGCGCCGCATCGTCGGTTGCGCCGACATATTCGGCCCGGCCGATGTCCTTGAGATGGACATGCTCCGGTCCAACAGCCGGATAGTCGAGCCCAGCGGAAACAGACCATGTGTCGCGCACTTGCCCATCCTCATCCTGCAATACCAGCGTCTCCGCCCCGTGGAGGATGCCGTGCGAGCCTCGCTGAATGGTTGCGCCATGCTCATGCCCGGCTAGGCCCTTGCCCGCGGCCTCGACCCCGATCAGCGCCACCCCCTCGTCAGCCACAAAATCCGCGAACATGCCGATCGCGTTCGATCCGCCGCCGACGCAGGCGATGACCGCATCGGGAAGCCGCCCTTCCACCGCCAGGACCTGCGACCGGGCTTCGAGCCCAACCACCCGCTGAAACTGACGGACCATCAGCGGATAAGGATGCGGACCGGCGGCCGTTCCGAGGAGGTAGTGCGTGTGGTCGAAGGTCGCGCTCCAGTCCCGCAGTGCCTCGTTGATTGCGTCCTTGAGCGTGCGCCCGCCGCTTGTCACCGGGATGACTTCGGCCCCCATCAACTCCATCCGGAAGACGTTCAGCTGCTGCCGCTCGATATCCTCGGCGCCCATGTAGATGCGCGTCTCGAAGCCGAACAGCGCGCCGACGATCGCCGTCGCCACTCCGTGCTGGCCGGCGCCGGTCTCGGCAATCAGCCGGCGCTTGCCCATCCGCCTGGCCAGCAGCGCCTGGCCCAACACCTGGTTGGTCTTGTGAGCGCCGCCGTGGAGCAGGTCCTCTCGCTTCAGGAAAATTCGCGCCCGCTCGTTGCTGAGATTGCGACAGAGGGTCAAAGGCGTTGGCCGCCCCGCGTAATTGGCCAACAGCTCGTCGAGCTCGGTACGAAATGAAGCGTCCTCCTCGGCGTCGAGAAAGGCCGCCTCCAGCTGCTCGAGCGCGGGAACCAGAATCTCTGGAACGAAGCAGCCGCCGAAGCGGCCGAAGCGGCCGTCCTGTCTCATGCCGCGCTCCCTCGGCAGGCCGGGCGGAGGGCGTCGAAGAGAGCCTTGACCTTAATCGCGTCCTTGCGACCGGGCTCGGCTTCCACTCCGGACCCGACGTCGATGCCGTAGGCTCCGACTCCTTGCGCTGCACGCGCATTGGCCGGGCCGATTCCACCGGCAAGGAATGCATTTTTCAGATGCGGACGCCCCACAACGAGACCCCAATTGAACGCCTCGCCGGTACCCCCGCTGCGGCCGTTCGCACGGGTGTCGTATAAAACGCGGTCAGCGCCCTCGCGTTCAGGCTCGACCGCCTCGCCCACGGCGCAACCGGCCCAAATTTCGCAATCGTCAGGAAGCGTGCTCCGAAGTGCATCGAGTCCGGATTCGCGCCCGTGCAGCTGCACCGCGGCGAGATCGAGTTTGTTTGCCGTTCTGGTGACGACCTCCGCCTCTTGATCCTGGAAAACCCCAACTACCTCCAGGCCACCCTGTCTCGCCTGCTCGGCAATGGCCTGCGCCTGGCCGGCAACTCGACGCGGACTTGCTTCGGCAAAGATCAGTCCGGCGTGCGTCGCTCCGGCATTTGCCGCGAGCAGCGCATCCTCGACTCGTGTCAGCCCGCAGACCTTCGCTCGCCCGAACACCATTCCCCGCGCCGCCTGGGCGATATTGTCGGAGGCCATCAGCGAGGAGCCAACCAGAAAGGCATCGACCCGGGCCGACAACCGCTCGACATCGCGTCGTTCGCGGATGCCGGACTCAGAGATGACGATGCGATCATCGGGAACGCGTGCCGCCAGCCGCTCCGTAACGGCAAGGTCGGTCTTGAGCGTCTTGAGATCGCGGTTGTTGATGCCGATGATCCCTGCGCCGAGGGCCAGGGCGCGTTCCAGCTCCGGTTCGTCATGGATCTCGACGATGACATCCATGTTGAGCCGCTGCGCCTCCGCCATCAGCGCCGACGCCTCGCCGTCGTCGATCATCGCAAGTATGGCCAGCACAGCATCGGCGCCATGCGCACGTGCTTCCGGCACCTGGCGCGGATCGACGATGAAATCCTTGGCGAGGATCGGTCCGTCGAAGCATTTGCGAACCGTCAGAAGGTCGTCGAGCGAGCCGCCGAAATATGGCGCATCCGTCAGCACGCTAATGGCGTCCGCGATGGGCGCATAGGCGCATGCGGCCTGTTCGACCCCAACGGCACTGCGGTGACCCGATGGGGATGCCTTTTTCACTTCCATGATGAAGCGGGCTCCCGGCCGATTCAGCGCGGCGCGCAGGCTGCGCCGCGTCGGCTCGGGGTCGTACGTGGCGCCATTGAGCCGCGCCCGGACGTCGGAACGCTTGCGCGCGGCGATCTCTCCCAGAATGCCTTCAGCCATGGCTCGCCTCGACATAGGCATCGAGCACCGCTCCTGCCTGGCAGCTAAGCAGCGCGTCGCGCGCAACATCGGCGCCACTTCGCAGATCCCCAACCTTTCCTGCCGTAAAAAGAAGGGCAGCGGCGTTGAGGATGGTGATGTCCTGTTCGGCCTTGCTGCCCTGCCCGTGCAACAGGGCTCGGAAGCGCGCTGCATTCTCTTCAACGTCGCCGCCCGTCACGACGCTGAGCGGAGCGCGTTCGATGCCGGCGTCCTCGGGCGAGATCACCAACTCATCGATCTTGCCGGCCGACAGCCGGATTGCATGCGTCTCGCCGTGCAGCGCGACCTCGTCGAGGCCCGACCCGTGGACCACCAGCGCCTCGTCGACTCCCATCGCATCCAGCGTCATGGCAATCCGATGCAGCATCTTCGGGTCGGCAACCCCGAGCAGTTGGACGGGCGGGCGGGCCGGGTTGATGCAGGGACCGAGCAGGTTCATCACGGTCCGTACCTGGAGCTGCCGGCGGATCAGCGCAGCATGCTTCATACCCGGATGATAGGCAGGCGCGAACAGAAAACAGAATCCGGTCTTGTCGAGCAGTTTTCGGGCGGTGGCTGCATCGGCGTCGATGCGCGCACCCAGGGCCTCGAGCACATCGGCCGAGCCGCAGCGCGAACTGACGGAACGGTTGCCATGCTTGGCGACCGGCAGCCCGCAGGCAGCCGCAACGAAGGCGACGGCGGTTGAAACATTGATCGAGCTGGAATTGTCCCCACCCGTCCCGCAGCAGTCCGCGAACAGGTAATCGGGTCGCTCGAACGGCTGAGCAGCCGCGAACAGCCCGCGGGCCGCGCCCATCATCTCCTCCGCGGTCTCGCCCTTCATTCGGAGCGCGATCAGCATGCCGGCGATTTCTGCTGGCTCCAGCTTGCCGAGCACGAGCCGCTCGAACAGATGCTCGGCTTGCTCGGTCGACAAATCCTCCCCGGCGAGCAAGCGCGGCAGCGGGTTTGGTACCGGGCCGGTGTCGGCGACGGGATGGCGGCTCGGGATCGCGGTCAAATGGCTTTGGTTGAGCATTGGGTCCTCATGGCAATGAAAAACCCGCCGGGAGGCGGGTCGATGGTTCGGTCAGGGAGTGTCGGATGTCCGGGTCAGCTCACCAGCCGCGCCATCGCGCCGCGAGGGAAATGTCGCACCACCATGCCCAGCACATCCCCGAAAGGGCGTCGGAAGAATCGAGGCAAGAGGTGGGAACGCTTGTCATGCCCGAACCCTCGGGTTTGGGATCCCATTTGTCAAGCGTGAGACTTGACCCGCCCCCCGCACTCGCCCAATCGGCTGATGATGAGCACCCCAGAATTCGCCGACTTCGCGCTTGAGCTGGCGCGAGCTGCACGCTTGGAAACCCTGTCGCGCTGGGCCGAATGCGGTCCGGCGGAAAACAAGGGCGTTAATTCATTTGACCCAGTAACCGAAGCGGACCGGCAGGCCGAGCGCGCCATCCGCGAGATCATCTCGGCCGCCTTTCCCGATCATGGGATCAACGGAGAGGAGTGGCCTGACAAACCGGGCTCGGGCCGCTTCACCTGGTCGCTGGACCCGATCGACGGCACGCGATCGTTCATCTGCCGGCTGCCGACCTGGGTGACTCTCATCGCGCTTCTGGAGGAAAACCAGCCGGTGCTTGGCCTGATCGACGCGCCTTGCCTCGACGAAACCTATCTCGGATCCGGCGGCGAGGCATGGATGATCTCGAAAGGGGAGCGCATGCGCCTGACGGCAAGCGGCTGCACGCGCCTCGCCGATGCTCGGCTTTCGACCACGGACCCGTTCGAATGCGCTCCACCGATCGAGCTGTTCGACGAGATTAGGAAAGGGGCTAGAGTCACGCGCTATGGCCATGATGGCTATGCTTATGCGCGGCTCGCGGCGGGCTCGATTGACCTTGTTGTCGAAGGCGGCCTGAAGCCGCACGACTATAATGCGTTGATCCCGGTGATCACGGCCGCGGGAGGCCGGATCGGCGACTGGGACGGCGGCCAAGATTTCTCGAGCGGCCGAATCCTCGCCGCGGCCACTCACCAGCTCTACGACGAGGCAGTGCGACTGCTCGCGCGAGCCGCGTGACGCTGCTTGAGGACCGCGACCACCTCATTCCAACCAAATCCTTTCGCCTCCATCAGAACGCCGAGGTGATACAGCAAGTCCGCCGCCTCCTCGGCGCAGCCCGACGCGTCGCGGGTGACTGCCGCAAGCGCGACTTCCGTCCCCTCCTCACCGATCTTCTGCGCAATCCGCTCAATTCCGGCGTCCAGCAACATCCGGGTGTAGCTCGACTCGCCGCCCGAGGTGGCGCGATCGGCAATGATCGACGACAGCTCTGCCAGCCAACCGGGTCCCGAAAGCTCGCCGCCGAAACAACTGGTGGTACCAAGGTGGCATGTCGGCCCTTCCGGGTCCGCAATCACCAGCAGCGCGTCGCCGTCGCAATCCTCATGCACCGATACGAGCCGAAGCACGTTTCCGCTGCTCTCGCCCTTTTGCCACAGCCTTTGCTTCGACCGGCTGTAAAAGGTGACCAAACCGGTTTCGAGCGTAGCCGCGAGAGCCTCCGGATCCATGTAGCCGAGCATTAGCAGCCGGCCCGACTGGCGGTCCTCGACCACCGCGGGTAGCATCCCGTCCATCTTTTCCCAAGCGAGCGCGTCGATCTCGCCGGCCCTCAGGGGCGCATTTCGATCCCGCATGTGGCGAGATACTCCTTCAGCTCGGGGATGGCGATCAGCCGGTCGTGGAATACGGTCGCCGCGAGCGCACCGCTCGCGCCGACCTCGAATGCGTCGCGGAAATGTTCGGGGGCCCCGGCACCGCCCGAGGCAATCACCGGCACCGTCACGGCCTTTATGACCGCCGCCGTGTGGTCAAGGTCATAGCCCGTTCGCACCCCGTCATTGCGCATGCAGTTGAGCACGATCTCGCCGGCGCCGCGGTCCGTGGCCTCGCGCACCCAGTCGAGCGTGCGACGGCCGATGTCGCGCATCGCGTCCGGGTTGCCGGAATATTGCTTCACCCAGTAATCGCCATCCTGGTCGCAGCTATCGACCCCGATCACCACGCACTGGCTGCCGAATTCGCGCGCAAGCTCTTCGATCAGCTCCGGCCGTTCAAGTGCCGGCGAATTCACCGATACCTTGTCGGCGCCGGCATCCAGACAGGCGGCGGCCTGATCGCGGGTCCGCACGCCGCCCGCCACCGCGAACGGGATGTCGATCACGCGCGCGATCCGTTCGACCCAGTCGAGGTCGAGGCTGCGGCCTTCGGCGCTCGCGGTGATGTCGTAGAAGACGAGCTCATCAGCCCCCTCGTCGCGATAGCGCAGCGCCTGCTCGACGATGTCGCCGGCATCGCGATGGTCGCGGAACTGCACGCCCTTGACCACGCGCCCGTCTTTCACGTCGAGGCAGGGGATGATCCTACGCGCGGGCAAGGCCAAGTGCCTCCTCGAGGGCGATGCGGCCTTCCCACAGCGCCTTGCCGACGATCGCGCCGTCCGTGCTCAATCGCTCGAGATCGCCCAGCGACGAGATTCCGCCCGACGCCTGGATGCGCAAATGCGGCAAGCGTTGGGCGGCCTCGGCATAGAGCGCGAAATTCGGGCCCTGGAGCATCCCGTCGCAGCCGATGTCGGTAAGCAGCAAGTGCTGCGCCGCCGGATAAAGCGCGGCGATGTCCCAAAGGGTTCGGCGGCTGTCCTCGGCCCACCCGCTGATAGCCACCATCGGCGTATCGTCGACGATCCGGACATCGAGCGACAGCGCGATCCGGTCCGGCCCGAACTCGTCGAGAAAGCCGCGCACCGCCTCGGGTTGTTTGACTGCCAGGCTGCCGATCACGACCCGCGCCACGCCCGCCTCGAACATTCGCGCCAGTTGGTCGCGCTCGCGGAAGCCGCCGGCTACCTGGAGCCTGAGCGGTACCGTTGTTGCGAGCTCGGCAATCAGCTCGTGTTGCACGGGCCTTCCCGCCCGGGCGCCGTCGAGATCGACGACATGGGCCCACTCGACGCCCGCTTCCGCGAACGCCTCCAGCGCCGCCGCCGGGTCGTCCGAATAGACCGTCGAATCGTCGAAGCGCCCCTGCCGCAGGCGCACGACGCGCCCGTCCATCAGGTCCATCGCCGGATAGACGATCATTGCAGGAACGCCTTCAGGAACCGCGCGCCCGCCTCGCCCGAGCGTTCGGGATGGAACTGCGCGCCAAGCCAATTGCCTTGGCGCACGACGGCGGGAACGGCTCGCCCGTAATCGACGCTGGCGACGGTCGCTCCTCCATCGTCGCAGGCGTAGCCGTGGGCGAAATAGACATAATCGCCGCTCTGAAGGCCAATGTCGCCATCGCGGACCTCAAGCCTGCTCCAGCCCATGTGCGGCACCGGGCGGCCCGCGGCGGGGACGAATGCGCGAACCTTGCCGGGCAGAATGCCGAGGCATTGCGTGTCTGCCTCTTCACTCCCCTCGTAGAGCAACTGCATCCCGAGGCAGATGCCGAGCGCGGGCTGATCGAGGGACTTGAGCAGGCCGCGAAGGTCTAACTCGTCGATGCGCCGCATCGCATGGCCCGCTGCTCCGACGCCTGGAAGAACCACGCGATCGGCGGCCGCAATCGCATCCGCGTCCGCGGTCACGATCGGTTCCAGCCCGAACCGCTCGAAAGCCAGCCGGATCGAACCAATGTTGCCATAGGCGAGGTCGACGATTGCCAGCTTCACAATACGCCCTTGGTGCTGGGCAGCGCGTTACCCTCGCTTCGTACCGCCTGCCGCAACGCCCGGCCGAACGCTTTGAAGCAGGCCTCCGTCTTGTGGTGGTCGTTCTCGCCTTGGACCCGGACATGGATGGCCGCGCCTAGGCTGTCCGCGAGCGAGCGGAAGACATGCGGCGTCATCTCGGTCGGATAGTCGCCAATGTGCGACGCGGAGAATTCGCCATCGAAGCGGCTGTAGGGACGGCCTGACAGGTCGATCAGGACCTGAGCCTCCGCTTCGTCCATCGGCAGCGCAAAGCCGAAGCGGCCGATCCCGCGCTTGTCGCCGAGCGCCCGGCCAAGCGCCATGCCGAGCGTGATTGCGCAATCCTCAACCGTGTGGTGCGCATCGATGTTCGTGTCCCCATCGCACGACAGGATCAGGCTGAACCCACCGTGCGCCGCGACTTGGTCGAGCATATGATCGTAGAAGGGAACGCCGGTCGAGATCTTGCGTGGGTTCGGCCGGTCAAGGTCGACGGCGACGGCGATCTGCGTTTCCTTGGTGTCCCGCGTTACTTCCGCCCTTCTCGCCGGCACCGCTCCGGCGGTCACTCCCAGCGCGGCAAGCGCCGCCGCATTCTCCGCCTCGGTTCCGATCGTCAGCCGCAAGCCACCCGGCGCTGCGTTGGGGCGGAATCGAACGCGAATGCCGAGCGCCCGCAGCTTCGTCGCAAGCGTGTCGGGCTCTTCCACCTCGAGGAACAGGAAATTGCCGCCGCCATTGCGCACCTTCTTCACGATGGGCGATCCGGCGAGCAGCCGGGCTAGCCGGTCCCGCTCGGACTTGATCCGCGCGATCCGCTCCTCGTGGACCGCCCGGCGCGACGGCGCGAGAGCGGCCATCGCCGCCTCGATCGACAGGCTCGGCAGCGGATAGGGCGGCAGTGCGCGGGCCGCGATCGCGATCAGCCCCGCCTCCCCAATCGCGCAGCCGATGCGGGCTCCGGCCAGCCCGAACGCCTTGGACAGAGTTTTCAGGACGACAAGGTTGGGCCGCTTGGCAGCCTCCGCCGCTAGGCTTGGCGTTGCTGCGAAGTCCAGATAGGCCTCATCGGCCACGACGATGGTCTCGGGGAGCGCATCCGCAACCCGAAGAACGTCAGCGGGATCGACCTCGTTCCCGGTCGGGTTGTTGGGCGTGCAGATGAAGGCGAGCTTGAGCGACGGCTCAGCTTTCACCCCCTCGATGAAGGCATCGGCGTTAAAATCGAAGTCGGGGTCGAGCGGAACTTCAATCAGCCGGGCACCCTGCAACCGGACGAAATGCGCATAGGCGGAGAAGGTCGGCCGGCAGATCGCGACCGCATCTTCTTGTCCGCGGCAGAATGCGCGGACGAGGATGTCGATGGCATCGTCGGCTCCGCGCGTGACGACCAGATTTTCCGGTTCCACGCCGTAGAGGGCCGCCATCGCCGCGAGAAGCCGGGCAGGCTGCGGCTCGGGATAGCGGTTGACGCTCGCCGCCAGCGGCCCCTCGATCAGTGGTGGATAAGGGTTCTCGTTGGCGTCGAGCTTGATCGCATCGGCGCCAAAGGCCCAGTTGAACTGGGCGGCGATGTCGAACGGTTCGAGTGCCAGGATTTCCGGGCGCGCAAGGCGCTTGGCGAGGTCGCTCATGCCGCCCACTCCAGCCGGGCGTCGGCAGCCCGCGCGTGTCCCTCGAGCGCCTCAAGACGCGCCAGGGTAGCCGCGGGACCCGCCATGCGGCGCGCTGCCTCGGCCGTCACGGTTTGCACGGTCATCGCCTTCATGAAGGTGTGGACTGATACTCCTCCCCAAGCGCGCGCCGCACCGTCTGTCGGAAGCACATGGCTCGATCCGGCGAGATAATCTCCAAACGTCTCCGCCGCGAGCGGCCCGGCGAACACCGCACCCGCGTTGCGTATCAGCGGCAGCAGTGCGTCAGGGTCCGCGACCGCGAGCGACAGATGCTCGGGAGCGTAGCGGTTCGCAACTTCGGCGGCAGCCTCCAGGTCCGGCACGAAGAAGATCCTCGCAGAATCCAGCGACGCACGAGCGACATCCGAGCGCGGCAAGCCTTGCAGCTGCCTTGCCACTTCGGCCGCGGCGGCTTCGGCCAATGCCTGATCCGTGGCGACCAGCAACACCTGCGCCGCGGCGTCATGCTCGGCCTGGCTCAGAAGGTCGGCGGCGACCAGCCGGGCGTCCGCGCTCTCGTCGGCGACAACCATCAGCTCGCTGGGTCCCGCCGGCATGTCGATCGCCGGCCCGCCGGCGAGCGACGCAACCAGCCGCTTGGCCTCGGCAACCCAGCTATTGCCCGGCCCGCAGACCTTATCGACCCTCCGGATCGGACCGGCCCCGAAGGCGAGTGCCGCGATCGCCTGCGCGCCGCCTACTGTCCAGATCGCATCGATGCCGGCAAGATCGGCCGCCAACGCAACCACCGGATCGAGCCCCCCGCCAGGAGGCGGCGGAGTGACCACGACCAGCTCGCGAGCACCGGCAACGCGTGCCGGGATCGCCAGCATCAGCAGAGTGGAAAAAAGCGGCGTCCTGCCACCGGGAACATAGAGCCCGACCCGGTCGATCGGCCGCCACACCTTGCGGACGATGAGCCCAGGCATGGTTTCGACAGCGACGTCATCCGGCAAGGTCGCCTCGTGGAAGCTGCGGATATTGGTCGCTGCCAGCTCAATGGCCTCGATCTGCTCGGGGGACATCCGCCGGCGCGCCTCGGCCGCCGCGGGAGCGACCTCGACCTCGCGCGGCTCGTCCCCGTCGATCCGCCGCGCAATGGCGCACAGGGCGTCCCATCCGCCATCGCGCACTTCCTCGGCAATCGCGCGCACGTCCGCCTGCAGCCGCGAGTCCTCGCGCTGCAACGGCCGCGCGAGGGCGGCACTTCGACCCCGCTCGTCGAGCTCGATCCAAACCAGCGTCTTCACATCATCATCTTTTCGATTGGCACGACTAGGATCGCCGATGCCCCGGCGCCCTTGAGCTTCTGCAGAGTCTCCCAGAACACCGATTCCTGGCAGACGGCGTGGACCGCGAAATGACCCGGACGGCCGTGTAGCGGGATGATCGTCGGGGCCTCCGCACCCGGCAGCAGGCCGGTGATCCGCTCAAGCGCATCCTCCGACGCGTTGAGCATGATATATTTGGATTCCTTGGTCGCCAGGACGCCGTCGATCCGGCTCAGCAGCTCTTCGGCGATTCTCGACCGGCCCTCATCGAGGGCCTTGCGCGTGCGGATCAGGGCGGCCTGGCTCTCGAGCACCGTCTCGACGGGCTTGAGGCCGTTCGCCTCGAGCGTGGCACCGGTCGAAACCAGGTCGCATACGAACGGGGCGATCTGCAGCCGCGGCGCGAGCTCGACCGCGCCGTTCATCTTGACGATCTCGGCGGAAATTCCCCGTTCTTCGAGAAAACGCCCGAGCAGCCGCGGATAAGTGGTCGCGATTCGCGCTCCGGCCAGCGATTGTGCTCCATCGTAGGTGAACGCCTCCGGCGCGGCGATCTTCAGGGCGCAGCGGCCGAAGGCCAGCTCCGCCAGCACGTCGTACCCCGGCTCGTCGCGTCCGAGCGCGAACTCCTCGATGACATTCTGACCCACAATCCCGAACTCGCAGACACCGTCGCTGACGAAAGTCGGGATATCATCGTCACGCACGAACATCAGCTCGGCGGCGAAATTCTCGACCCGCGCGGTCAGGCTGTTCTTGCCGTTCTGAATGCGCAGGCCTGCGTCCTTCAGCAGCTGGCGGCTGGCATCGGCGAGCCGCCCCGATTTCTGGATCGCAATGTGAAGGCGCGTGCGGTCAGCCAGCATCGCGGCCTCCAAGCCTGTCGAGCGCCAGGCGGTAGCCCTGGTGAGGTTCCTGCCTCAGGAACCGCCCGACGCGGACGATTGTCGTGGTGCTCACCCCGGTGCCGTCATGGATCTCGCGGTAGGTAAGGTCATGTTCGTCGAGCAGGCGGGCGACATGCCAGCGCTCGGCCAGCGTCCGCACTTCGGCCGGCGTGCAGAGATCGGAGAGTAGCCTCCTCATCTCCTCGCGGCTATTCGGCGTCCGCAATGCCTCGCACAGATCGTCCGTGAGAGCTGAGAGATCGCGCGTCGGCATCAGGGGTATGAGTTCTGCATCAGCCATCGTTGTTCCAACGTGTTAATACGCTGAAACGCCCAATAGCGTCGGAGCTCGGCTTGTCAAGCGGGCATGCGGAGGCCGCCCGGAATTCCCCCGCAGCTTGCGTAGTCGGCCCCGCCAAGACAGAATTGGGGGAATGCTCACTCAAAAAACGCGATACGCGCTGCGCGCCCTGCTCTACCTGGTCGAAGAGGGCCATGGCGGAGCGATCCAGCTTCAGCAGATTGCCGACACCCAGAAGATTCCGCGCAAGTTCCTTGAGCTGATCATGCTCGACCTGAAGGCCCTGGGCATCGTGAAAAGCGTTCGCGGGCCAAAGGGCGGCTACCGTTTAGGCCGACATCCGCACGGCATAAGCTTCGGCGAGATCGTGCGCGGATTGGAGGGCCCGATCGCCCTTGTCCCCTG
>JALYNQ010000058.1 GCA_030773115.1 Pseudomonadota bacterium
AGCGCAAGGACCGCGTCGACGACGCGCTCCACGCCACGCGCGCTGCGGTCGAAGAGGGCATCGTCCCCGGTGGCGGCACCGCTCTGCTCTATGCGACCAAGGCGCTCGAGGGCCTCAAGGGCGTCAACGACGACCAGACCCGCGGCATCGATATCGTCCGCAAGGCGCTCTACTCGCCGGTCCGGCAGATCGCCCAGAACGCCGGCCATGACGGCGCGGTGATCTCGGGCAAGCTGCTCGAGGGCAAGGACGAGAGCCAGGGCTTCAACGCCCAGACCGAGGTTTACGAGAACCTGGTCCAGGCCGGCGTGATCGACCCGACCAAGGTCGTCCGCACCGCGCTCCAGGACGCGGCGTCGGTCGCGGGCCTGCTGATCACCACCGAAGCGGCGGTCAGCGAAATGCCCGAGGACAAGCCGGCGATGCCAATGGGCGGCGGCATGGGCGGAATGGGCGGAATGGACTTCTAAGCCTAAGGCGGCCGCAGCTAGCGAAGCAGACCGACTCGTCTGTTAGCTAGTTGCGGACTCGCCGAAGGCTCGGGCGGCCTGCCCGCGACTTGATCCGGGGGACAGGACCGACGTCATGGGATTCACTCCCGTGACGGCCACCGCCAGCTAAAGAGAAGGGCCGGAGGAGCGATCCTCCGGCCCTTTTCTTTGAGCCGGCCAGTTCGGGCTGGCAGTCTTTGCCTTGGCTGGTTGCAAGCGGGCGGTGAGCCAGTCGCCAACCATTTCGATCACTTCGGATACCATCGTTCCCTGATCTGACTTGAGGTCACCGGCCTTCTTCACACGGTGAAAGCTGTGGTTCACATCCGCTATCTCGACCACCTTCGCATCGGGATTGGCGGCGAGCGCAGCTTTGGCGGCGGGCAATTCGTCAGGGGTGGAAACATGCTCGTCCTCGGACGCGTACAACGCTAGCACCGGCGTGCGCAGGCTGGCGAGGGTTCGGTCGAACCGCGCATTCCACGCTTCGACTACGATCGAGTTCAACGTCACCAGCGCACCTTCGGCTTGCGGACGGGTAAATTTGCACGCGATGAACCCCTGGATCACCGCTTCCTGTAGCGGCACGATCTCGCTGAGCGGCGCCTTGCGGGCTTGTGCTTCGAACAGCCGATCACTGGCTTCGGCCACCTGCTGAATGGCAGCTGGGGCCGCGCCCGCCTTGGCAAGCATTTCCTTCATAATGATCAGGTTCACTTTCCCCGGCTTCACCGGCGCCGCTGGGCCGGCGAGCATGACGACAGCGGCAATACCGGGGTCCTTTGCCGCCACTGCGGGAGCGACCGCCCCACCCTGACTATGGCCGATCAAGGCGATCCGATTCGCGTCTATGTTGGAACGGCTCCGCAGATATCTGACTGCGGCGGCGGCATCAGTTTCCATGTTGCGCAATGAGTCGACGAAGTCGCCGGTCGACTGTCCCACGCCGCGCTTGTCATATTCCAGAACTGCGATGCCATCGCCCAGCAGCCGCTCCATCAAGGGGCTGAGGCCGCCGCGCTGGCCGGGACCGCTGCCCCCGATGAGGAGTATGGTCGGAAAAGGTCCGGGCCTCGTTGGCGTGCGCAGAGTGCCGGCAAGCACCACGCCCGGATCGGAAGGGATGCGCACCTCGTCCGCCAACCATTGCTGCTGAGGAGCCTCCGCGTGAAGTGGAACGGCGACGGTAGAGAAGGAAATCAGCAGAAGCGCTGAGACAGCTCGGAGCAACGGTATGACTACCAGTCCGCGTCCTCCGAACGAAGGGATAGGGTTCCTCATTGTTTACTCCTTGCCAGAGCGTCGCAATTTTAGGCGCGGTGGGTCGTGGCAGCACAAGCTGCGGTCTTGGTCGGCTTGGTCGAAAGGTTGGATTACGGCTGGCTAGCCGCCGGGCTCCGGCAGCAATCGGCTCTGCGACTGCTGATGCCATTGCGCCAAAGCGAGCACCGCCAGCATCTCGGCAGCCAGTCCTGCGCCTGGTAGGAATATGCTGGTACCCTTCAGGGGCACCAAGCTCGTGACAATGGCGAACGTTGTCAGCGTTGCCGCATTGAACCGCCCGATGGCCACAACTCTTTCCCAGTCCCGCTCCAGCACAAACCAGGCAAGGAGAAGCTGGCTAACAGCTACGATGAGAACAAGCAGCGTCAGGGCCGGAGCGATTGCTCGGTTGCCATCATGCAAGAGCAGTATCTGGTCGCTGTTCCCAGCGAGGAAGCCCCAAATACCAATCTCTCCGAACGCCAAATACGGGTAGCCGAGCAACCCGCACCACAACAGCAGGGCGGCAATCGGTACGATCAGCCCGATCGCCAGAAGGTGACTGGCCAATGTGAAGCGACCTTCGGGGTGGGCAGGCAGTTCCCGCCACGCAGCGAGAACGCATCCCATTGCGAACGCGACCGGTCTGCCGTCCTCGATCGCAACCTCGAGCTCAGCCTTCATCGCTCGACCCCACGCGTCGCGGTGAACGCCAAGCGAGCGTGCCGCAAGCGCCACGGCTGCTCTGGCCAAGCTCACCGCCACGCCGGGAGCATCCTTGCCGGGCCTGCGTACTGGTCACGGGGCACGGCTGTCGCGAGCGCGACCCCCTTGGCGGTCAGCCGATATGCATGGCGCGGGGGCCGGCCAGGCTGAGCTGGTTCATGCCACTCGGCTTCGACGAGGCCCTGATCAGTCATGCGCATCAGAAGAGGATAAACTGTCCCCGACAGCAGGCCTGTTGCTTTCATCAGGTCATAGCCGTGGCGCCATTGTTGGCCACCGGCCAGCTCCGCCAGGAGGACAAGCATCTGCTTCGAAGGTCGCCGACTGCGCGCCATATCTTCTTTATCAATATATGTAGATTTAGAGTCAAGCCGTAACTCGGCGCACGTCCCGGAACACCTGAGCGGCGGCATGGGCGGCATGGGCGGAATGGATTTCTAAGCCCAAAGCGGCCGGGACTAGCGTGAGCTAATCCCGGACTCGCAGAGGGCCGGCCGACGGGTCGCCGGAGCCGATCCCGATCGACGGCGCGATGCGCCCTCAGTTCGAATTGATGGAAGGGGCGGTGCTTTCGGGCGCCGCCCCTTCTTCGTTGGCGAGGCTGTTGAGCATTTCCTCGGCGTCGTTGAGCTGCTCGGCCTCAGCCGCAGTAGGCGCCTGGGGCTGCTCCTCGCGGTTGCACGAGGTCATCAGCAGGGCGGCGAGCACCAGATAATATTTCATATCGGTCGAGCTACCACTTCGAACGAGCAAATAAAAAGGGCCGCCCGGTCGCCCGGACGGCCCCTCTATTCGCTTGGCCGTGCTAGACGGCCCGAGCACGCGGCTTATTCGGCAGCGTTCTCGACGGCTTCGCCAGCGTTCTCGACGGCTTCGCCGGCGTTCTCGACGGCGTTGCCGGCCGCGTCGAGCGCGTTGTCGACGGCGTTGTCGGTGGCGTTGACGTCGGCTTCGACGGCGTTTTCAACCGCAACGTTCTCAACGGCGTTCTCGGTCTTGGTTTCGCACGCGGCCAGGCCGAGCGCGAGGACCGCAACGGTCAGTGCAACCTTCTTCATGATCGTTCCATTCCTTGCTTATGGGGAGTTGCCCCTTGCGGGAACAGCTCCGGGCTCGGCCTCACGCTATGCGTCAGGCCAGCGGCCGGAAATATTGATGTTTCTCGCGTCACGCAATCGTCATTTGATGCGCAGCCGAAAAGTTTCGGCTCCGGCCCATCTTTCATTGACCGATATAAAGATATCTTTATATCCTTAATCGTGACCCGGGACCTCAAACTTGCCGCGCTTTTCCAGGCGCTGGCCGATCCGACGCGGCTGCGAATCCTCGCCTTGCTGCGGGTGATGGAACTGTCGGTCGGCGAACTGGCGCAATTACTCGGCCAAAGCCAGCCGCGCGTCTCCCGCCATGTTCGAATCCTGTCCGATTCGGGCCTGGTCGGCCGCCGCAAGGAAGGCAGCTGGGTCTATCTCCAGTTGGCTGAGCCGGAGCGGACCGCGGCGCTGTTCAATCTCAGCTCCGGGATGGATGCCGAAGCGGAACGGCTGTTCGCCGGCGATGCGGGGCGGCTGGAGACGATCCGCCACGATCGGGCGGAGGCCGCGCGGCGCTACTTCGAAGCCCACGCCGCGACCTGGGAGAGCGTCCGGGCGCTGCACGTCGACGATGCGGAAATCGAACGGGCGATCGCCGACCTGCTTGCGGACCGGCCGATCGGGTCGCTGCTCGACATCGGTACCGGCACCGGCCGAATGCTGGAGCTGTTCGCGCCTAGGGCAGCGACGGCGATCGGCATCGACCGTTCGTCGGAGATGCTGCGCCTTGCCCGGGTCAAGCTTGAGGAGGCCGGAATCAGCGGCGCCAGCCTGCGCCAGGGCGACATGTATGCCCTGCCGCTGGCCGACCGCAGCGCCGACAGCATCATCCTGCACCAAGTGCTCCATTACGCCCAGCAACCCGGATCAGCGATCGCCGAGGCGGCGCGGGTATTGTCGCCGGGCGGCCAGTTGCTGGTGATCGACTTTGCCCAGCATGACCGTGCCGAACTGAAAGAGAAGGACGCTCATCTTCGCCTCGGCTTTGCCGACGACGCGATGCGCGGTTGGTTTTCCGGTGCCGGGCTCGAACTCGACCGGATCGAGCGGCTGGGTGGCGGGGCGCTGACCGTCATATTGTGGCGCGGCATCAGGCCTGGCGCGGCGCAGAAGGAGCGGCGGGCAGCATGAATCGGGAAAGCGAGATTGCGCTGAATGGCCATGCGCCGCTGTTCGCCGAGGCGCGTGGCGACATTGCCGTCAGCTTCGAATTCTTTCCGCCCAAAACTGAGGCGATGGCCGAAACACTGTGGCGCTCGATCGAAACGCTGGCGCCCCTGAAACCGCGCTTCGTATCCGTCACTTATGGAGCCGGCGGCTCGACCCGCGAACGAACCCACGCCACCGTCGAACGGATCGTCAGAGAAACCGATCTGACGCCCGCCGCGCACCTCACCTGCGTTGGCGCGACGCGCGAGGAGATTGACGAGATCGCGCGGAGCTATTGGGACGTCGGCGTACGGCACATCGTCGCATTGCGCGGTGACATGCCCGAGCCGGGCCAGGCTTATGCGCCTCATCCGGGCGGCTATGCCAATGCGGCCGAGCTGGTTGCGGGGCTCAAGCGGATCGCCCCCTTCGAGCTGTCGGTCGCGGCTTATCCGGAGGTTCATCCGGATTCGGATTGCCTGGAGAGCGATCTCGACAATCTGCTGCGCAAGATCGACGCCGGTGCCGATCGCGCAATCACCCAATTTTTCTTTTCGGCCGACAGCTTCTTCCGCTTCCGCGACCGGGTCGCGGCGAGCCGGCCTGATGTCGAGATCGTGCCGGGCATCCTGCCGGTCAGCAACGTCGCGACCGCACGCCGCTTCGCGGGCCAGTGCGGCGCGGCGATCCCGGAGTGGATGGACCGGCTGTTCGAAGGCCTGGACGAGCTTCCTGCGGCACGGCAGCTGGTCGCGGCGACGATTGCCGGCGAGCTGTGCGGGCAGCTCTACGCCGGCGGCGTCAGGCATTTCCACTTCTACACGTTGAACCGGGCCGAGCTGGCTTATGCCATCTGCCACCTGCTGGGAGTACGCGCATGAGTGCCGCTGAAGAACTGCGTGCGGCGGCCGCCGAGCGCATATTGGTCAAGGATGGTGCCTACGGCACGCTGATCCAATCCGAGGGGCTGAAGCAAGCCGATTATCGCGGTGAGCTCCCGCTCAACCATGACCAGAAGGGCAATAACGACCTGCTGAACCTGACCCGGCCGGACATCGTTCGGAAGATCGCCAAGCAGTTTATCGCTTCGGGAGCTGACATTCTCGCCACGAACACCTTCAACGCCAACCGTATCAGCCAATCGGACTATGGTGCGGAGCATCTCGTGGCCGACATCAACCGTGAAGCCGCACGGATCGTCCGCGATGTGGTCAAGGAAGCATCCAACGGAAAGAAGCATTGGGTCGCGGGGGCATTGGGCCCAACCAACAAAACGTTGTCGCTGTCGCCTGACGTCAATGATCCCGGCTTCCGCGAGGTGACCTTCCAGGAGGTGAAGGAGGTCTATCGCGAGCAGATCGACGCGCTGGTCGAGGGTGGAATCGATTTCGTCCTGATCGAGACGGTGTTCGACACGCTCAATTGCAAGGCGGCGATCATGGCCGCGCTGGAGGCCGAGCAGGACCTTGGCCGCGAGCTGCCGATCATGATTTCCATGACCCTGACGGACCTTTCGGGCCGAAATCTGAGCGGCCATACGGTCGAGGGCTTCTGGGCCAGCGTCCGCCACGCCCGGCCGCTGACCATCGGATTGAACTGCTCCTTCGGCGCGGCGCAGTTGCGGCCCCACCTCGCAGCGCTGGCGCACAAGGCGGAGGCGCTGGTCATGGCCTATCCCAATGCCGGCCTGCCCAACGAATTGGGCTGTTATGACGAGGCGGCGGAGGAGACGGCGGCGCAGGTGCGCGAATGGGTCGAAGAGGGGCTGGTCAACATCGTCGGAGGCTGCTGCGGGACCACGCCGGCGCATATCGCGGCGATCGCCGAAGTGGCCGAAGGCGCCGAGCCGCGCCAAATTCCATCATCACCGCGTGGCACGATGCTGTCCGGTCTGGAACCTATGGTGATCGCCGCGTGAATGATTTTTCAAGCGCCGCTGCCGGCGCACGGTTTGTCAATATAGGCGAGCGGACCAATGTCACTGGCTCGGCCAAGTTCAAGAAGCTGATCCTGGCCGGCGATTATGACGCCGCGGTCGCGGTCGCGCGCGACCAGGTCGAGGCTGGGGCGCAGATCATCGACGTCAACATGGACGAGGCGCTGCTCGACGGCGAGCTGGCAATGGCGACTTTCCTCAAGCGCCTCGCCGCCGAACCCGATATCGCCCGCGTGCCGGTGATGATCGACAGTTCGAAATGGAGCGTGATTGAGGCCGGGCTTCAGTGCGTGTCGGGCAAACCGATCGTCAATTCGATCAGCCTCAAGGAAGGGGAGGAGCCGTTCCTCGAGGCGTCGCGCAAGGTGCGAACCTATGGCGCCGCAGTGGTGGTGATGGCGTTCGACGAGACCGGCCAGGCGGACACGAAGGAACGCAAGGTTGCCATCTGCGAACGCGCCTACAAGCTGCTCGTCGCCGACGGCTTCCCGCCCGAGGACATCATCTTCGATCCCAACGTCTTCGCCGTTGCCACCGGGATCGACGAGCATCGCCGCTACGCGATCGACTTCATCGAGGCGGCCAAAGAAATCCGGCTGCGCTGTCCCCATGTTCATATTTCGGGCGGCCTCTCGAACCTCAGCTTCTCGTTCCGCGGCAATGAGCCGGTTCGGCGGGCGATGCATTCGGTGTTCCTCTACCATGCGATCCCAGCCGGGATGGACATGGGCATCGTCAACGCCGGCCAGCTCGACGTTTATGACGAGATCGACCGCGAGCTGCGCGAGGCCTGCGAGGACGTCATCTTCGACCGCCGAGACGATGCCACCGAGCGGCTGATCGAGCTCGCCGAGCGCTATCGAGGAACCGATGCCGTCGAAGAGAAGAAGGCGGCCGAATGGCGTCACTGGCCGGTGCGCGAGCGGCTCGCCCATGCGCTGGTCAAAGGGATCGACGAGCATATCGTCGAGGACACGGAAGAGGCCCGCCAGCTCTTCCCCCGGCCGATCGAGGTGATCGAGGGGCCGCTGATGCAGGGCATGAACCTGGTCGGCGACCTGTTCGGATCGGGCAAGATGTTCCTGCCGCAGGTGGTGAAGTCGGCCCGGGTGATGAAGAAGGCGGTGGCGCACCTGCTGCCGTTTATCGAGGCGCAAAAGCAGCCCGGCGCTGACTCATCGAAGGGTCGGATCATCATGGCCACCGTCAAGGGCGACGTCCACGACATCGGCAAGAACATCGTCGGCGTCGTGCTTCAGTGCAACGGCTTCGACGTCATCGACCTCGGGGTGATGGTGCCCTGGCCAAAGATCCTTGAGGCGGCCAATGAAAATAATGCGGCGATGATCGGGCTCAGCGGCCTGATCACCCCGTCGCTCGACGAAATGGTCACCGTCGCCGAGGAGATGGAACGGGCGGGCATGGAGCGGCCGCTGCTGATCGGCGGGGCGACCACCAGCCGCGCACACACCGCCCTGCGCATCGCCCCGGCCTATTCGGGCCCGGTGCTGCACGTGCTCGATGCCAGCCGCGCGGTCGGTGTCGCCTCGGCCCTGGTCAGCGACGGTACCGGCCGCGAGGAGTTGATCCATCGCACCGCGAACGACTATCGCGCGCTGCGCGAAAGCCGCGAGGGGCGGGGGACCAACGAATTGGCCCCGCTCGGGGAAGCCCGGGCCAACAGCTTCGTGCCCGAGCATCGCGAACCAAGCCCGCGTCCGGCACATCCGGGCCAGCACCGGTTCGACGATTGGCCGCTCGACGATCTGGTCAAGGTGATCGACTGGACGCCCTTCTTCCGCGCCTGGGAGCTGGCCGGCAATTATCCGGCGATCCTCGACGACGAGGTGGTGGGCGAGAGCGCGCGCAGCCTGTTCGACGACGCACAGGCGATGCTGAAGCAGATCGTCGAGGAGAAATGGCTGACGGCAATGGGCGCGGTCGGCCTGTGGCCGGTGCAGCGCGAGGGCGACGACATCATCGCCATCAATCACCAGCGCACCCGCCTGCCGATGCTCCGCCAGCAGGTGCGCAAGCGCGTCGGGCGGCCCAACATGTGCCTGGCCGATTTCATCATGCCGAACGAGGAGGATTGGCTGGGCGGGTTCGCCGTGGCGATCCATGGAATCGAGCCGCACCTCAAGCATTTCGCCGAGGCGCATGACGACTATCGCGATATATTGCTCAAGGCGCTGGCCGACCGGCTGGCCGAGGCTTTCGCCGAGCGGCTCCACCAGCATGTCCGCACCACCCTATGGGCCTATGCGCCGGGCGAGAAGCTGTCGAACGAGGAGCTGATCAAGGAACAATATCGCGGCATCCGGCCGGCACCGGGCTATCCGGCCTGCCCCGACCACAGCCTCAAGCCGTTGCTGTTCAAGCTGCTGGGCGAAGATGCTGCGGGTATCGAGCTGACCGAGAATTTCGCCATGCTGCCGACCAGCGCGGTATCGGGCTTCTACTTCGCCCATCCGGAAAGCAGCTATTTCGGGGTGGCGCGGATTGGGCAGGACCAGCTGGAGGAATATGCGGAGCGGCGGGGGGTGGATGTCGAGGTGGCCCAGCGTTGGTTGAGGCCTAATCTGGATTGAATCGCCAACCCGTCATGCTGAACTTGTTTCAGCATCCATTTTCGTGAAGGGCTGTGCCGGTGGAGAAATGGACCCTGAAACAAGTTCAGGGTGACGGTAAGAGGCGCCGATGGCCCAACTGATCCTATGGCTGTTGGCGCTATGCATTACGGCGCCAGCCGCGGCACAACTCGCGCCGCGCCAAAATGCCATCAGGCCGGAACTGGTCGCCGAAGGACCCGCCCTCCCCGGCGACGAGGTCGAGCTGGCGATCCTGATGCGTACCGATCCCGGCTGGCACGGATACTGGCTCAATCCGGGCGATGCCGGCCTGCCGATGAAGATCGAGTGGCAGCTTCCACAGGGGGCGAGCCTGGCGCCGCTGCGTTTCCCGGTTCCGGAGCGGCTGCTGGTCGCGGGCATCGTCAACTATGTCTATGAGCGCGACCATGCCATCCTGACCAGGCTCAAGGTGCCCGCGGACGCGAAGGGCATGCTGCCGATCCGGGCCAGCGCCCAATGGCTCGCCTGCACCGACAAGGTCTGTGTGCCCGAACGGGGCGAATTTTCGCTCGAGCTACCGGTCGGGACCGGCGGGACAACCGAGCGAGCCCGGTTCGACGAATGGCGTCGCGCGCTGCCGCGGCCGCTGGCCAGCCCGGCGAAGTTCGCCATCAAAGGCGAGCAGTTGGAGATCGCCATCCCGCTGCCGGCTAGCGTGACGATCGGCGAGCCATATTTCTTCCCAGCCGACGACGGTCCGATCGACTATGCCGCGCCGCAGCAGTTCCGCCGCAAAGGCGACTTGCTGATTGCAGAGCTGAAGCGCCGCCGCGGCGAGCCCGCGAGCCTGTCCGGCGTGCTGGCGCTCGGGGACGGGCGGGGCCTGGAAATCAGGGCGGTGCCGGGAGCCGTGCCAGAGGGCGGCCGCGGAATCGGGGATCTTGGCGCGGAGGCCGTGCTTTACGCCATATTGGGTGCGCTGGTCGGCGGGTTCTTGCTCAACGCCATGCCCTGCGTCTTCCCGATCCTGGCGCTGAAGGCACTGCATCTCGCTAAATCCGGCGGCAACCAACGCCAGGCGCGGCGCGACGCCCTTTCCTATACGGCAGGGGCGATGGTCGGAACCGGCGCTTTGGGGGCGCTGCTGCTGGCGATCCGTGCGGGAGGAAGTGCGGCCGGGTGGGCCTTCCAGCTGCAAGATCCGCGCACGACCCTCCTGCTCCTATTGCTGGTGACGGCAATCACCCTCAATCTGCTGCGCACATTTGAGTTGCCGGTGCTGGCGGGCGAACATAGCCCGCATGGCAGCTTTGGCACCGGCGCGCTCGCGGCATTCGTTGCAACACCCTGTGCCGGGCCGTTCCTCGGCGCTGCGCTGGGCGCCGCCTTGCTGCTACCGCTCTACGGTTCTGTCGCGGTGTTCGCTGCGCTGGGCCTGGGTCTCGCCTTTCCCTTCCTGGCTGTCGCGTTCGTCCCAGCATTGAGGAATCGCCTGCCGCAGCCTGGACCCTGGATGATGCGGCTGCAGCGCTTTCTTGCCATCCCGATGGCGGCGACCGCAGTTGGGTGCCTGTGGCTGCTCTATCGGCAGGCGGGTGCTGAAGCCTTGGCTGCCGGGATATTGGCGGCCGTCGGGCTTTCGGTGGTGCTGCTGTGGACCGGATGGGCGCAGCGCAGGGGAAGAGCGATCGGCTGGCCGGCGCTTGCAGCGGTCTTGGTCCTAGCCGGGGTGGCGGCGACGCAGGTTCCCCGACAGCCGCAGGCGGCGGCGCGGGTGCCGATTGGAACGGAAGTGTGGAGCGAGACAGCGGTCGCCAAATATCGCGCCCAGGGCCGGCCGCTGTTCGTCTATTTCACCGCCGACTGGTGCCTGACCTGCAAGGCCAATGAGGCGGCCGCAATCGAGCGGGAAGCGGTGCGCGATGCCTTTGGCAAGGCTGGCGTGAAAGTGCTGGTCGGCGATTGGACGAATGGCGATCCTGCGATCACTCGTTTCCTGGAAGGCCGGGGCAGGGCGGGCGTGCCGCTCTATCTCTGGTATCAACCGGGCCAGGCGGAGCCGGAGGAACTGCCGCAGATCCTGACCCCGGCTATGCTTACCGACCGCGCTCAACGCCAGCGCTAGGCGCCTTCTCCCATACTTTCTTCCCCGCGACCCAGGTCTCCAGCACTTGGGTGCGGCCGAGCGATTGCGGGTCGACCTTGCTGACGTCGCGGTCGACGATGATGAAATCGGCCCATTTGCCGACATCGAGGCTGCCGATCTTATTCTCAGCAAACGAGGCATAGGCCGCACCCCGCGTGAAGCCGGCCAGTGCCTGCTCGAAGCTGACCCGTTCCTGCGGCAGCCAGCCGCCCGGCGGCTGACCGTTCAGATCCTGCCGACTGACCGCGGCGGCGAGGCCAGGAAAGGGGTTGAGGCTTTCGACCGGAAAGTCGGAGCCAAAGGCCAGCGGCACGCCGGAACTGGCGATGGTCTGCCACGCATAGGCGCCCTTCAGCCGAGGCGGATTGAGCCGCGCTTCGGCCATCACCCGGTCGCTGGTCTGGTGGACCGGTTGCATCGAGGCGATGATGCCAACAGGCTTCAAGCGCGGGATGTCGGCCGGGTCGATGATCTGGACATGCTCGATCCGCCAGCGACGGTCGCCGGGATGAGATTGGCTGAGCTTCTCGAACGTCGAGATGACCTGGGCGTTGGCCGCGTCGCCGATCGCGTGGATCGCCAACTGGTGGCCGTTCGAGGCGGAGGCGGTGGCCTGATTGAGCAGCTCGGCGTCGCTGATCAGGCTGAGCCCGCGCGTGTCGGGCTTGTCGTGGTAGGGCGCCTTGAGAAATGCCCCGCGCGATCCGAGTGCTCCGTCGGCATAGAGTTTGACGCCGCCAAGATGCAGGCGGTCGCCATAAAGCCAGTCGCTTGGGCGCCCACCGTTGATGGCGCGCATCGAGGGAATGCCCCCGGCGTAACTCAGGATACGGGCGTTGAGCCTTCCCGCCGCGCCGGCGCGGTTCATCGCCGCCCAGTCGTCTGGACTGGTGCCCATGTCCGCCGCGGCGGTCAGGCCGGTGGCGAGCATCTGCTCCTGCGCCTTGGCAAGTGCGGCATCCTGTTCGGCCGGAGTTGGCGCCGGAATTTTCGATTCAATCAGGCTCATCGCCGCGTCGACGAACAGGCCATTCTCGATCCGCCCGCCCGACGGCGCTTGCGTATTTAGCGAGAAGCCGGCGGCCTGCATCGCGGCGGTGTTGGCGATGGCCGCATGACCGTCGACGCGGCCGAGCCACACCGGTCGGTCGCTGACCACCGCGTCGATGTCGGCAGCGGTCGGGAAGCGCTTGTCGGGCCACAATTCCTGATTCCAGCCGCGACCGAGAATCCATCGGGCCTGCGGGTTGGCCTCGGCATAGGCCTTCAGCCGCTGTTGCAGCTCCGCCAGCGACCGGGTGCCGGTGAGATCGAGCTGAAGCGCGTTGAAGCCCAGCGCTATGACATGGCCGTGGGCATCGATCAGGCCGGGGATTACGGTCTGGCCCTTGGCATCGACGACATTTGTGTCGCGCAGCTTCAGCATTTCGCCGCGCAGCAGGCGCTTCACCTTGCCGTCCTCACCGATCAGGATGCCAGTGAACCGCTCCAGCCTACCGGTTGCATCGACCTGGATGCCGTTGGCATTGGTCACCAGCGTATTGGCGAGCGCCGACGAGGAGGCAAGGAGCGCGGCCAGCGCGAGCAGGGTCTTTCGCATGGCGCGTCGATAGCATTGTTTCGCCTATGTGGAAGGTTTAGGCGGCAATCCATGGACGCACCGACCAAGACCCGCCCGACCTTCGACGACATCAAGGCCGCCGCCGAGCGGATCAAGGGCGCGGTCATCCGTACCCCGATGATGAAGAGCGAGACGCTATCGGCGATCGTCGATGCCGAGGTCTGGCTGAAGTTCGAGAACCTTCAGTTCACCGCTGCCTACAAGGAGCGCGGCGCGCTCAACAAATTGCTGCAGCTGTCGGCGTCGGAGCGGGCGCGGGGCGTGGTTGCCGCATCAGCCGGAAACCATGCCCAGGCGGTCGCTTATCATGGGCGGCGGCTCGGCATCCCGGTGACCATCGTCATGCCGGTGTCGACGCCGATGATCAAAGTCACCCAGACCGAGGGCCACGGCGCCCATGTGGTGCTGCACGGCGAGCGGTTCGACGACGCCTATGCTCATGCCAAGGAGTTGGAGGCCAAGGAAGGATTCGTGTTCGTCCACCCGTTCGACGACCCGGCGATCATGGCCGGTGCGGGGACGATCGCGCTGGAAATGCTGGAAGATGCTCCCGAGCTCGACACGCTGGTCATTCCGATCGGCGGCGGCGGGCTGATTTCCGGCGTGGCGACCGCGGCCAAGGCGATCAAGCCCGGCATCAAGGTCGTCGGGGTCGAGGCTGAGCTCTATCCTTCGATGAAGAATGTGGTCGAAGGCGAGCATGGCGCGATCGGCGGCGATACGCTGGCCGAGGGCATCGCCGTCAAGGAACCGGGACAGCTGACCCGCGCGATCATCGCCGATCTGGTCGACCGCATCGACCTGGTCAGCGAGGACGACATTGAACATGCCGTCGCGATGCTGGTCAATATCGAGAAGACGGTGGTCGAGGGGGCCGGCGCGGCCGGGCTCGCCGCCATCCTGGCGCAGCCGGAGCGGTTCCGCGGCCGCAAGGTCGGGACCACCCTGTGCGGCGGCAATATCGACACGCACCTGCTGGCGAATGTTCTGGTGCGCGAACTGGTCCGCTGCGGCCGAATCGCGCGGCTCCGGATCGCGGCCCAGGACCGGCCTGGGGCGCTCGCCGCGATTACAACCAAATTCTACGAGTGCGGGGTCAACATCCTCGAGACCAACCATCAGCGCGTCTTCTCGCGCCGGCCGGCCAAGGACACGGTGATCGAGGTCGAATGCGAAGCGCGCGACGCCCATGCGATCGACACGCTGGTCAAGCGTCTGGAAGGCGCCGGCTTCCACGTCGAGCGGGCCGAACTCGACTAGAAATTTACCTTAAACCGTCCTTCCGCGGGACAGCCTGCGACATTAACCGCCTTTTGCTGGTGCCAACCCCTTTTCATCCGCGTTTACGACGAGCATAAAGACTTTCGTAACCATTTGCGGAGGCCCGCTGGGTGAGCGCACCATTTCGCTTCCCGAAATTCTTCGTCACCAACCCTTCGCCATGCCCGTATCTGGCCGGCAAGGTGGAGCGGAAGGTGTTCACGGAGCTCAACGGCCGCAACGCGGGCGAACTCAACGAGGCTTTGGGACGCATCGGCTTCCGCCGCTCGCAGTCGGTCGCCTACCGGCCGAGCTGCGTCGATTGCTCCGCCTGCGTCTCGGTCCGGGTGATCTCCGACCAATTCACGCCCAACGCCACCCAGCGCAAGCTGCTGCGCCGTCATGCCGACCTGGAGGTCAACGCCTGCCGTCCGTGGGCGACCGACGAGCAATATGCGCTGCTCCAGAAATATCTCGGGGCACGACACCCGGGCGGCGGCATGGCCGAGATGGACGAGCAGGATTATGCGGACATGATCGAGCAGACGCCGGTCCGCACCTATGTCATCGAATATCGCGAACCGTCGGTCGACGGAAAGCCCGGCAAGCTGGTCGGCGCCTGCCTCAGCGACCAGCAGGGCGATGGGCTGTCAATGATCTACAGCTTCTACGACGTCGGCGAGGGCGCCCGGAAAGGGCTCGGCACCTACATCATCCTCGACCATATCGTCCGCGCCGCCCGCGCCGGCCTGCCCTATGTCTATCTCGGCTATTGGGTCGAGGGGTCGGAGCGGATGGCCTACAAGGCCAGCTTCCGGCCGATGGAGCGCCTTGGCCGCGACGGCTGGCGGCGGATGGACGCGCCTGAGCTGGAGCAGCTCCCGTCAATCGGTGACCAGCTGCCGGCCCGCACGCCGCGGCGTATCCTGGTCGACGCCTAAGCAAAACGGCGGAGCGTTTCCGCCCCGCCGTTGCCCACTCCCCAGCAGTAACTCTTAAGCTGCAGCTTCCGCCGTTCCGGTGTCGCCCTCGGCATCGCGCAGCACATAGCCGCGGCCCCAGACGGTCTCGATATAATTGTCCCCGCCGCAGGCGAGGCTCAACTTCTTGCGAAGCTTGCAGATGAAGACGTCAATGATCTTCAATTCAGGCTCGTCCATGCCGCCGTAAAGGTGGTTGAGGAACATTTCCTTGGTCAGCGTTGTGCCCTTGCGGAGCGACAGCAGCTCCAGCATCGCATATTCCTTGCCGGTCAGGTGCACGCGGGCGCCGTCGACCTCGACCGTCTTGGCGTCGAGGTTCACGGCCAGCTTGCCGGTGCGGATGACCGATTGCGAATGTCCCTTTGAACGGCGGACGATCGCATGGATGCGGGCGACCAACTCGTCGCGATGGAACGGCTTGGTCACATAATCGTCGGCGCCGAAACCCAGCGCCCGGACCTTCGAATCCATCTCGCCGATACCCGACAGAATCAGCACCGGGGTCGAAACCTTGGCGGTGCGCAGCTTCTTCAGCACGTCATAGCCGTGCATGTCCGGCAGGTTGAGGTCGAGCAGGATGATGTCGTAGTCGTAGAGCTTGCCGAGATCGAGGCCTTCCTCGCCCAGATCCGTGGTGTAGACGTTGAAGCCTTCCGTGCCGAGCATCAGCTCGATGCTCTTGGCGATGGTGGCCTCGTCTTCGATCAGCAGAACCCGCATGCTGTATTCCCCTGGTTAGCTCGCCGAACTCGGGCAATCTCTTGTTACAAAAGGTTGCGCGCCCTTAACGACGTCTAAGCGTCCATTAACCATGAGCCTTCTCGCCTTAAAAGGTTAATAGTGCGTAAAGCTTGGTAAATGGTCGATATCGTTGCAGCGTTGCATCAGTTTACATCAGTATCCGGGCCGCCACGGACTAAACCGTTGTCCGAATTGGAGTTGCTTCGGGACGTCAGCGCCGCAATGGACCAGTCTATGAACCTTGAAGACCGCATTTTGTTCATCGATGGCGAGGCGATCGTGATCGACAAGCCGGAAGGGCTGCCGGTCGATACGCCCCGCGCCGGCGGTGACAGCGTGGAAGCGCGGGTCGATGAGTTGAGGCTGGGCTTCAAGCGGCCGCCGGTGCCGATGCACCGCCTTGACCGCGATACTTCGGGCTGCCTGCTGCTGGCGCGCAACCCGCGTGCACGTGCGCATTTTCAGCAAGCGTTCGAGCAGGGCGCCGTCAGCAAGACCTATCTGGCGGTGCTCGATGGCGCGGTCGAAGGCGAGGAAGGATTGATCGACCTGCCGGTCGCCAAGATCTCGAGCGCCAGGGGCGGCTGGCGGATGGTGGTCGAAAAGGGTGGCAAGGCCGCCGCGACGCGCTGGCGCAAGATCGCCGAGGCCGAAGGGCAAAGCCTGGTCGAATTCTCGCCGCTGTCGGGACGCACGCATCAGATAAGAGTCCACGCCGCGCGCGGGCTGGGTGCTGCAGTCGTCGGCGACCCGGTCTATTCGCTGGCTGATGACGCCGAACTGGGCGGGATGACGGTGCCCGACAGCGGGATGCTGCTCCATAGCTGGCGTCTGATCGTGCCGCGCGATCCCAAGCCGCCGATCGACGTCACCGCCCCGGTTCCCGACCGGTTCGGCCGCTGGCTGGACTATCTGTGAGGGCGGAGGACGTCGTCATCCCGGAAGAAGCGCTGAGCGAGCGCTTCCTCGCGGCGACCGGCCCGGGCGGGCAGAATGTCAACAAGGTCGCCACCGCCTGCCAGCTGCGGGCCGATGTGTTCAAGCTTGGTCTTGGTCCCGAGGCCTATGAGCGGCTGAAGGCCATCGCCGGCAGCCGCATGACCTCGTCAGGCGAACTGATCATCACCGCCCGGCGCTTCCGAACGCAGGAAGCCAATCGCGAGGATGCGCGCCGCCGCCTTGCCGAAATGATCGCCGAGGCCCATCTCGTCCCGCGCAAGCGTAAGCCAACGCGGCCGAGCAAGGCAGCCAAGGCAAAACGGGTCGACGAGAAGAAGGGCCGCAGCGCGATCAAGGCCGCGCGAGGAAGGGTGCGACTGGACTGATGTACGATTTCAAGATCGAAGCGGCCGACAAGGCGGCGCTATATGCCGACCTCGCCTCGGCGCTCCAGGGGCTGGTGGCGGACGAGCCCGACGGCATCGCCAACATGGCCAATGCCGCCGCGCTGATCTGGGAGACGCTGCCCGACATCAACTGGGTCGGCTTTTACCGCAACATCGGCGGCGCGCTAATCCTCGGACCGTTCCAGGGACGCCCGGCCTGCGTCCGAATCCCGTTCGGGACCGGCGTGTGCGGAACTGCGGCGGCAACGCGTCAGGTGCAGCGGATCGACGACGTCCACGCCTTCCCTGGCCATATCGCCTGCGATTCCGCATCGAACAGCGAGATCGTGGTGCCTATCATTCACGATGGCGAGTTGCTCGGCGTGCTCGACATCGACAGCCCGAACCACGCGCGGTTCGATGCGGAGGATGAGGCGGGGTGCGTCAGGCTCGCGGAGATTATGGCGCGGCACATTTGAGATCGTCACCCTGAACTTGTTTCAGGGTCCAATTCTCCACCCTCGTAGCCTTCTCAGCTATGGATGCTGAAACAAGTTCAGCATGACGGCTTTTGGAAGACGTCAGCTCAGCATCTCCAGCTGCTCATCGCTCAGGCTGCCCGGAATGATCATCACCGGCACTGGCAGCTTGCCTGCGTCATTGCCGGTGAAGTGGGCGACCAGCAGCCCCGGCTTGCCGGACGGCGCGGCGCCAAGCACAAGCGCGGCAATGTCCTCGCGCGTGCCGATATGGCCGCGGACGGCGGCAACGGGATCGCCGGCGCGAACGACGATCTCGGGCGTGATTCCGGCGGAGCTCATAATCTCTCCGACCGAGGCCGCGACGATGCCTTCGATGCGCAGCCGCTGCTCCTCTTCGATGGCGTGCTGGACACCGCCCCATTGGACGAAGTCCTGCGGCTCCACCACGGCCAGTATGTCGACTTCGCCATCGGTCTTGGCGGCGCGGCGGGCGGCAAAGCGCAGAGCGACCCGCGCCTCCGGGCTGTCGTCGATCACGACCAGATAGGTTCGCGCCATCCCTGTTCTCCCCTCTGGAGGCTGCTGCAAGTCCAGCCGACAGGCAAGCTTATTCGACTTGACCCATCCGGCGCTTTGGCCTTTGTGCCGGGCGAGTCTGATCAAGCCGAGAGCAGCCATGTCGATCGAATTGAAGATGCCCGCCCTTTCGCCGACGATGGAGGAGGGGACGCTCGCCAAATGGCTGGTCAAGGAGGGCGATACCGTGTCCTCGGGCGACATCCTGGCCGAAATCGAGACCGATAAAGCGACAATGGAGTTCGAGGCGGTCGACGAGGGCAAGATCGCGAAGATCCTGGTCGCGGAGGGCACCGACGGAGTAAAGGTCGGAACGCCAATCGCAATCTTGGCTGGTGAGGGGGAGGATGTTTCGGCCGCTGCGCAGGCGCCCAAGGCCGAGTCAGCGCCGCCAAAAAAGGAAGAGCCAAAGGCTGATGCCGCTCCGCCCGCCAAGGGTGGCGGCGAGACACCGGCTGCCCCCGCTGCTCCGACGGCTCCTGCTCCGGCGCCCAAGGCCGACAGTGGCGATCGCATCAAGGCCTCACCGCTGGCCCGCCGCCTGGCCGAGGCGCAGGGGATCGACCTCTCGGCGCTCAAGGGATCGGGTCCGGGAGGGCGGATCGTTCGCGCCGATCTCGGCAAGGCCGCGGGTGGGGCGATGGCGGCTCCCAAGCCGACCACCACGGCTGCCCCGGGCGGATTGCAGCCGGTCGAAGCCGAGCTGGCTTTCACCGATGGCGTTCCGCACGAGGCGGTCAAGCTTAGCAACATGCGCAAGACCATCGCGCGCCGTCTGACGGAATCGAAGCAGCAGATCCCGCACATCTACCTGACGCTCGATTGCCGGCTCGACGCGCTGCTCAAGCTGCGCGGAGAGCTCAACGAGGGGCTGAAGAGCCGCGGCGTCAAGCTGTCGGTCAACGACATGCTGATCAAGGCGCTGGCGCTTGCATTGATCGAGGTTCCCGAATGCAACGTCAGCTTCGCCGGCGACCAGCTGATCAAATATCACCGCGCGGACGTTTCGGTCGCGGTCAGCATCCCCAATGGACTGATCACCCCGATCATCACCGACGCGGAGAACAAGTCGCTGTCGAAGATTTCGACGGAGATGGCCGACCTCGCCGGTCGCGCCAAGGAGGGCAAGCTGCAGCCGCATGAATATCAGGGCGGCACCGCGTCCTTGAGCAACATGGGGATGTTCGGGATCAAGCATTTCGAAGCGGTGATCAATCCGCCGCAGGCAATGATCATGGCGATCGGCGCCGGCGAGAAGCGGCCTTATGTGATCGACGACAGCTTGCAGATCGCAACGGTGATGAGCGCCACCGGCAGCTTCGACCATCGCGCCATCGACGGCGCCGACGGCGCGCGGCTGATGAAGGTGTTCAAGCAGCTGGTCGAAAGCCCGCTGGGGCTGGTGGCCTGACATGAAGTGGCTGCCGGCGCTGCTGCTCGGAGCAGTCCTCGGCTTCCTGATGCCGATGCTGCTCGGCGGCCAGGGCGGCATATGGATGAACAGCTGGGTCAAATGGGGCACCGTCCGCCCAATCGAAGGCTCGCCGGGGATGCTTTTCTCGATCCCGCTGGCCCTCGGCGCGGCCGTCGCGTTCCGCCTGTTCTTCAACTGGCACAAGGGCTGAGCGCGCTGATGTGTCGCCGTGTCGCTGTTCGTCGCAAATCTGATGATTGGTGACATAGAATGAAAAGCGACTTGCCCGCGGCTGAATACATCCCAATCCTACTGGCCTATTTGATTGTCCCCTTGTTGCTGGCAAGGGTGCTGGTGCGCGCCAACTGGCTGCAAACCGGCGCCGCCTTTGGGATTCTTTGGGCAGTCCTGCTCTTTCTCGGCATCGCCATGGGCAGCACATGGGGCGAGCGCATCGGCTGGCCGATGATCTTTGCAATGTTCTTCAGCACACCAGGGGTGCCGACCATCGCCTGGATACTGAAAAAGGCGGGCGCGCTGGCCGGATGACCCTTGGCCGCACCCCCCTGATCCGCGTCACCGCGATGCCATCCGACACCAACCCCTATGGCGGGGTCTTCGGCGGCTGGCTGATGGGTCAGATGGGGCTGGCCTGCGGCTCCTTCGCTTCGCGCCACAGCGGCGGCAAGGCGATCCTCGTCGCGGCGGACTCGATCAAGTTCCCCGGCGCGATGGCGGTCGGCGATGAGCTCAGCGTCTATGTAGACTTACTGAAGCAGGGGCGGACGTCGCTGAAGCTCAAGGCCGAGGCGATCGCCCGCGAGCGCGACAGCGATTCCGAAAAGATGGTGGCGGAAGGCGAATTCACCTTCGTGGCGCTGGACGAGGACGGCAAGCCGCGCCAAATCCCCTCTCCCCTTGAGGGAGAGGGAAGGAGCCGCGAAGCGGCGGAAGGGTGAGGAGGTGACCGGTTACGATCAGCCGACGCTGACCAGGGCAAAGCGGCTGCGGCGCGAAATGACTGACGCGGAACGCAAGCTGTGGTCGGTTCTTCGGAGCCGCCAACTCGAAGGCGCACGGTTCCGACGCCAGCAGCCGATTGGGCCGTTCATCGCTGACTTTGTTTGCCAGGAAGCCCGGCTAATAGTCGAGGCTGACGGTAGCCAGCATGCGGACAGCGAAAGAGATATTCGACGCACCGCATTCCTGTGGAGCAAGGGCTATCGCGTCCTTCGCTTCTGGAACAATGACATTCTGGAAAATCTTGAAGGCGTCGCGGAATCGATACTAGCGGCGCTCTCTACCCCTCACCCCGCTCAGCCTCCGGCTGAGTCGCCCTCTCCCTCAAGGGGAGAGGGATTTAGCGACGGAGGCCTTCATGGCTGAATCTTACGACCTCATCGTTCTCGGCTCCGGTCCCGGCGGCTATGTCGCGGCAATCCGGGCGGCGCAGCTGGGCCTTAAAACCGCGATCGTCGAGCGTGAGAACCTCGGCGGGATCTGTTTGAACTGGGGCTGCATCCCGACCAAGGCGCTGCTGCGCTCGGGCGAAATGCTGCACCATATGCGTCACGCCGACAGCTTCGGGCTGGTCGCCGGCGAGGTGAAGCCGGACCTCGCAAAGATCGTTGCTCGCAGTCGGGCGGTGGCCAAGCAGCTGAACCAGGGCGTCACGCACCTGATGAAGAAGAACAAGATCACGGTTCACATGGGCGAGGGTACGATCACCGCGCCGGGCAAGATGACCGTGACCGCCGACGGAAAGACGACCGATCTGACCGCCAAGCACATCATCATCGCCACTGGCGCCCGCGCCCGCGAGCTGCCCTTTGCCCAGAGCGACGGCAAGAAAATCTGGACCTACCGCCACGCGATGACCCCGCCGGAGATGCCGACCGAGCTGCTGGTCATCGGGTCGGGCGCGATCGGCATCGAGTTCGCGAGCTTCTACAACGACATGGGCGCCAAGGTGACGGTGGTCGAGATGCTGGACCGGGTGGTACCAGTCGAGGATGCCGAGGTCAGCGATTTCCTCGCCAAGAGCCTCGCTAAACAGGGGATGACCCTGCTGACTTCGGCGGGGGTCGAGAGCCTCAAGGCCGACGCCAAGGGCGTCGCGGCCAAGATCAAGACCAAGGATGGAAAGGTTGAGGAAAAGCGCTTCTCCCACTGCATCGTTGCGGTCGGGATCGCGCCCAACACCGAGAATATCGGGCTCGAAAAGCTCGGCGTGAAGACAACCAAAGGCCATATCGACACCGACCCGATGTGCCGCACCAATGTGCCGGGCATCTCGGCGATTGGGGACGTTACTGCGCCGCCCTGGCTGGCGCACAAGGCGAGCCATGAGGGGATCATCGCGGTCGAGGCGATCGCTCAGGCGCTCGGCAACAAAGATGTTCACCCGCACGCGATGGACGTGCGCAACATCCCCGGCTGCACCTATTGCCACCCGCAAGTCGCCAGCGTCGGGCTGACCGAAGCCAGGGCCAAGGAGGCCGGCCATGAGGTGAAAGTCGGCAAATTCCCCTTCATCGGCAACGGCAAGGCGATCGCGCTGGGCGAGGTCGAGGGGTTCGTGAAGACGGTTTTCGACGCCAAGACCGGCGAGCTGCTCGGCGCGCACATGATCGGCGCCGAGGTCACCGAGCTGATCCAGGGCTATACGGTCGGCAAGCAGGCCGAGCTGGTCGAACAGGACTTCATCAACACCGTCTATCCGCACCCGACCTTGAGCGAGATGATGCACGAAAGCGTGCTCTCCGCCTTTGGAAGGGTGCTGCATATTTGACGTAATCGTCACCCTGAACTTGTTTCAGGGTCCATACTCGTGGAAGGCGGAGTGCGTCTCAGAGATGGATGCTGAAACAAGTTCAGCATGACGGGAGGGTTGATGAAAGGCCTGTTGTCATTTTCCGCTTCGCTGCTGGCCGCCGCACTGCTGGCCGCGACGTCGGCCGAGGCCGCCACGGTCGTCACCGCCGACCGCTACCTCGACGTCAACAGCGGCAAATATGTCGAACATCCGGCGATCTTCATCGGCGATGATGGGCGGATCACCAACATCGCCGACGCCCGGACGGTGCGCTGGGGCGCCGGGGTCAAGTATATTGATCTGGCCGGCAAGACGCTGCTGCCCGGCCTGATCGACATGCATGTGCACCTCGACAGCCCGGCCGACATCGGCGGCTATCGCGGGCTCGAATATACCAACAGCTTCTGGCAGGCGACCGCGGTCGGCAATGCCCGGGCGATGCTCGACGCCGGTTTCACCACGGTGCGCAACGTCGGCTCCAGCACCCGCAACGACGTCGGGCTGATGCAGGCGATCCGCGATGGTTACGCCATCGGCCCGCGCATCGTCCCGGCCGGCTACGCACTCGGCGCGACCGGTGGCCATTGCGACAGCACCTTCCTCCCGCCGAGCCTCGAGAAGCCGAAGAAGGAGGAGGGCGTCGGCGACGGCCCCGATGAGCTCCGCCACCAGGTCCGCCGCCAGCGCAAGTTCGGGGCCGAGGTGATCAAGGTCTGCGCCACCGGCGGTGTCTTCTCGCGCAATACCGAGCCTGGCCAGCAGCAGCTGAGCGAGGAGGAGCTGCGCTCGATCGCCGACGAGGCGCATCAATGGGGCGTTCGCGTCGCCGCCCATGCCCATGGCGCCGACGGCATCAAGGCCGCGATCCGCGCCGGTATCGACACGATCGAGCATGCCAGCCTGGTCGACGCCGAGGGGATCAGGCTGGCCGTCGCGCGCAAGCGGCCAGTGTGGTTCTCGATGGACATCTACAACACCGAATATACCCAGGCCGAGGGCAAGAAGAACGGCGTGCTGGAGGACAATCTGCGCAAGGACCGGGAGATCGCGCAGATCCAGCGCGACAATTTCCGTGCGGCGCACAAGGCCGGTGTGCGGATGGTATTCGGATCCGATGCCGGCGTGATGCCGCACGGCCAGGTCGGTCGTCAGTTCGCGACCATGGTGACCTACGGCATGACCCCGATCGAGGCGATCCAGGCGGCGACGCGCAACGCGGCGCAGGCGCTCGGCCGCGAGCATGATGTCGGCGCGATCGCGGTCGGGCGCTACGGCGACCTGGTCGCGGTGACCGGCGATCCGGCGCAAAATGTCCGCCTGCTCGAAAAGCCCGACGCGGTGGTCAAGGGCGGGGTGCTCGTTCCTCGATCACGGTGATCGGGAATTTCCAAATTGAACGCATCGCCCTGATGACCATTTAGCCTCGGTTGCTTCCGGAGGAACGCCATGAAGGGCTATCACGACGACATCGAGCGGGAGACCACGGCCAACAGCGACTTCCGCCGCGTGCTCTACACCGGTCACAATCTCCAGCTGGTGCTGATGAGCCTGCCGCCCGGCTGCGACATCGGCGCCGAGGTGCATGAGGATCGCGACCAGTTCTTCCGCTTTGAGGAGGGCAAAGGCCAGGTCGACATCGACGACAACACATATGACGTGATCGATGGCAGCGGGGTGATCGTCCCGGCCGGCGCAAGGCACAATGTGCGCAACACCGGCGATGCCCCGTTGAAGCTTTACACGCTTTATGGCCCGCCTGAGCACAAGGACGGCATCGTCCAGTCGACCAAGGAAGAGGCGGACGCCCGTCACCACGACGAGGAATGGGACGGAAATACAACGGAGTAGTAACCTCGTCGTTTAACCCTCATGCAGGGTCCAAGGCCTTATCCTGAGGCATAGGAGAAGGCCAATGCACCGCTTTCAGCCTTCGCGCGGCAGGATCTTGTTCGAAGTCTTTTGCGCGCTTGCCGTCGTAGCCTCCATGGTCGGGGCTTGGCGGCAAACCAATGCGTCCGCGCTGCTGACGGCGGCTGCCGCCGCGGGTCTTTACGCTATGGTCCGGCTGTTCGACCTGGGACGAAATGCAGCTGTCCAGGCAGAGGAGCCGCAGCTCATCACCTTCGAGCGTGAGTCTCAGGATGTCCAGCCGGTGATGCCAGCCGCGTCGCAACCATTGACGGTTGTCGAGCTGCCGGTGCCCCAGGCCGGCAGTCAGGAATCCGAACAGGTCGAGCCGGCGCCCCGAGCAAGTGCAGGACGCCGAAAGGGGGGCTCCCGCAAGGGAGGCGGTCGCCGCGCGAGCTCGCCGAAGGCCAAGCTCGTCGAAGATGTGCCGGCCGAGGTGGCGGAGCCGGAATTGGATGCCGTTGTGGACGTGCAACCTGAGGTGCCGGAACTCGCCTCCCCCGCGGAGCCGGTTCACGTTCCGCACGCCCCGCTGTTCGAGCCCGAGCCGTTCGTGAGAATGCCCCGCCAGGCGTTCGGACGCCGCGGGCGCATCTAACCCCTACTTGCCAAGGCGCGTGCGCCACTCCACGCTGCGCGCATGGCGCAGATGCATGACGTTTCCGATCCTCGAAACGCCTCGATCCTGATCAACGTCAACGGCGAGTTGAAACCACGGGCCGAAGCGACCGTCTCGGTGTTCGATAGCGGATTCATGCTCGGCGATGGGGTGTGGGAGGGGCTGCGGGTCCACAAGGGCCGCCTGGCCTTCCTCGATCGTCACCTCGACCGGCTGTTCGAAGGCGCCAAGGCGATCGCGATGGACGTCGGCCTGTCGCGTGACGATCTCACCCGGCGCCTTTACGATACGCTCGAGGCCAATGGGATGGACGAGGGCGCCCATGTCCGGTTGATGGTGACGCGCGGCGTGCGCTCGACGCCTTACCAGGACCCGCGGGTGGTGGTCTCCCCGGCGACAGTGGTCATCATTGCCGAGTATAAGGAACCCGACCCCGCCATATACGAGCGCGGCCTCAAGCTGTTCACGGTCCATGTCCGCCGCGGCGACCCGGCGGTGCAGGACCAGAAGCTCAACTCGCATTCGAAGCTCAACTGCATCCTCGCCTCCATTCAGGCGACCCAGGCGGGCGCCGACGAAGCGTTGATGCTCGACCCGCACGGCTTCGTCGCGACCTGCAATTCGACCCATTTCTTCATCGTCCGCAAGGGCGAGGTGTGGACCTCCAGCGGCAAATATTGCCTCGGCGGGATTACGCGGGGCGTGGTGCTGGAGGTCTGCCGTGAGGCCGGCATACCGGCGTTTGAAAAGGATTTTTCGCTGACCGACGTCTATGGCGCGGAGGAGGCCTTTGTCACCGGCACCTTTGCCGGGATCGTCCCGGTGCGCGAGGTCGACGGGCGATCGCTCACGTGCCGCGGTCCGGTTGTCGAGCGCCTGCAGCAACTTTATCGCGAGCGGGTTGATCGGGACGTGGCGGAGCAGGCGAGGCCGTGACCGTCCGCATCGCCATGTGGTCGGGTCCCAGGAACCTGTCCACGGCGATGATGCGCAGCTTCGGCAGCCGCGCCGACACCTTCGTCAGTGACGAGCCCTTCTACGGCTGCTTCCTCAAGCAAAGCGGAGCCGACCATCCGATGCGCGATGATGTGATCGCAGCGATGGATTGTGATTGGCACAGCGTCATGGCGACGTTGCGCGGGCCTGCGCCCGGCGGCGAGCCCATCTGGTACCAGAAGCATATGTGGCACCATATGGTTGGGCCGGTCGGATATGAGGATTTCGCCGGCTTCACCCACGCCTTCCTGATCCGCGAGCCAGAGCGGATGATCGCTTCTTACCTGCGCAAGCGCGAGGCGGCGTTCGAGGATTTCGGGCTGGAGCGGCAGGCGGAATTCTTCGATCGCGAAGCCGACCGGCTGGGCCGTGCGCCGCCGGTGATCGACGCCAACGATGTGCTCACCGATCCCGAGACGGTCCTGTCAAAGCTGTGCGCGGGGCTTGGAATATCGTGGGAGCGGAATATGTTGGCCTGGGAGCCGGGTAGACGTGAAACCGACGGGCCGTGGGCTCCGCATTGGTATGCGGCGGTCGAGGCCAGCTGCGGCTTCGGCCCGCCGGAAAACGATCCAGTCGATTTACCCGATGAGGCACAATATCTCGCTGACCGATGCCGGCCCTACTACGAGCAACTAGCTCGACACCGCCTCAAGCCCTAGCCGGGCCCTTATCCGATGACGCGGACGCCTTCCTTGGCCCATTCCTTGTCGACATCGACGCCCTGCTCGGCCCATTTTTCGCGGGTCCAGCAGCGGGTGCGCTCGATGTTGCTGCCGGTGAGGGGATCGACCTTCATGCAATATTTGGCGTCCGGGCCCGCGGCCGGGGCGCCCGTCGTTGGGGGCAAATCAGGTTGAGCTGCCGGTATCGGCGAAGCGACGGCGATCAAGCTCAAAGCAACGGCAAATAGCTTCTGTGCCATGTCATTACTCCTTGAATGACAACGCATGGACGACCCCCGAATTTCCGAAGGTTACCGCTCATTTGCACGGGAGGCGAGGCCGATTCGTCAGATGTCACGGAACGGTTTGCAACGCACCGGGCCTGGCCGCACCGATAGTTTCGACGAATGGCGGATTGCGCAGTGCAATTCGGCGCCTAAGCTGCTGACGATTCAATTGGGAGGTCAGGGATTGCATAAATATGTGACCGGGGCGGCGCTGGCCGTGCTGATGGCGGGCGGAGCGGGTGCGGCACCGACCTATATCCATGCCGGACGGCTGATCGCTGTCCCGGGTCAGGCGGTGCGCGGCCCTTCGACCATCGTCGTCGATGATGGCAGGATCGTCTCGGTGACCGACGGCCTCGCCCGCATCGAGCCGGGCGTGCCGTTTATCGACCTCAGCACCAAGACCGTGCTGCCCGGCCTGATCGACAGCCATGTTCATCTGTCATCGGATCGCGGCGGCGAGCAGGCGCTGCTGGCCGATATTCGCGACGATGAGCCGCTGCATGCTTACGAGGCGCAGCAGAACGGCATGAAGACGCTGCGCGCCGGCTTCACCACCGTCCGCAACCTTGGCGACGACAAGGGCGTGACCATGGCCCTGCGAGAGGCGGTCAAGCGCGGCTGGGTCCAGGGTCCGCGGATCGTCGATGCGGCCCAGTCCATCTCGACCACCGGCGGCCATATGGATGGCCGCGGCGCGCTGAACGACCAACTGATTGCTCATCTTCCGGATCCGGAGAATCTGTGTGACAGCGTCGAAAGCTGCCGGCGCGTGGTTCGTCGCCAGATCGACCGCGGTGCCGACGTGATCAAGTTCGCCACGACCGGCGGGGTCAACAGCGGCACCGGCCTGGCCACCCGCATGTTCGAGGATGAGGCGAAGGCTCTGGTCGACACAGCTCATGCCTATGGCCGCAAGGTGGCGGTCCACGCCCATGGCGCCGACGGTATCAAGCTGGCGCTGCGCGCCGGCGCGGACTCGATCGAGCATGGCACGGTGATGGACGATGAGATCGTCAAATTGATGAAGGCCAGGGGCACTTATTATGTGCCGACGCTGTCGACGGTGAACGGCTATATCGAACGGCTGGCCAAGGATCCCAACGCCTATACCGGCGCGGTGAAAGAGCAGATCCAATGGCGGATCGGCATCACCGGCAAGTCGCTGGCGAAGGCCTATCCGGCGGGCGTCAAGATCGCATATGGAACCGATGCCGGCGTTAGCAAGCATGGCCGGAACGCCGATGAGTTCGAGCTGCTGGTCAAGTTCGGCATGCCGCCGGTCGAGGCGCTGAAGGCGGCAACGGTCAACGCGGCCGATTTGCTGGGCCTGTCGAGCGAAATCGGCACGATCGAACTCGGCAAGTCGGCCGATATCATTGCCGTCACCGGCGACCCGTTGCAGGATGTCACGGTCCTCAAGAAGGTCGAGTTCGTCATGGCGCGCGGCGAGGCGGTGAAGGGCCTCTGATGGCACCGTCGATATACGCTTGAACGGCCCACCATATGACGGCCACGCCCCTGACAGCCTAGCTCCCGTTTTAGCCACACTCCAGAGCGCTCGATTCAGTTCAGCTTCCGCTCATAACCCTTTAATATATTTATCGGATTGCGGCGCATTGGTTGCCGATTCTATCCAACGAGGTTGAGGGATGTTACGGAGGCGGACGATCGTGGCCGCGTTGGCACTGGCCTCGGTTAGCGGGGGTGCCTGCGGAATGACGGAATCGACAAGGGAACCGATCGGCTGTCGCGTCAGCGGAGCGGACAAGGCATTGGCAGATGCCGGCGGCGCGCGCGAGCTGTGCGAGTTGATCGAGCGCGCGGCCAAGGTTCAGGCGCCGGGCCTGTCGTTCGACGTCGATGTGCATGCGCCTACCAACTATTCGCTAGCGGCAAAAATCCGCCTTCGCGACGGGCGGATGCTCCCCGATCTGAATATGGCCGTGAGCGACCGACGGATAGACCGGGTCTCGGTCGAGCAGTTCGCGGCCGCCATTTCAGACGCGGCGGCCAAGGCGAGCCGCTCGTGACGACAGCGCAATCGATACTTAACTCCAATCCAGTAAATCATTGCCAGGTGCGCAGCGCCGGCAACGCGAGGGCAATGTGGTAGATATTCCGGGCAACAGCACGACCACCAACACGATTTCGGTTGGCGGTTCGATCACCGACAGTCTCGAGGTCAGGGGCGACCATGACTGGATCCGCATCCAGCTGACCGCCGGCCAGTCGATCAGCGTCTTGCTCGACGGGCTTTCGCTGGAAGATCCCTATCTGCGGATCCTCGACGCGAACGGCAATGTTGTCTATGAGAATGACGACATCTCGTCCGGTGTGAACCGGGACTCGCTGATCGCGTTCACGGCGACCTACACCGGCACCTATTTCATCGACGTTGCGGCGTGGGAGCCCGATCCGGGCGACGACGTCCCGGGCTATACCGGCACCGGCACCTACACGCTCTCGGTGAGCCCCTATACGCCGCCGCCGCTCGGAACCGTCCAACAGCTGGCGGACTATCTGGTCAGCGGCCACTGGGGTGGCGACGAGCGGCACTTCAATGTCACGCCGGGTGGATCGATCACCGTCAACCTCAGCGCGTTGACCGGGCCCGGCCAGACGCTGGCGATTGCCGCGCTGGCTGCCTGGACGGACGTTACCGGGGTCAATTTCGTCCAGGTGGCGAACGGCGGCCAGATCATCTTCGACGACAACCAGGAGGGCGCGTTCAGCACCAGCACCTGGTCGAACGGCATCATCACCAGCTCTCGCGTCAACGTGTCGGTCGCATGGATTGGCGAATATGGGACGTCGCTGAACAGTTACTCGTTCCAGACCTACATCCACGAGATCGGCCACGCCCTGGGCCTCGGCCACCAGGGCGGATATAATGGCGAAGCGCGCTATCCTTATGATGCCGAGTACCAGAACGACGGCTGGCCAATGTCGGTCATGTCCTATTTCGACCAGACCGATAACACCTATTTCGCCGGTCAGGGGTTCGACTTCAATTTTATAACGACCCCGATGATGGCCGACATCCTGGCCATGTCGATGCTCTATGGGCTTTCGACGACGACCCGCACCGGAAATTCATTCTATACTGCCTACGGGCCGGGACAGGGCGCATTTTGTATTTACGACAGCGGCGGGATCGATACGATCTCGGCTCCGATATTTGCTGGCGCTCAGACGATTAATCTCAATCCCGGCACCTTCTCCAATCTTGGTGGAAGCGTCGGCAATCTGAGCATCGCCCTCGGCGTCACAATCGAAAATGCGGTCGGCGCGGAGAGCGCCGATAAAATCATCGGCAACAGCTCCAACAACCTGCTCAACGGCGCTGGCGGCAACGACACTCTGTTCGGCGGAGACGGTGACGACAATCTGGACGGCGGTGCTGGCGTTGATGAGTTGGATGGCGGCGCAGGTAACGATCAGATCATCTATGATGCGGCCGATAATATGGCGAAAGTTACTGGCGGTGCGGGCACGGACACGCTGGTGGTCAACGGCACCGTAGCGCCGACCAGCTTCAATCTTGCCGCCCAGGGGTTCGAGCGCGCCGAGGTCCGGCAGACCGATTCCGGCAGCAATCCCTGGACCACCATCACAAAAAACTACAACAGCAGCTGGACCCTGCTCCAGCAGGTGACCGTCAACGACAATGGCAGCCGCCATGTTGTCGACTATGACTACAACAACAGCCTCGCCACCGTGCAGGTGGAGAGCATCTATAATTTCCAGGGCATGCTTTCCAGCGTCGACCAGTTGTTCGACAACGGCACGCGCACCTTCATCAACCTCGATGAAACCGGGGCTTTCACCTGGAATCAGGATTGGTTCCAGTACGACGCCCTTGGCCGCCTCAGCAGTGAGGATGTGCTTCACGACAATGGCACGCGGACCTTCGTCAACTTCGACGAGGCGTCGAATCAAAGCTGGTCGCAGGACTGGTTCCAATATGACGCTCAAGGACGCCTCAGCAGCCAGGATATCCACCATGACGACGGCACCCGGACCTTCATCAACCTCGATGAATCAGGTACCCAAAGCTGGACGCAGGACTGGTTCGCCTATGACGCTCAGGGACGGCTCAGCAGCGAAGACGTTCGTTATGACATCGGCACCCGGACCTTCATCAACCTCGACCAGGACAATAGCCAGTCCTGGAACCAGGCCTGGTTCAACTATGATGCGCAGGGCCGGCTCGACACCCAGGACGTGCTGTACGACGACGGCAGCCGGATCTTCTACAATTACGACCAGGCCGGCACCGAGGCGTTCGCGGTCAGCGCCATCCTCTACAACACAGCCGGCACCGCCTATCAGCAGGTCATCACCTGGGACGACGGGTCGACCACCTACACGATGATCTAGGCGCAGCGGGCAAGAGAGGCACGGCTGGGCGGCCAAAGCCAATTGAAGTTAACCAACAATATCGTTGCGTCTGGAATTTTGCTGGTAGCCCTGTGACTTGCATCGGCGGTCGCAAGCCGCCCGCGCGGGTAAGAGTTGGAGCTTCGGGGCCGCTTTAAACCTATTGCGGACATTTCGCGGGATAATGTCGTTTTTGTTCAACCCGGGCAAGCGGTAGGTCGTTCACGATCGAATTACTCTTGCGATCAGCAATTTTACTTGATTAAAGAAGGACATGGGGTCGCTGCCGGGGTGGAGCGATTGCGGTGCGCGCCACTGCCAGTGGGCGGCGAGGGGGATTTCATGGCGACGATCAATGGCACCGAGGGTGCGGACTGGGTCTGGACCAACACCGGCGAGACCAGCGGCAACGACACCATCAATACGTTCGGCGGTGACGATCGTATCGACGTCGCGGGCGGTTTCGACACGGTCAATGCCGGCGCCGGCGACGATCAACTGAATAGCGGCTATAACCTGACCATCGGCTTCAACGCCGACATGGGCGACGGCAGCGACCTCGTTTTCGTAACCACCTTCCTCAATTCAACCTTCAACCTCGGCACCGGCGACGATTGGGCGCAGTTCCGCCCGCAGTTCGGTGTGGTCGACACGATCACGCTTGGGACCGGCAGGGACGTGGTGTTGACGAGTTTCCAGGACGGCGGCACGCAGGTCTACACCGACTTCGAGGCGGGCGCGGGCGGCGACGTGCTGCAATTTTCGACCTGGTATTGGAAGAATGCCCAATGGTGGTTCGACTTCGCTAGTCTGCCGGCGAGCGGTATCTCCAATCCGTTCGGGGCGGGCTTTGCTCAATTGGTAGATAGCGCGAGCGGCGCGCTTCTGCAGGTGCGGTCGTCGACGACCGCCGCCTGGACCACGATTGCCACGTTCCAGGGGCGGACCGCGTCGCAATTCCATGCCGACAATTTCCTCGGCTGGTCTCCGACGGGCGCGGCGGCGCCAAGCATGGTGCTCAACGTCACCGAGGCCTCTTCGCTGTGGAAGGCCGTCGACACCAATGGCGACGACACGATTTATGGCACCGCGGGCGGCGGCTACATCGTCCTCACAAATGGCGCGGACGTGGTCTATGCCGGTGACGGCAACGACAAGGTCTTCAACGGCGGCGTCTCGAGCGGCTACAAGATCATCTACGGCGGCGGCGGCAACGATGAGCTCGGGGTCGGCGGCGGCATGGGCTATGGCACCGGCATTTACGGCCAGCCGACCGGGTCGACCATGTGGGGCCTGGTCCATGGCGACGACGGCGACGACTTTATCGGCGGCGGCTGGGGCGCGGACGAGCTTTACGGCGATGCCGGCAACGACTTCATCGGCACCGGTGGCGGCAACGACTTCGCCTCGGGCGGCGACGGCAACGACCGGGTCAGCGGCGGGCCGGGAGACCAGCGCCTGTATGGCGACGCGGGCAATGACGAATTGCTCGGCGGGACCGAGAATGATTTGCTCGACGGCGGCGCCGACGCGGACGTGCTGAAGGGGGAGAATGGCGACGATCTGCTATCGGGCGGGAGCGGCGACGACACACTCGACGGCGGCTTGGGCGCCGACATTCTCGACGGCGGCGCCGGCAACGACCGGATTGTCTACGATGCCGCGGACACGGCTTCGCAGGTGACGGGTGGCGCGGGCAATGACGTGCTGGTGGTCGCAGGCAACGCGCCGACCAGCTTCAACCTCAACGCCCAGGGGTTCGAAGCGGCCGAAGTGACCCGGCCCGGGCAAAGCGGGAACGTGCTTACGACCGTCGATATCTACAACGGCAACTGGCAGGTGGTTCAGGCCACCACCAATTACGCCAACGGCAGCCGGGTGACGGTCAATGCCGACCCGACGGACGCCTATGACACGCGGCAGGTGTGGTACAGCTACGATCCCCTCGGCCGCCTCTCGAGCGTCGACAACATCTACGACGACGACACCCGGCTCCACGTCAATCTCGACGAGGACAATAGCAAGGGATGGGGCGCGGACTGGTTCGTTTACGACGCTGAAGGCCGCCTCGACAGCGAGGACGTGCTGTACGACGGCGGATCGCGCACCTTCGTCAACTTCGACCAGGCGGACGGCCACTCGTGGGCGCAGGACTGGTTCAACTACGACGCGCTGGGCCGCCTCGACAGCGAGGACATCGTCCACGACGACGGCAGCCACATTTTCATCAACCTCGACCAGGACAATAGCCAGTCCTGGAACCAGGCCTGGTTCAGCTATGATGCGCAGGGGCGGCTCGACACCCAGGACGTGCTCTACCACGACGGCAGCCGCGTCTTCTACAACTATGACCAGGCCGGCACGGAGGCGTTCGCGGTGACCGCGATCCTCTACAATACGTCAGGCGCCGCTTATCAGCAGGTTACCACCTGGGATGACGGGTCGACCACCTACACGATGATCTGATGGACCGCACCCATGCAGGCGAACGACTTTGTCTGGCTCGCAGCAGTTCCTGCGGTCTTTTGCTTGCCAGTTCATAGTTTGAAGGAACGTATTTCCTGATTTGAGTGGACGCTGGGCCGCACAGAAATGTGGTTGATCCTGCCTCAACTCCCTTGAACAGTGAAGGGAATGAAATGCCCGGCCTAGTAATTCCGCCGTCAGCCCCCACGACGCCGAATGTCACGGCGGAAGTGCCGATCAGTGGCGGGCTCAGCGTTACAGCGGGGCAATATCTCTACAGCACTACGCTGGCACGAATATTGGCCGCCACTGGCGAGATGGGCGCCTTTCAATGGGTTCTCAGCAACGCCGGAACAATCTGGGTCGATTATGCGGCCGGTGCTCGCGTGCTGGATCAGCTTAATTGGGGATACATCAACAACAGCGGCACGATGCTGGCCCATTCCGCCAATGGCGATGCCGTGACCATCAGCATTGGCAGTGCCTTTCAGGGACTTTCCAACAGCGGATCGATCTACGCGCTCTCGGACAGCAAGTTTGCGGTCGCCATTGAGTATTGGTCCTCCGGCGCGTCGTTTGAGAACAGCGGCGTGATTGCCGCTCGGGGCGCCACCGGGGCCAATGTCGTTCGCGGATTCAACGGTGGGGATATCGTCAACCTGGCTAGCGGCGCGATTCTGGCGGAGGGTCCGAACGCCAGGGCCCTGGTGCTGCTGGGGAATGCGACCGTGCTGAACCACGGCCGCATCGAGGCCGAGTCAGCTGACCCGAACCAGCCGTCAATCGGAATCCTCGGTGAATCTATCGCTGTCGACAACCATGGGGTCATCAGGGCGGACATTGCGATCCTCGGCACGTCCAGCACGACCGACCCGCATAAGCCGCAGGACGTCACCAATCATGCAGGAGGCTTGATCGAGGGCGCCATCTATCTTGGTTATGGCGAAGATCAGGTCGTCAATCGAGGCCAGATCAACGGCTATGTCGATTTGGGCGATGGCGTCGACCTGTTTGACAACAGCCAGGGACAACATGTTGGCAACACCAACCTGGGCTGGGGGGAAGATGCCTATGTCGGTGGTACCGGCACCGATGCGGTTACGGGCGACCGCGGCGCTGACGTCATCTCCGGCGGCCAGGGGAATGACTTGCTGCTCGGCGGTTTCGGCAACGACCTGCTGCGCGGCGATGCCGGCAATGACGGCCTTTACGGTGAAGGCGGGAACGACCGGATATTCACCAGCGCGGGCGACACTGTCTACGCCGGTGCCGGGAATGATCAGGTCCTATTGGGCGACTATCAGTTCCGCCACGTAGATGGCCAGGCTGGCCACGACGTGTTGATCCTGCCCGCCGACGGCCGCATCCTGGACCTGTCTCAGGTGGCATCGAGCGGGCGCGTCGTCGCCTTCGAGGAAATCCAGCTTGCGGCTGACGGGCGCATCGTCGTTCGACCGAGCGATGTTGGACAACTATCCGACGGCGCATCGACCTTGATGATTTCCGATGACGGCGACGGAGTTGTGTATCTGGTCGGTAGCTGGGCCGCTGGCACTGTGCAGGTCATCGGTGGCGCGACCTACGTCAGCTACAGTTCCGGCGGGAGCCAATTGCTGGTTGCCGCGGGCCTGTCGGTCCAGATCGGGGCGGCGCCTCCCGGCGCAGCTGGGCTTGACCCAGTCGCTTCGGGCGCCCTCCCACTGGTCCCGGGCGCAGTTCCCGGGGCCGACCTCACGCCGATCCTCACGATCATCGACGGTGGATTTGCGCTGGAGTCCGACCTTGAAATCGACGCATCGGAAGAATGGCGTACCAACGGCGAGATTTCCCTCGTCTATGCCGGATCCTCGCTACCGTCGTTAATCAACCATGGCGTGATGATTGCCCATGGCAACAACGCGGGCGCCCGGGTCGTGTCCGGAGGCAATTTCAACGACCTTATTAATTACGGTACGATCGCGGCGGACGCATTTTCCGGCACTGCCCAGCTGGCCAACAACCAGAACATGGTCGCCACCTACGGCATTCACAACATGGTGACCAATCTCGGCGGCAACGCATGGGGCGTGAACCTGTGGTCGGCCGCCGTGCACTTCGAGAACAATGGGATCCTCTCGGCGGCAACCGACCAAGCCATTGCCGTCGGCTATCACACCTATGGCGCCCCGGGCGAAAACCATGGAACAATCAGCGCAACCTCAACCCACTTCATCGGCGTCGGAGTGTTTGCCCACAATGGTGGGGAGTTCGTCAACAGCGGCACGATCGAGGCCAGCGGAGCCTGGGGCGCTTATGGCGTCGGTACGGCGAGCCACGCTTTGGCGGTCGTCAACAGTGGATCGATCATTGCCCATTCGACCGACGCGACGCGCTCCGGAATCGCCGTCTACATCTATTATGCCAGTGGCATTCAACAGCTGACCAATTCGGGCCTGATCGTCGGCGAGGTTGCAATCCAATCGAGCTGGACGGTTAACGGTGGGAACCTTTGGCTAGCCAATAGCGGTGAGATCCGCGGCCGGATCGATCTCGGCATCAACCCGAATGGCGGTCCGGCCCGTGAAGACATCATCATCAACAGCGGGACCATCGAGGGCAGCGTTGCCCTGGGCGACGGACGCGACATCTATGACGGCACCGGCGGCACCCAGACTGGGATAGTCAAAGGCGAAGGCGGTAGCGACCTGCTCATCGGTACGTCGGGGCGCGACACGCTCGATGGGGGTGCGGGCGACGACGTGTTGGTCGGCGGTGGGGGAGACACGCTGACGGGCGGGGCCGGAAGCGACATTTTCATTTTCAACCTGGTGATCGCCGGCCGGCCGGCGAATGCCATCATCGACTTCGCGGCCGGCACCGACAAGATCGATCTGCGGCCGCTCGCGCCGACGTCGGTAACCATCAGCGGCAGCACGATCACCGCCACGACCAGCCAGGGGACGCTCACGATTACGGTGAGCGGTTCGGTCTCTATGGCGGACTTGGTTGTGAGCTCGCCTACGAGTGGGACTGCCGGCGATGATGTGCTGGTTGCGGGCCCGGGTGGGGCGACCTTGACTGGCGAGGAGGGCTTCGACCTGCTTTACGGCGGTGCGGGCAACGATCGTCTGAACGGCGGCACTGGCGGCACCAGTGGCCTGGGCGAAATTGCGGACATGTTGTTTGGGGGCGCGGGCAACGACACCTATGTCGTCGATTCGCGCGCGGACATCGTTATCGAGAGGGCGAACGACGGCACCGACACCATCGAGGCCGTGCCGGGCCTGTACAACTTCACCTTTTACATGCCCGATCATGTCGAGAATTTCGTCGGTGGCAGCGCAGTGGGGAACGCCGCCGACAATATGATGACTGGCGACGCATCGTCCAATGGATATGACGGTGGTGCTGGAAACGACGTAATTACCGGCAATGGCGGGGCGGACTTTCTTACTGGCGGCGCCGGAGCCGACCGGTTCGTTTACACCGCCCTCGAGGACTCGCCCGGCGTCGGCGACAAGCTCCTCGACTTCGAGCATGGAGTCGACGTCATTGATCTTGGTACCCTTGGCGCAACCGGCATCACATTCTTCGGCACGGTTTATCCGGATGTCTTCACCGATCTGACGATCCACACGGCGGGCGGCCCAATGACGCTCCAGATCGATCGATATGTCGATCATTCGGATTTCGGCACGGCATTCCAATCAACCAAAGGTACGAGCGGCAACGACAATCTTGTCGGGACGGCGAATAGCGAGTGGCTGGAGGGCGGTAATGGCGACGATTGGCTTAACGGCGGCGCTGCCTCCGATACTCTCCACGGCGGCGAAGGCGCTGACGCGCTCATCGGCGGAGCCGGCCGGGACGCCCTATTAGGCGGCGGAGGTGCGGACCGATTCTATCTTGATGGGTTCAGCGACAGCGCCGACCGCATCGGGGACTTCGGCTCAGGGGATCAAATCTACCTTGATTCCGCGGTGTTTTCGGCCCTGACCGCCGGCGCCCTTTACGCGACCAAGTTCGCCAATGCTGGCGGCCAATCGGCAGGCACGCGGATCATTTACGATTCATACAGCGGCAGAATCTCATATGATCCGGACGGCACCGGGTCGGCCGCATGGGTCGTCATTGGCTATGTGAAGCCCGGGACACAGCTCACTGCAGCCAGTTTCTTCGTTTACTCGGGCAATCCCCAAGCCATCGAAAGTTCGGTCAGCTACACGCTCGTTGGGACCGAGCAAAACCTCGTTCTGACCGGATCCAATCCAGTCTCAGGAACCGGCAATGCGCTGGATAACAGCATCACCGGCAACAGCGCGACCAATCAATTGCTTGGCATGGCCGGCAACGACACGCTCACTGGCAATGCCGGCGACGACACGCTGGACGGCGGTGCCGGGGCGGATGTCCTGGATGGCGGCGATGGCGATGACTCGATTGTCTACGACGCGGCGGACAATGCGGCGCAGGTGACCGGCGGCGCCGGGACCGACACGCTGCTGGTCAATGGCAGCCTGCCACCGACCGGCTTCAACCTGGTCGCGCAAGGGTTTGAACGGGCGGAGGTCAGGCTGACCGATGCCGCCGGCAGCCCCTGGACGTCGATCACCCAATATTACAACAGCAGCTGGACGCTGCTGCAGCAGGTCACCATCAACGACAATGGCAGCCGAGTGGTGGTCGATTATGACCACAACAACAGCCAGCCGACCTCGCAGGTGGGAAGCAGTTATGATGCGTTAAGCCGGCTCTCCAGCGTCGACCAACTGTTCGACGACAGTACCCGCACCTTCATCAACGTTGACGAAGCATCAAACCAGATCTGGACCCAGGACTGGTTCCAATATGATGCGCTCGGCCGCTTAAGCAGCGAGGATGTGCTGTTCGACAATGGCACCCGCACCTTCATCAACCTCGATGAGGCAGCGGCACAGAGCTGGGCGCAGGACTGGTACACCTACGACGCGCAAGGCCGCCTCAGCAGCCAGGACGTGATCTACGATGACGGCACCCGGACCTTCATCAACATGGATGAAGCCGGCGCCCACAGCTGGGCGCAGGACTGGTTCGCCTATGACGCGCAAGTCCGCCTCAGCAGCGAAGATGTGATCCACGACAACGGCACCCGCACGTTCATCAACCTCGACCAGGACAACAGCCAATCATGGAACCAAGTGTGGTTCGGCTATGACGACCAAGGCCACCTCGACACGCAGGATGTGCTGTACGACGACGGCAGCCGGACCTTCTATAACTATGACCAGGCAGGTACCGAGGCGTTCGCCGTGACCGCCATCCTCTACAACACAGCCGGCACCGCCTATCAGCAGGTCACCACCTGGGACGACGGTTCGACCAGCTATACGATGATCTAGCTGCGTACGGGCAAAGTCGGGACAGCTTGGGACCGCCGAAACTTACTGAAGTTAACCAACAATATTGTTGCGGCTGGAATTTTTGCTGGTAGCTCTATGGCTTGCGTCGGCGGCGGCTCGGCCGCAGGCGCGGGTACGAATTGGAGCTTCGGGGGATTCTTCAGCCGGTGCATGATTGTGACGAGGCGCGCCCCCGCGCCCCGCGCAATGCTCCTGCCGAATTGTTCTGCGAAGGCGGTGACTTGGGGCGAGGGCATATGCCGGCGACGATTATAGGCACGCAGAATGACGACGCACTCACGGGCACGGCAGGAGACGATGTCATCGAAGGCCGCTGGGGCGACGACACGATCGACAGCGGTGAAGGCAATGACACAATTGTCGAGAGCGGCGGAAGCAACACGATCGCGGCTGGAGCCGGCAGTGATTTCATTCGGCTGCTGAGTGAGGCCTACCAGGCCACCGTCTATGTCGGCGTCTTCCGCACGAACCTGGTCGAAGCCGGCGACGGTGACGACGTGGTGGAGGTGCGGGCTTACGGGCAGCAGGACCTGACCATCAACCTTGGCTCGGGCGCGGACCTTCTGACGTTCGACCGCATCGGCTGGGGCGTGAATCACTTGATCACGACGGGTGCAGGCGCCGACCGGATCGTGCTCGGCGCGGAAGCAGGTGTCGAGCTTCGCAGCCTCGATCCTTCGCCCATCGTCATTACCGATTTCACGGCCGGCACGGGCGGCGATATCCTCGACATTGCAGCTGCAATCGAAGGGTTGCTGGCATGGCAACCTCATTCCGCGAACCCCTTCGCCAGCGGCCATTTGGTCCTGGTCCAGGACGGCGCCGACGTGATCGTTCGCGTTGACATAGACGGCGCCTCAGGACCCGGTAGCAGTGGTCCGTACGACCGTGAGCTGTTCAGGCTCGAAAATGTCAGCATCAACGCTCTGACGGCGTACAATTTCGCAGGCTATGATCCCGGCGGCAGTGGGCTCGTCCGCACCATTGTCGAGGGCACCGACAGCTCAGAATGGCTGCATGCCGATGCCGGCGGCTCCAACCTTAGCGGGCTTGGGGGACATGACAGGCTAACAGGCGGCTACGACGACGATTTGCTCGACGGCGGTAGTGGCAACGACATGCTGAACGGTGGCTACGGCAACGATGTCATTGTGGGTGGCGACGGCGACGACGTGCTGCTCGACCCGTTCGGCTCGGATTGGTTTGACGCCGGGGCCGGGAACGACGTCATCGACATCTTACGCCCGACTGGCGCCGGCAACACGGGCGCAGTGACGATCAACGGCGGCGACGGCGACGACTTCGTCCGTTTCGAGGGCCGCGACAGCGCTGCGCTGACGGTCGATCTCGGCGCCGGCAACGATCGGATCGAACTGCCGCGCTATCAGGCCGGGACGCAACTGACCCTTGGCGCAGGGCAGGACCGCGTCGCCTTCGGGAACATGTATTTCAATGGAACCAATACGCCTCCCCCGGGCATCGTGATTACCGACTTCACTGCCGGTAACAGCGGCGACGTATTGGAGTTGGATCGAGTCCTCTTCGGCCCTGGCTGGGACGGAGTGACAAATCCCTTCGCGACCGGCCACTTGCGGCTGCAGCAATCCGGCAGCGATACGCTTGTCATCAGCGATTACGATGGGTCGGGCCCCGGGTCGTCTCTAAACACGATCGCCGTTCTCGCCAATATCGATGCGTCCAACCTCACGGCCTTCAACTTTGGCGGATTTGCACCGGACAGCTCGTCTTCGTCCTTCAATGTCATCGCCGGGACATCCGGGAACGACCATATTTATGGATCCAACGGCTCGGACGTCATCAATGGCGGCGATGGGAATGACCTGATCGAAGACCGCAAGAGCGGCAGCGACACGCTGATCGGCGGGGCCGGGGACGACACGATCATCCTTCGCCGGTACGACGAGTTCATTCCAGGGTCCAAGGTCGTCACGATCGATGCGGGCACCGGCCGCGACATTGTCGACTTGTCATGGAGCACCGGGCAGCTGTCGGTTGATCTTGGCGCCGACGATGACCGCGTCGTGATTCGCTCAATTTACAATCTACCGACGTCGATTACGCTAGGCGGGGGCTCTGACATCATCGAGCTCGCGCCGGAGTCCGCCTCTAATGGAACCTGGCAACTCACCATCCAGGACTTCACCACCGGCCCCGGCGGCGACCGGCTCGACTGGGCGATGTATGCCGAGCAGCGCTGCTTCAACGGTAATCCGGACTTCAACCCGTTCTATCAAGGCTTGGCGCGACTGGTGCAGGTCGGTTCGGACGTCCAGCTCCAGCTCGCAAGCTCCAATGCCGCTACCGGCGAGCCAAGCGACCTGTTCACCACCGTCATGACGTTCCGCAACACCAGCGCCGCGGACTTCAATGCTTACAATCTCGGCTATGAGCCGTTCCATCCGACGGCCTCGGGGACCAATGGCGACGACACGCTGACGGGCACAACTGGGATCGATGTGCTCTACGGCAATGGCGGCAATGACCAGTTGAGCGGTCTCGACGGCAACGATGTGATCTGGGGACATGGCGGTGCCGACACCGTCAATGGCGGCACCGGCGTCGACTTTCTCCGCGGCGGCGCCGGCAACGATAGCGTCATTGGCGGCGGCGACGGCGACGATCTGGACGGCGGTTCAGGGATCGACAACGTCGATGGCGGCGATGGCGACGACCGCATCTTCGACTGGCTGGGCAGCGACATCATCATCGGCGGCGCCGGCCACGACGTGATCAAGGTCAGCCTCTATTGGAATTTCGCAGACGGAGCCGGATTCGGGTGGCTCAATGCTGGCGACGGGAACGACGTCGTCGAGGTTACGAACAGCTGGATTCAGAAGGGCTACGACATCGATCTCGGTGCCGGTGACGACATCGTGCGGATGGTCCATCCTTTCGGCACGATCACGCTCGGCGCGGGCAGGGATAGGATTGAATGGTCAACGTCGTACAACGTCAAGGGGCCGCTCGTAGTGACGGATTTCGCAGCGGGCGATGCGGGCGATGTTTTCGATCCCTTCGCATTCTTCGGAAATCCCGGTGAATTCGCGGACGGCTACAACCCCTTCGCAGCCGGACATCTGGTACTGCGGCAGGTTGGGAACGACGTCCACCTTTTCTTCAACCGCGAAGGTTACAACCAGACGCAATATCCGCAGACGCCAGCGGTTATATTTCAGAATGCCAACGTCGCGGATTTCACATCGGCAAACTTCGGCGGTTTCGACCCGCATGTTGAGCCAAACTGGACAACGGTTCTCTACGATGATTTGACAATTGCAGCGAACGAAGTCCACGAAGCGGTCAACGTCACTGCGGTCAATGGCGTCAGCCCCGCCTTCATGTTCGGATTCGGGGTCAATGCCGACTTCGTCAATCACGGCACCATCACATCGCGCGTGGATGGCCTCTACCCGGCGGGAAGCGCTGCGGGCTTCTTCGACGGACCGGCCCCTTCGGGCGGCTCCTTCCTCAATGCCAGCGACGGCGAACTTCAAGTCCACAGTGAATGGACGGACATCAGCGGCAATGTCAGCTTCGGCACGACGTATGGCATTTATTCGCCCGGCTACGGCACGTCGCCCTCATTCCAAAATGATGGTCTGATTGAGGTCACGGCTGCATCGGGAAGAGCGTTCGGCATTTACAGCAACGCCGCGCCGTTCATCAACAATGGCACGCTTACCGTGGACAGCCCCTACGAGGCTTATGGCGCCTATTTCTACAACGGGCCAAACTTCGCCAACACCGGCGACATCACGGTTCACGGCGGCGAGTATGCCGAAGGCGTCCACATCGGCGTCCTGGCCTCTGGCTTTAGCAACAGTGGCACGATCACTGCGACGACCAATCCGGACTCAGAATTCGCCAGCATTGGCGTCTACCTGGGTGGAACAAGCGGAAGCACCTATCACCACAATAACAGCGGGACGATATCGGCCGACATCGCGGTCTATGTGAGTGCCTGGATCCGAACCGGGCCGGGGGCATATGAAATCGTCGACTATCTTCATAACAGTGGCACAATCGATGGCGCGGTCATGCTCGCCGCAGGCAATGATGTTGTCATCAATACCGGCATGATGACCAGCCGAACGTTGCTGGAGGAGGGCAACGACACCTATGACGGCTCGGGCGGCCTTCACTTTGGAACGGTTGAAGGCGGCGCGGGGGGCGACACGCTGACGGGCGGCGCGTTCTCGGAATTCTTCTATGGTGACGATGGGAACGACACGCTTACCGGAAACGGCGGGGATGATTTTCTCGACGGTGGCGCTGGGGCGGATGTGCTGACCGGTGGCGCAGGCAACGATTGGATCGTTTACGACCCGGCGGATATGGGTACGCTAGCCACGGGTGGAGCTGGGACGGACACGCTGATTGTCTATGGCATAGCGCCTACTGGCTTCAACCTAGTGGCTCAGGGCTTCGAGCGAGCCGAGGTCAATCAAACGGACGCCGGCGGCAATTCCTGGTCGTCGATATCGAAATTCTACAACGGAGGCTGGTCGCTGGTGCAGCAGATCACCTTCAATGATGATGGCAGCAGCACAATCGTCGAGCTGGACCCGAATAACCTTGTCACCACCAGAGAGGTCTGGAGCGCATTTGACACGCTGGGCCGGTTGTCCAGCGTCGATCAACTCTTCGACAACAATTTGCGCACCTTCATCAACCTCGACGAAGCCGCAACCCAGAGCTGGACCCAGGACTGGTTCCAATTTGATGCGCTGGGGCGCCTCAGCAGCGAGGATGTGCTGTACGACAACGGCTCGCGGACCTTCATCAACCTGGATGAGGCGGGTGCATACAACTGGGCCCAGGACTGGTTCAGTTACGACGCCCAAGGGCGGCTCAGCAGCCAGGATGTGATCTACGACGATGGCACGCGAACCTTCATCAACATGGACGAAGCGGGTGTGCACAGCTGGGCACAGGATTGGTTCGCCTACGACGCGCAGGGGCGGCTGAGCAGCCAGGATGTCATCTACGACAACGGCACCCGCACCTTCATCAACCTCGACCAGGACAGCACGCAAAGCTGGAATCAGGCCTGGTTCAGCTATGACGCGCAGGGCCGGCTCGATACGCAGGACGTGCTCAACGACGACGGCAGCCGGATCTTCTACAATTACGACCAGGCCGGCACCGAAGCGTTCGCCGTGACCGCCATCCTCTACAACACGTCAGGCATTGCTTATCAGCAGGTCACCACCTGGGACGACGGCTCAACCAGCTACACCATGATCTAGCCACCCGGCAGGTCAGAAACCCTTCGAAAAACTAGCCGACAAGGAAGTAAAGAATGCCGCACATAGCTTTTGGCGAAATCGAGGAACGGGGGGATACCGACTGGTTCCGCGTTCGGTTCGAGGAGGGCAAGACATACACCATCACCGCGTCGGATGATTCACTGGTGCTGGGCCTCGCGCTTCCCGACGGCACAGTGATCGCGCCGCCGGTCGCCTACACCAACCAGATCACCTTCGTCGCGGCGGTAACTGGCGACTATTGGGTCAGCGCGACCGGTACCGGGCAGCCAACATTTTACAGCATCACGGCGGCTGAAGAATACGCGCCCAACCCGGCGAGCACGTCGACCAACCTGACGCTCGATGTTGGCGAGACGGCCACCGGCACCTCTTATGCGCCGGACGACTGGTACGCCGTGGACCTTGTCGCCGGGCAGTCCTATTTCTTCAGCGCGGAACTCACGGCGAGGCTCTATTTGTCGGACGCCGCGGGAAATCTGGTAACCCTCGACGATCACCAACTCCATTTCACGCCCACCCAATCCGGCACTTACTACGCGGGCATCAACTTCAGCGGCGCCTACCACTTGACGCTGGAGGAAGTTGCCGACGACCACGGCGCAAGCGCCGCGTCCGCCGGAACCCTTTCGATCGGCGCGGCCACGGCGGGCGTGTGGGAAGCTGGCGACGACAGCGATTGGTATGCGATCACCTTGGAGGCCGGTAGCAGCTACAGCTTCTCGCTGAGCGCCAGCACGCCCGGGATCACATCGCGTCCGCTCCAGATCTACGATGCCTCCGGTCAACTCGTTGCCGAGGATGCGTCAGGCTCCGCCCTGCCTGCGACATTCATGTTCTCGGCGGCGACCAACGGCACCTATTACGTCGCCGCCACGAGAGGTTCCGACTACTATAATCCACATGGTGACGGGAACTACTCCCTAACGGCCCAATTGGTGCCGGGCGAGCTCGCCGGCAATGTGCTGACCACCGGCACCATCACCATCGGCTCCACCGTCAATGGAACGTGGCAAGCATCGGGGGACAGCGATTGGTATGCGGTTTCCCTGACGGCCGGCCAAGCCTACTCATTTGCGTTGAGCAGCTCGGTTGGTTCGGTCGATCTCGCCCTTTATGATTCGTCCGGGAACCAGCTATCCATTTCGTTCAATGGCGCATTCGACAATTTCGGCGCGGTTGGATTTACCGCCCAGGCGACCGGCACCTATTATGTCGGCGCCAGCAGCCAGCACGTGGGAAGTGCGACCTATAGCGTCACGGCGACCACCTATACGGACGATTTTGCCAGCAGCAGCCTGACAACCGGCACGGCAACGGTCGACGGCGCCGCTGTGGGGGGCACAATTCAGGCTCAGGGTGACAGTGACTGGTTCGCAGTCCAACTCATCGCCGGCCGCAGCTACGTCTTTGACTCGGACGTCGCCACGCTGGTGATGCGGGACGCGCAGGGCAATGCGCTCACGGCTGTCGGTTGGGGCGACCGCCACTACACGCCAACTGTGTCCGGAACCTACTATGTCGAGGCGCTGGGCTCGCAAGGTGACAGCTATTCCTTCACCATCGGCCAAGTCACCGATGACTATCGCCAGGACACATTATCGACCGGCGTAATGCGCACCCAGACGACCGGCACTGCCGCCAGCGACATATTTGTCAGCACGGTGGACCACGACTTCTTTAGTGGGCAGGGCGGAGATGACCGCTTTGTCGCTGGCGATGGGTATGATCAATATTTCGGCGGGGCCGGCACAGACACCGTGAGCTTCGCCGGCTTCACCGCCGGCGTCACCGTCCGATTGTGGCAGGGCGGCCTGTTCGAAAACGGCGCTCTCCGAATCCAGATCGGCTCGATGGAAAACGTCGAAGGCACGGCGTTCGGCGATGCGATCGAAGGCAACTCCGTGGCCAACGTGATCAGCGCGGGTGACGGGGCCGACGCGCTGGCGGGGCTTTCGGGCAATGACACGCTTGACGGCGGCACGGGCAATGACATTCTCCTCGGCGGCTCGGGCGCCGACTCCATGCTGGGCGGGGAGGGTGCCGACGTCTATGAGGTCGACGATGCCGGCGACGTCGTTTTCGAGCATACGGATCAAGGCACCGACGACGTGTTCGCCTATGCGAACTTCACCTTGCCCGACCATGTCGAAAACCTGTTCATGAACTATGGCAGTCAAACCTATGGCTACGGGAACGGGCTGGGCAACACCATCATCGGCAACGGCCAGGCCAACGTCATCGAAGGGCGCGGCGGTGCCGACATCATCGATGGCGGGCTCGGCGGCGATCATCTCGATGGCGGCAGCGGAAACGACACAATCACCGGCGGCGATGGCGCGGACGTGCTGCTGGGCGGCACCGGCATCGATACGATGATCGGTGGCGTCGGGTCGGACATTTACGAGGTGGACGATGCCGCGGACGTTATCGTCGAGCTGGCCGGCCAGGGCACCGCGGACAATATCTTCGCTTATGTGGACTACAGCTTGCCCGACCATAGCGAAAACCTGCTGATGAACTATGGGCTTCAGACCCATGGCTACGGCAATACCGGCGACAATATCATCGTCGGCAACGGCCAGGCCAACGTCATCGAGGGCCGCGGCGGCTATGACACGATCACCGGCGGCGCGGGCTCCGACCTGTTCATCGTCAACCCGGGCTTCGGCGTCGATGTGATCACCGACTTCGTGGCCGGCGCCGGCACCCAGGATGCGGTGATGTTCTCGCAATCCTTGTTCTCGAACTTCGACCAGGTGATGGCCAACTCGGCCCAGGTCGGGGCCGATACCTGGATCGGCGACGGCTTCGGCAACACCATCGTCCTGGTCGGCGTGCAGCGCACCAGCCTTCATGCCGACGACTTCGGCTTCTTCGCGCCTCCAAGCGCAGAGCCGCTCAGCACGAAGGCGAACTCGGCCGATCGGTGGAGCGGCAGCGACGCCGCCACCCCCCCGATCGAAACCGCCTGGCAAATCCACCACGCGTATGACATCGCACTGGTGTGAGGCTGGCAGCGGAAGAAAGCTTCCCGGCCGTTGACCGGCTGGGCAAAGGACCGTAAGGGGCCGCTCGTCCGCGGGGCTCGCGATTCTTCGCATCCTCAAGGACAAGAGCTGAACATTGCTCAACGACGTGAAGGCCGGGTGGCCGAAAGCTGCCGGGCGTTCACGCTTTTGCGTTGCGCAAAGTAACCGCCGGAATCTTCCGGTAATTGAAAGGTGAAGGGCTTCATGCCGACGATCAACCAGCTGATCCGCAAGGGTCGCGAACCGCAGAAGGCCAAGTCGAAGGTCCCTGCGATGGAGCAGAATCCGCAAAAGCGCGGCGTCTGCACCCGTGTCTATACCACCACCCCGAAGAAGCCGAACTCGGCGCTGCGCAAGGTCGCCAAGGTGCGCCTGACCAACAGCCGCGAGGTCATCAGCTACATCCCGGGTGAGGGCCACAACCTGCAGGAGCACAGCGTCGTGCTGATCCGCGGCGGCCGTGTGCGCGACCTTCCGGGCGTGCGCTATCACGTGCTGCGCGGCGTGCTCGACACGCAGGGCGTGAAGGACCGTCGTCAGTCGCGCTCCAAGTACGGCGCCAAGCGGCCCAAGTAAGGATCGTCGGCCGCACCGCGATCATCCGCCGGTGCGCCGCTCAATAAAGGAACAAGCCAATGTCCCGTCGTCGTCGCCCAGAAAAGCGCGTCATCCTCCCCGATCCCAAGTTCGGGGACCTCGTCCTGTCGAAGTTCATGAATTCGGTCATGCTCGACGGCAAGAAGTCGGTCGCCGAGAGCATCGTCTATACCGCGCTCGAGAATGTCGAGCAGCGCCTCAAGAAGGACCCGCTGCAGGTTTTCCATGACGCGCTCAACAATGTGAAGCCGGGCATCGAGGTCCGCAGCCGCCGCGTCGGCGGTGCGACCTACCAGGTCCCGGTCGAAGTGCGCGTCGAGCGCGCCCAGGCCCTGGCCATCCGCTGGCTGATCTCGGCGGCGCGCAGCCGGTCGGAGAAGACCATGTCGGGCCGCCTCTCGGGCGAGCTGATGGACGCGTCGCAGAACCGCGGCAACGCCGTCAAGAAGCGCGAGGACACGCACCGCATGGCCGAGGCCAACCGCGCCATCTCGCACTACCGCTGGTAGTTTTCGTACCTATATCGTGAGGGTCCGGCCCGGCCGGTCCCCACACATTCAAGGAAGCCCAAGAAATGGCCCGCAGCCATCCGCTCGAACGCTATCGCAACATCGGCATCATGGCGCACATCGACGCCGGCAAGACCACGACGACCGAGCGCATCCTCTATTACACCGGCAAGTCCTACAAGATCGGCGAAGTGCATGAAGGCACCGCCACCATGGACTGGATGGAGCAGGAGCAGGAGCGCGGGATCACCATCACCTCCGCGGCGACGACCTGCTTCTGGCGGGCCGAGGACGGCAAGGGCGAAGAGCATCGCATCAACATCATCGACACGCCGGGCCACGTCGACTTCACCATCGAGGTCGAGCGCTCGTTGCGCGTGCTCGACGGCGCGGTCGCCTGCTTCGACGGCGTCGCCGGTGTCGAGCCGCAGTCGGAGACCGTCTGGCGGCAGGCCGAGAAGTATCATGTCCCGCGCATGTGCTTCGTCAACAAGCTCGACCGCACCGGCGCCAATTTCGAGCGCTGCGTCGACATGATCAAGGACCGCCTCGGCGCCCGTCCGGCGGTGCTCTACCTGCCGATCGGCATCGAGAGCAGCTTCAAGGGCCTGGTCGACCTGGTCGAGAATCGCGCGATCATCTGGCTCGACGAGAGCCTGGGCGCCAAGTTCGTCTATGAGGAAATCCCGGCCGACCTGGCCGACGCCGCCGCGACCGCTCGCCAGGAGCTGATCGAGATGGCCGTCGAGCAGGACGACGAGGTGATGGAGCATTACCTCGAAGGCACCGAGCCCGACACCGCCACCCTCAAGAAGCTGATCCGCAAGGGCACGCTCAACTTCTCGTTCGTGCCGGTGCTATGCGGCTCGGCGTTCAAGAACAAGGGCGTTCAGCCGCTGCTCGACGCGGTGATCGACTATCTGCCCTCGCCGCTCGACATCCCGCCGGTCGAAGGCCTCAAGATGGACGGCGAGACCACCGACACCCGCGCTCCGTCGGACGAGGCGCCCTTCTCGGCGCTGGCGTTCAAGATCATGAACGACCCGTTCGTCGGCACCCTGACCTTCGCCCGCATCTATTCGGGCAAGCTCGAGACCTCGTCGCAGGTGACCAACTCGGTCAAGGACAAGAAGGAAAAGGTCGGCCGCATGCTGCTGATGCATGCCAACGACCGTGAGGACATCCAGGTCGCCTATGCCGGCGACATCGTTGCCCTGGCGGGCCTCAAGGACACGACCACCGGTGATACGCTGTGCGCCGCCAACGCGCCGATCATCCTGGAGCGGATGGAGTTTCCCGATCCGGTGATCGAGGTCGCGGTCGAGCCCAAGACCAAGGCCGACCAGGAGAAGATGGGCGTCGCGCTCAACCGTCTGGCGCGCGAGGACCCTTCGTTCCGCGTGACCACCGACCATGAGTCCGGCCAGACCATCATCAAGGGGATGGGCGAGCTCCACCTCGAGATTCTGGTCGACCGCATGAAGCGCGAGTTCAAGGTCGAGGCCAATGTCGGCGCCCCGCAGGTAGCTTATCGCGAGTATCTGGCGAAGCCGGTCGAGCTGACCTACACCCACAAGAAGCAGTCGGGCGGCTCCGGCCAGTTCGGCGAGATCAAGATCGCGGCCGCTCCGGGCGAACGCGGCTCGGGCTTCGTGTTCGTCGACGAGATCAAGGGCGGCAACGTTCCGAAGGAATATATTCCTTCGGTCGAGAAGGGCCTGCGCGAAACCGCCGAGACCGGTTCGCTGATCGGCTTCCCGATCATCGATTTCTCGGTGCGTCTGATCGACGGCAAGTATCACGACGTCGACTCGTCGGCGCTGGCGTTCGAAATCTGCGCCCGCGGCGCGATGCGCGAAGTGGCCCAGAAGGCCGGCATCAAGCTGCTCGAGCCGATCATGAAGGTCGAGGTGGTGACCCCCGAGGATTACCTCGGCGACGTCATCGGCGACCTGAACTCGCGGCGCGGCCAGATCCAGGGCACCGACACGCGCGGCAACGCCCAGGCGGTTGAGGCGATCGTGCCGCTGGCCAACATGTTCGGCTATGTGAACCAGCTGCGCTCGTTCACCCAGGGCCGGGCCCAGTACACCATGCAGTTCTCGCATTATGAAGAAGTGCCGCAGAACGTCGCCGACGAAGTGAAGGCGAAGCTGGCGTAACCCAAAATTTGTCGCTAAGGGCGCGCTCGCAACTAGGGCGAGCGCCGCCCGAATTACCTTAAGAGAAGAAGAGGCGTAAAATGGCGAAGGCTAAATTTGAGCGGACGAAGCCGCACTGCAACATCGGCACCATCGGTCACGTCGACCATGGCAAGACGTCGCTGACCGCGGCGATCACCAAGGTCCTGGCCGAGACCGGCGGCGCGACCTTCGTCGACTATGCGAACATCGACAAGGCGCCGGAAGAGCGCGAGCGCGGGATCACCATCTCGACCGCTCACGTCGAATATGAGACCGAAGCCCGCCACTATGCGCACGTCGACTGCCCGGGCCACGCCGACTATGTGAAGAACATGATCACCGGCGCCGCCCAGATGGACGGCGCGATCCTCGTCGTGTCGGCCGCCGACGGCCCGATGCCGCAGACCAAGGAGCACATCCTGCTCGCCAAGCAGGTCGGCGTCCCGACCATGGTCGTCTACCTGAACAAGGTCGACCAGGTTGACGATCCCGAGCTGCTCGAGCTGGTCGAGCTGGAAATCCGCGAGGAGCTTTCCAAGCGCGACTTCGACGGCGACAATATTCCGATCATCGCCGGTTCGGCGCTGGCTGCCCTCGAGGACAAGAACCCCGAGATCGGCAAGGAATCGATCCTTAAGCTGATGAAGGCGGTTGACGACTGGATCCCGCAGCCGGAGCGTCCGCTGGACAAGCCTTTCCTGATGCCGATCGAGGACGTCTTCTCGATCTCGGGTCGCGGCACGGTCGTCACCGGCCGCGTCGAGACCGGCATCTGCAAGGTCGGCGACGAAGTCGAGATCGTCGGCATCCGCGACACCCAGAAGACCGTCGTCACCGGCGTCGAGATGTTCCGCAAGCTGCTCGATCAGGGCCAGGCCGGCGACAACATCGGCGCGCTGATCCGCGGCATCGGCCGTGAGGATGTCGAGCGTGGTCAGGTCCTGTGCAAGCCGGGCTCAATCAAGCCGCACACCGACTTCTCGGCCGAAGTTTATGTCCTCTCGAAGGACGAAGGCGGCCGTCACACGCCGTTCTTCGCCAACTACCGTCCGCAGTTCTACTTCCGCACGACCGACGTGACGGGCGAAGTGGTGCTTCCGGAAGGCACCGAGATGGTCATGCCGGGCGACAACGTCACGCTCGGCGTGAAGCTGATCGCTCCGATCGCCATGGACCAGGGCCTGCGCTTCGCCATCCGCGAAGGCGGCCGGACCGTCGGCGCGGGGGTTGTCGGCAGCATCTCGAAGTAATATAGGGCGCGGGCCGCGCGATTCTCGCTTCGGGGATCAGCGGCCCGCAACCAGTTTTCGGTTAAGCGCGGCGTCGGCCGAACGGCCAGTGTCGCGCTTGGCTTTTTATGTAAGGGCAATGCTTCCGCTCAAGGGGGCAACGCTCAGGCTCTTTCGCATCGGTAAGTGGACATGGAAACGCAGAACATCCGGATTCGCCTTAAAGCCTTCGACCATCGTGTGCTCGATCAGGCCACCGGCGACATCGCTGACACCGCTCGGCGCACGGGTGCCCTCATTCGCGGTCCCATTCCGCTGCCGACGCGCATCGAGAAGTTCACTGTCAACCGCTCGCCGCACATCGACAAGAAGTCGCGCGAGCAGTTCGAGGTCCGCACCTACAAGCGGCTGCTGGACATCATCCAGCCGACGCCGCAGACGGTCGATGCTCTAATGAAGCTCGATCTTGCCGCGGGTGTAGACGTGGAGATCAAGCTGGCCTAAGGGGCTGGCACCGCGGCCAGATTCGGCCGCACGATCCTGACTTAAGGATCGACGTGGCGCCCAGGCGCCGCAACGGATCAAGGGATACCGCGGGAAGCTTTCGGGCATCCCGGTCTGCGTCCCCCGCATCCTGCCTGCCGGCGGGAATGGCCCAAGCGGGGCACGCATTGTTTTCACGGGTCGCACGCCCCTTGTTCAGGCGAAAGCTTGGGGAGGGGCCTCTGTAGGAGTGTGGATCATGCGCACTGGCGTGATCGCGAAGAAGATGGGGATGACCCGCCTGTTCCAGGCGGACGGGCGCCATGTGCCCGTCACCGTTCTCCAGCTTGAAGAAGTTCAGGTCGTCGGCCGCCGCGAGAAGGATCGCGATGGCTACACCGCTGTCCAGCTGGGCGCCGGTACGGCCAAGGCCAAGAATGTCGCCAAGCCGCAGCGCGCCGCGTTCGGCAAGGCCCAGGTCGAGCCCAAGGCTCGCGTGGTCGAATTCCGCGTCGCCGAGGATGCTCTCCTCGACGTCGGCGCGACTCTTTCGGCCGATCATTTCGTCGCCGGCCAGCTGGTTGACATTTCGGGCGTGACCCAAGGCAAGGGCTTTGCCGGCGCGATGAAGCGCTGGGGCTTCGGCGGTCTGCGCGCCACCCACGGCGTGTCGGTCTCGCACCGTTCGCACGGTTCGACCGGCAACCGCCAGGATCCGGGCCGCGTCTTCAAGAACAAGAAGATGGCCGGCCACATGGGCGCCCGCAACCGCACCCAGCAGAACCTCGAGATCGTCCGCACCGACGGCGCTCGCGGCCTGTTGTTCGTCAAGGGCTCGGTTCCCGGTCACAAGGGCAGCTGGCTGACCGTTCAGGACGCGATCAAGCTGCCGCGCGACGAGCGCGCCCCTTATCCGGCCGGCCTGGTCGAGATGGCGGCCGAGCTCGAGGTCGAGCATGCTCCGGCGGGCTTCGTCGATGATGCGGCGGTGCACGAAATTCCGGCGCTGCCCAGCGACGAGGAAGTGAAGGCGATCGCCGCCGAGCAGGAAGCCGGAGCCCGCGAGGCCGAAGCTGCTGCTGCCGAAGCGGAAGCCGTAGCGACAGAAACTCAGAACTCCGAAGCGGAAGGCGAAACGCCGGCCGCCGACGAGAGCAAGGAAGGCTAAGCGATGAAGGTCAAGGTTCAGACCCTCGACGCCAAGGCTGGCGGCGACATCCAGCTCGACGATGCCGTGTTCGGCGTCGAGCCGCGCGCCGACATCCTCCACCGCGTTGTAACGTGGCAGCTCGTCAACCGCCGCGCCCCTGCCCGTGCGGCTCGTGAGCGTTCGGACGTTGCCCGCACCGGCAAGAAGTGCGGCCGCCAGAAGGGCGGCGGCACCGCCCGTCACGGCGACCGCCGCGCCCCGATTTTCGTCGGTGGCGGCAAGGCGCACGGCCCCAGGGCCCGCGTCTTCACCTCGAGCCTCAACAAGAAGGTTCGCGCGCTCGGCCTGAAGATGGCGCTTTCGGCCAAGGCCCAGGGCGGCCAGCTGATCGTCGTCGACAACCTCGACATGGGCGATCAGGCCAAGACCAAGGCGCTGCAGGCCAAGCTGACCAAGCTCGGCTTCGGCAAGACCGCGCTGGTGATCGACGGTGACGCGCTCAACGTCGGCTTCGCCCGCGCTTCGTCGAACCTGGAGGGCTTGAACCTCCTGCCGGCGGTCGGCGCCAATGTGTACGACATCATGCGCCACGAGACGCTGGTCCTGACCCGCGCCGCGGTCGAGAAGCTGGAGGCCCGGTTCAATGGCTAAGAAGCCTGCCACCAAGACGGTCGAGAACCGTCACTACGACGTCATCCTGGCGCCGCACATCACCGAAAAGTCGACCCTGGTGTCGGAACATAATGCGGTGGTGTTCAAGGTCGCCGGTACGGCCACCAAGCCGCAGATCAAGGAAGCGATCGAAGCACTCTACGACCGCAAGGTGAAGAGCGTGAACACGATCGTGTCCAAGGGCAAGACCAAGCGCTGGAAGGGCACGCCCTACACGCGCTCGGACGTCAAGAAAGCGATCATCACCCTGGCCGACGGCCAGGATCCGATCGATATCACGAGCGGAATCTAAGCCATGGCACTCAAGCAATATAAGCCGACCAGTCCGGCCCGCCGTGGCCTGATCCTCGTCGACAAATCCTCGCTGTGGAAGGGCAAGCCGGTCAAGGCTTTGACCGAGGGCAAGCGCAAGACTGGCGGCCGCAACAACAAGGGCCATGTCACCTCGCGCGGAATCGCCGGCGGTCACAAGCAGAAGTACCGGATCGTCGACTTCAAGCGTCGCACCTGGGACGTCTCGGCGACCGTCGAGCGCCTCGAATATGACCCGAACCGCTCGGCGTTCATCGCCCTCGTCACCTATGAGGGCGGCGAGCAGGCCTATATCCTCGCGCCGCAGCGCCTCGCGCCCGGCGACAAGGTGGTGGCCGGCAAGAAGGTCGACGTGAAGCCCGGCAACGCGATGGAAATCGGTCAGATGCCGGTCGGCACCATCGTCCACAATGTCGAGCTCAAGCCAGGCAAGGGCGGCCAGATCGCTCGCGCCGCCGGCACCTATGTGCAGGTCGTCGGCCGCGACAAGGGCATGGTCATCGTCCGCTTGAATTCGGGCGAGCAGCGCTATGTCCGCTCGGACTGCATGGCGACGGTGGGCGCGGTGTCGAACCCCGACAACGCCAACCAGAACTTTGCCAAGGCCGGCCGCAGCCGCTGGCTGGGCAAGCGTCCGCTGACCCGCGGCGTCGCCAAGAACCCGGTCGACCACCCGCACGGTGGTGGCGAAGGCCGGACTTCGGGCGGCCGTCATCCGGTTACCCCGTGGGGCAAGCCGACCAAGGGTGCCCGCACCCGTCACAACAAAGCGACCGACAAGCTCATCATCCGGTCGCGTCACGCGAAGAAGAAGGGCTAACCGAAAATGGCTCGCTCCATCTGGAAAGGTCCGTTCGTCGAACTGTCGCTCCTGAAGAAGGCGGAAGCCGCTCAGGAGAAGGGCGGTCGTGCGCCGATCAAGACCTGGTCGCGCCGCTCGACCATCCTGCCGCAGTTCGTCGGCCTGACCTTCAATGTCTACAACGGCCGCAAGTTCGTGCCGGTGTCGGTCAATGAAGACATGGTCGGCATGAAGCTCGGTGAGTTCGCGCCCACCCGCTTCTTCCCGGGCCACGCCGCCGACAAGAAGGGTAAGCGCTAATGTCGAAGCCCAAATCCCCGCGCAAGGTCGGCGACAAGGAAGCGCTCGCCGTCGGCACCATGATCCGTGGTTCGGCGCAGAAGCTCAACCTGGTCGCGGGCCTGATCCGCGGCCGCAAGGTCGAGGAAGCGCTCAACATCTTGAAGTTCTCGACCAAGGGCATGGCGCCTGAGGTGGCGAAGGTGCTCGCCTCGGCGGTGGCCAATGCAGAGAACAACCATAATCTCGACGTCGACGCGCTGATCGTCAGTGAAGCGTCGGTCGGCAAGTCGATCACCATGAAGCGTTTCGCCACGCGCGCCCGCGGCCGGTCCACCCGGATCGAAAAGCCGTTCAGCCGCCTGCGTGTCGTCGTGCG
>JALYNQ010000059.1 GCA_030773115.1 Pseudomonadota bacterium
ACGCTGAAGCGGTTCCTCGCCGATCGCCCTGGCTACCTCACCAAGACCGTCGCTGCGATCAAGGGCGTTTCGGAAGAGACCACGACCGGGGTCCACCGGCTCTACGACCTCGCCAAGAAGGGCAAGCTTCCCTTCCCGGCGATCAACGTCAACGACAGCGTCACCAAGTCGAAGTTCGACAATCTCTACGGCTGCAAGGAGTCGCTGGTCGACGCCATCCGCCGCGCGACCGACGTGATGCTCGCCGGCAAGGTCGCCACCGTCGCCGGCTTCGGCGATGTCGGCAAGGGCTCGGCCGCCTCGCTCCGCAACGGCGGCGCCCGCGTCCTCGTCACCGAGGTCGATCCGATCTGCGCGCTGCAGGCGGCGATGGAGGGCTTTGAAGTCGTGACCATGGAAGAGGCCGCGACCCGCGCCGACATCTTCGTCACCGCGACCGGCAACATGGACGTCATCACGCTCGATCATATGCGCGAGATGAAGGACATGGCGATCGTCTCGAACATCGGCCACTTCGACAGCGAAATCCAGATCGGCGCGCTGGCCAACTTCAAATGGACCGAGATCAAGCCGCAGGTAGATGAGGTCACCTTCCCGGACGGCAAACGCATCATCGTGCTGTCGAAGGGCCGCCTTGTGAACCTCGGCAACGCCACCGGCCATCCGAGCTTCGTGATGAGCTCGAGCTTCACCAACCAGGTGCTGGCGCAGATTGAGCTGTGGACCAAGTCGGAGCAGTATCAGAACGACGTCTATGTCCTGCCCAAGCAACTCGACGAAAAGGTCGCGGCGCTGCATCTCGACAAGTTGGGCGTCAAGCTGACCAAGCTGACCGACAAGCAGGCAGCCTATATCGGCGTCACTCCGCAGGGCCCGTTCAAGCCGGACCATTATCGCTACTGATACCTATTCGGGGACGAAGCGGCGCTCCCGGATCCAGCGGCTGGCGAGATATTTCTCGCCAGCTGTGACCGGCAGCCCGGCATGCTGCGAAGATGCGTCCGGAGCTCCCGACGAATCGGCGTTGCGGAAGAGGAGGCCATCCCCCTTGCTTCCGCGGACCTTCAGTCCGGTGGACAGGAATTCGGTCTCGCCGCCTTCGAAATCCTCATTGAGGTAGACGAGGAAGGTCAGGACGCGTTGATTGTCGGCATTGTCGATTGCGTCGAAGTGCGGGCGATATTCCTGACCGGGTCGATAGCGTAGCACCTGCAGCGGCTCTCCCTGTTTGACATGGGTTTCGCTGGCGTCCGCAAGACGGCGGCAAAGCGCGTGGATGGCGGGGCTTTCTGCGATCAGCGGAAATCCGGTGGCATCGGACGTGCGGACCGGGTTCGGCACTTGCTGGCCGGTCCGCGGATCGACCACCAACGACGGTTGGAGCGATGCTTCGGACCGCTCGATCAGGAAGTCGCATTCATCGGCAGTGAAGAGCCCGGGAAACAGCCGCACATCGGGCGAGGAGGACAGCTGCTCGCAAGGGAAGGGGCCCTGCGACTGCCCGTCGGGGCCGAGCTCCATCCGTCCGATGACCTCTGCCTCGCGCTTCGCCGAGATGTCCCTTTCGCCAGCCTCCTTGAGCAGCGCCATCGCAGCTGCCCAATCCGCCGGGCCGCCAGTGCCGTTGGCGATGAACGCCCGGTATGCGGCAGCTGCCGGCAAGCTTCCGGCCTTGGCCGCTCGGCCGTAAAGATCGCGCGACAGCGGGAGGTCGCGGTTCACGATCTGCCCCGACAGCGCCAGCCCGGCGAGCATTTCGAGCGCGTCCGCGTCGCCGCTCCTCGCAGCTCCGCCGAGCAGATCCATTGCTTGCTGATAGCGTCCAGCGTCGAACAGTGAGCGAGCATCATCGACGAGTTGGCGAGCCATATCGCCATTGTTGGCAGGCGAATTTTGCCGTCGCCACAAAAAAAGGCCGGGGCGATCAAGCCCCGGCCAAATGTAAACCTACGGTTCCGAACTAGAAGCGGGCGCGGAAGCCGGCAAAGAACCGGCGGCCAAGCACGTTATAGATCGCGCTGCCGGCACCGGTCGCGGTGGTGCCAAGCGGCGGCTTCTTGTTGGTCAGGTTGTCGATGCCGACGAAGAACAGATAGTCCTTGCCGATCCCGGCGATGTTATCGAGCTTATAGTCCATTCGGATGTCGTGATAGGTGACCGACGGGTACTTCCTGATGTCAGCCCAATCCGAATTGAACGGCGGGCAGGCGCCGGTAATCGGGTTGCAGGCGCCCTCCAGCTCGTAGAAGTCCTCGTAGAGGTTGGTGACCATCGGCCCGATGTAACTCATTTGATAACCGAGGGTGACCCGGCCACGAGTCAGCGCCACATCCCAGCGGAACTCGTCCTGCGGATCCCCGAGCTCGCCGAGAATCCGGTTCTCGATCTGCGGGAAGGTCGGGTCCTGGTAATTGCTGATCTTGAAGTTGTGGGTGTACAGCAGGCGCGTATCCAGGCGCACGCCGGCCAGATCGGTGCGGTAAGCCGCCTCGACGTCGACGCCCTTGCGTACCCGCTTGGCGAAGTTGACGCCCGCCGAAATCAGCGAATTGCTCCGAATCTGACCCGGCTGGGCACCCAGCGGATCGATGCCCGGCCCTGTCCAGCGCTCGAATAGGGGGCAGAACGGGTTGTCAAGCGAGGGCGCGTCGTAGCAGCCGTTGGCAATGGCCTGAGCGGTCAGCGAGACAATCACGTCGTTCACCGTGATCTTGTACCAATCGACGCTGACCGACAGCCCCGGAATGAAACTCGGCGTGAAGACGCCACCGACCGTGTAGGAGTTCGACTTTTCTTCGGTCAGGTCCGGGTTGCTGCCGCTGATGATCGGCAGCGAATAGGTGACGTTCGGGATGCTAGCGAGAAGGGCCGCCCCGAGATCCGCCAGGCAGTTGGCGGGCCGGTTCGGGTTGTTCGCGATATTGCCCGATGCACAGGGGTCAAGGAAGCCAGGCGCGAAGTTCGGCACCTGCGGGAACGCCGTTTCCGACAGGTTCGGAGCGCGAACCGCGCGGCCGTAGTTGAACCGCAAGCGCAGGTCCCTGACCGGCGACCATTGGACACCGGCATTGTAGGTTTTGACCGTGCCGATCTCGCCACCATAGCCCGAGATCCGGCCTGCGCCGCTGACGGTCAGCTCCTCGAACAGCGGCATATCCTTCAGGATCGGGATCTGCACCTCGGCGAAGGCTTCCTTGACGGTGAACGCGTCCGGCTCGAACGTCGGAATGACGACCGCGTTGGTGAAGCCGCCCTCGACGAATGGGTCCTGGTTATACTTGGCCTTTTCCTTGCGGTATTCTGCGCCGACGACGAAGCGGACCGGGCCGCCAGGCAGCTCGAATAGCTGGCTTGAGTCGCCGGAAACGAAGCCCAGCACGTCGAACTGGCTCATCGTGGCTTTGTGACGGGCGTTGTAGGTGAAGTAGTTGGCTGCCGCACTGTTGTCCGCCCCGCCAAACGGATTGTAGGGAACGCAAGCAGCGATATCGGCGGCAAGGCGCGCTTGCTGCGCCGCGATCTGAGCCGGGGTGAAGCCCTGGGTAAACGGCGTCGCCGAAGCCGGGTCGAACTGTGACCGGCACTGGATCTGCCCAGTTGCCGGGTTTCTACCGGCGTCGAGCGACAGCATGAACCGCTGGCGGTCGAGGTAGCCGAAGGTGGTCGTGTCCTCCTTCATCTTCCCGTAGTTGACCGACAGCTCATAATTCCAGTCGTCGTTGAAGTTGCCGCGGACGCCACCGACGATGCGGTAGGTGTCGCGCTGGAACTTCTCATCGCGGATTCCGGAGTCGGCGAGGTGACGCGCCGTCACGAAGCGGAAGGTACCCGCGTTGATCGCCGCAATGTCAGCGGCGGTCAGCAGGTTGGTGGCCACTCCTGGCGCCGGGGTCGAGTTGCAGACCGCTGTGAGGCTGGGCCGGCAGCCGGATGCCAAAATGGCGTTGGCAATGGCGGTCCGCTCCGCCGGATCGAGAAACGGATTGTCCAGTCGGACGCGCTCACGGGCATCGAACTGGGTAAAGGTACCCTGGATGAACGACGGGCCGGCATTGGAGCCGCGGGTGTCGATGCGGACGAACTTCGCCTCGACGAACGGCTCCAGCGCTTCGCTGATCGTGTAATGGCCGAGCAGGTTGAAGTTGTAGCGCTTCATGCCCGGGAGCACCGACAGCAATTCGTCTTCGCGGCCAGTCTGGCCGTTGCCGCCGATGATGCTGCCAATGATGCCCTGCCCAAGCCGGGTTCCGGTCTGGGCTTGCAGATCGCCCGCTTGAGTGAACAGGAAGGTGCAGTTGTAGGCAGTACCCGCAGTGGAGCCACTTCCTACGCCAGGCGCACCGTTCGTCGTGCCGATTCCCCTGCCGCAAGCCGGATTCGGATTGGCGGTCAGCGAAGAGTTCTGGGTGATCGGGATCAGGCCGAAGCGGTTGATGCTGGCGCTGCGAACGTCACGGAAGAAGGACCGATCGGGGAACCCATCGCTGCCCTGGGGAAGTCCGCCCGGATCGACGTCGACAACCAGGAAGTTGTCCTGGCGCCGCAGCCAGGGGATGTCCGAGGCGAAAATACGGCTCTGCCTGGCGAACTCGCCATGGACCGTGACGTTGCCCCGGCCGTCGCCGAAATTGTGGCCATACATGGCCGAGACATATTGGTTGTCGCCGAAGCCCTTCTGGGAAACGGCCGCATTGCCGCGGACCTGGAGTCCGCTGAACTCGCGCTTGAGGATGAAGTTGACGACACCGGCAATCGCATCCGAACCGTAAACGGCCGAATTGCCGCCGGTGACGATGTCGACGCGCTCAACGAGGTCGTTGGGGATCGTGTTGACGTCCGGAGAAACCGCGTTGTTGAGGATGTCAGCGCCGACGTGACGGCGGCCGTTGACGAGCGTCAAGGTGCGCACCGTGCCGAGGCCGCGAAGGTCGAGCAGGTTAAGGCCGGCGATGCCGATGCCGAGACCCGGGTTCGACTGGGCGAAAGTGCTGCGCAGTTGCGGCAGCTCGTTCAACGTGTCGCCGATGCTGGTCGTCGACTGCTGGATGAAGGATTCGCCGCTGATCGAGGTGATCGGAACCTGGGATTCCAGGTTCGGGCGACGGATGCGCGACCCGGTGACGACGATTTCCCTGTCTTCGGTCGCCGATTCCGCGAGCACTTCCTGCGTCGACGCCGCAGCTTCCTGACTCGGGCTTTCTTCTGCCGCCGCTTCATCGCCGGTTGTCGGCTGGGCCGTGACCTGCGCGAAGGCAGGCGTAGCGAATAGGGCGAGGCCGCATGCGGCAAAGGTCTGGAGCGCGGTCGCGCCCAGCAGCGACTTCTTAGACATTCCGAATAATCCCCTGACTTGAACTAGCAGGCGAATGTCTCTCTGCATGTGGCCGAAATTTCAAATAGTCTCTGGGGCCTCACTGCAAATCATTACCGGCATGTCACATTAATGCCACGTTCGGGCGGGGGCCGCTCCCTCGGGGGCGGCCCTTTTTCTTTGCGGTTCCGCCTTCTATGACGGGGCAATGAAGGTCGGGGGCTAACGCAGCGTGATCGTCGGGGCAGAAGCCGCTGGTGTGATCATCGTACTGGCCGCGGTTTGGGTCGCCGTCGGGGTCGGATTGGCCATCCTTGCCGCCAAGCGGCTCCGCCGGGCGCAGGCGGTGCTGGGCGCGGCGCGGACGATGCGCTCGCTGCTTGATGCGGCGCCGGCCCGGGCCCTGCTGGTCCATCCCGATGGGAGGATCGACGCCGACGCCCAACTGCTGCGCGAATTGGGGATATCTTCCTCGCCGGAGCGGCTCGATCGACTTGGCGGTGACGATGTCGGGTTCGATCGCGACGACCTTTCCGGTTTTGCCGGCCAGCTGGAAGAGGTGCGTCTGGGCGGAGCGCCAATCCGCAAGCAGATGCGCCTCGCCAGCCGCGACCGGGTCGTGGAGCTTCGAGCCGCGCTTGCCCCGCCGCCGGCCGGCCCGGGAACGGTTCTCGTATGGCTGTTCGACATCAGCGATGCCGACGCCGACCGCCAGCGCCTGGCGCGGCGCTTGTCGCAAACCGAGGGGGCGCTCGATGCGCTGACCCACCTGATCGAAAACGCGCCCTTTCCCATGTGGTATCGCGGCCCCGACCTCAGCCTCGGGCTGGTTAATGCCGCCTTCGTCGCCGCGGTCGAGGGTCGGGACGCGGCCGAGGTCATCGAAAAGGGCGCCGAGCTGATCGACGCAGTCGGATCCGAAAGCGCGCGCGCTGGCGCCGAGCGGGCACTGGAACTGGGCAAGCCCTATTCCCGCGCACAGCCCGCGACGATCGGGCAGGAGCGGCGGATGCTGCGGATTGTCGATGTGCCATTGCCGACCGGCGCGGTGGCCGGCTTCGCGATCGACATCCAGGATCTGGAGGATGCGCGGATCGAGCTGGCGCATCACCAGTTGTCGCAGCGCGAGCTGGCCGACCGCATGACCGCCGGTGCCGTCCAGTTCGATGGCGAACGCCAACTGGCTTTCTTCAATCGCCCGTTCGCGATCATGGCCCAGCTGGAGCCGGAATGGCTGGCCGAGCAGCCTGAATTCGACCGCGTTCTCGAGCGCATGCGCGAAAATGGCCGGCTGCCCGAAGTGCGCGACTTCCCCGCGTGGAAGGCCGAACGCCGGGCCTGGTTCACCTCGCCGGAAGAAGCGATCGAAGAGGATTGGATGCTGTCCAACGGCGACCATCTGCGCATCCTCGGCCAGCCGCTGCCCGACGGCGGCCTGCGCCTCATCTTCGAGGACCGCACAGAGCAGGTCAGGCTGGCGTCGGCCCGCGACACGCTGCTGCGTGTGCGCGCCGCCACCTTCGACAATCTGTTCGAAGTGATCAGCGTGTTTGCCTCGGACGGACGGCTCTATTTGTGGAATCGCCGCTTCAGCGAGCTGTGGGACCTGGATGAAGCCTGGCTTGCCGAGCATCCCCGAGTTGACGAGCTGGTCCCGGCGATGGCCAAGCGGCTGGTCAACCCGACCGCGGCGGCGCAGGTTCGCGAGCTTGTTCGCTCGACCACCAGCGGCCGCCAGTCGGGAACCGGCCGTGTTTCGCTGACCGATGGCCGCCATTTCGAATTCGCGGCCGTACCGCTGCCGGACGGCAATGCGCTGTTCACGATGGTGGACGTCACCGATTCCACCCGGATCGAGGCGGCGCTGCGGGAGCGCGCGACGGCGCTGGAGGAAGCGGACCGGGTCAAGACCGACTTCGTTGCCAACATGAGCTACGAGCTGCGCACCCCGCTGACCTCGATCGGCGGGTTCGCCGAGATGCTGCAGGGCGGCTATGCCGGCAAGCTGCCTGCGGCGGCGACCGATTATGTCGGCGCGATCCTGGAATCAGTTGAGCGCCTGTCGAAGCTGATCAACGACGTGCTCGACCTGACCCAGGGCGACACGCAGGGGATCGTGCTGGAGCGGGAGAGGGTCGATGTCGCCGGCATGTGCCGCGCCGCGGCGGAGGCGTTGAAGAGTCGGGCCACCGACAAAGACCAGAAGCTCGAGCTGGCGCTGGAACCGAGCGCGGGCAGCGTCATCGGCGACGCCCGCCGCCTGCGGGAATCAGTCGAGCATATCCTGCGCAATGCGGTCGCCTATACCGACGAGGGCGGCCATATCTGGCTCAAGGCCAGCGGCGACGAGGACAGCGCAACGATCATCATCGTCGACGATGGGCCCGGCATCGCGCCCGAGCAGCAGGAGCAGGTGTTTGTCCGGTTCCATCGGTCCGGCGCTGCACGGGGCGAGGCGGCGCTTGGCCTCGGCCTGCCGCTAACCCGTCAGTTTGTCGAGGCGCATGGCGGCACCGTCGAGCTGGAATCCGCCCTGGGCAAGGGAACCAGCATCACGCTGACCATTCCCCGGGCGCCGCAGTGACGCTCAAGGACGAAAAGGCGACGCTGGCGTTTGGGCGCAAGCTGGCACCGACCCTGAGGGCCGGCGACGTGGTCACTCTGTCGGGGCCACTGTCGGCGGGCAAGACCACGCTGGTCCGGGGTCTTCTGGCAGCGCTCGGCCACAAGGGGGAGGTTCCAAGCCCCAGCTTTGCAATCGTCCAGCCCTATGAATCGCTTGACCCGCCCGTCTGGCACGTCGACCTCTATCGTATTGAAAACGCAATGGATCTCGACGAGCTGGGACTGGACGATATCCGCCGGGAGGGCGTGCTGATCGTGGAATGGCCCGAGCATGCCGGAACCGATGCATGGCCCGAGGCGCTCGCCCTGTCGCTCGAAGTGATGGACAACGGCTCACGCGCCTTGACAGCCGAGGTGCCTGCGTCATGGGAAGGGCGATGGCCGCCACTATGATTCCACCGATCACCGCCTCCGATTTTCTTGCGCAGCACGGTTGGGCCAACGCGACGATATTGCCGCTCGCCGGCGATGCCAGTTTTCGCCGCTACTTCCGCATCCATGCCGGCGAACGACGGGCAGTTCTGATGGATGCGCCGCCGCCGCATGAGGATCCGCGGCCGTTCGTGGCCATTGCCGAATGGCTCCAGCAGATCGGCCTTGCGGCGCCCCGGGTTCTTGCCGCGGATCTCGAGCAGGGTCTGCTGCTGCTTGACGACCTCGGCGATGCACAGATGCGGGAAGCAGTCGATACCGAGCCCGAGATCGAGCGCGATCTGTACGAAACGGCCGTCGATGTTCTGGTTCATCTTCACCGACAGCCGTCCATGCCCGGCCTGCCGCCTCACGGACTCGATGAATGGCTGAAGGAGTTACGACTGTTCCCCGAATGGTACGTCCCGGCGGTTGGGCTCGACCCGGTAGACGTCGAGCAATGGGACAAGGCCTGGAGCGAGGTGTTGAAACCAGTCGCCGGCGATGGCCTGGGCCCGGTCACTGTGCTTCGCGACTACCATGCTGAAAATGTCATGCTGCTTGATGGTCGCGGCGGAATCGAGCGGTTTGGGCTGATCGATTTCCAGGACGCGGTGGCGGGGCATCCGGCCTATGACCTCGCGTCAATATTGGAAGATGCCCGGCGCGACGTTCCGCCGGCGTTGGAACGGGATATGATCGACCGTTATCTCGCGAAGGCGGGTGCCGATGACCGTTTCGAGCCTGCTTATTGGGCCCTGGCCGCACAGCGCAACACCCGCATCCTCGGCGTCTTCTGCCGATTGTGGAAGCGTGACGGAAAGGAGCGCTACAAGGCGTATCAACCCCGGATGTGGGGCCTGCTGGAGCGCGACCTTGGCGAGCCCAGCCTCCAGCCGCTTCGCGAGTGGTTTGACGCCAATATCCCGGCATCGCACCGCGCAGCCGCCTGGCAGGAATCCGCGGCATGAACCGCAAGGCACGCGCGCTCGCGCTTCGGCCCGAAATCGAGGCCAGAGTTCCGGACACTGCATTCATCCTGGCGGCGGGACTTGGGAAACGCATGCGACCGTTGACCGCCAGCCGACCAAAGCCCCTGGTCGAGGTGGCCGGCAAGGCGCTCATCGACCATGTGCTCGACCGGCTGCGCTCGGCGGGTGTCGGCAAGGTCGTGGTCAACGTCCATTATCTGGCGGACTCGCTGGAAGCGCACCTCAAGGCGCGGGCCACGGATTTCGACGTCCGTATCAGCGACGAGCGCAAGCAGCTGATGGAGACCGGCGGCGGCCTGATCATTGCCGAGCCGATGATCGATGCCGACCCGTTCCTGGTGATCAACAGCGACAATTATTGGATCGACGGCCCGGCCGACACGCTGCATTTGCTGGCGTCCCTGTGGCGCGACGAAGATATGGACGCGCTGCTGTTGCTGGTCCCGCAGGCTCACGCCGGCAATCATGGCGGCCAAGGCGACTTCCATATGACAGCGGACGGCCGCCTGGTCCGGCGCGAAAAGGGGAAGGTCGCTCCATTCGTGTTCACCGGCATCCAGATGGTGTCGAAACGCTTGCTGCGTGACGCGCCGGAAGGACCCTTCTCGACCAATCTCCTGTGGGACCGGGCGATCGCCGCGGGCCGCTGCTTCGGCGCGGTTCACCAAGGGCTTTGGTTCGATGTCGGCAATCCGGCCGCGATCAAGGCCACCGAGCGCGCATTAGAGCATGGCTGATAACGGCCTGTTCCAGCGCCGCGTTGCTGGCAGCCCGCTTGTCTTTTCAATACCCGCACATCGCAGCTTTTCGGACAGCCTCGCGATCGACCTGATCAATGCCGTGGGGCGCGATCCATTGGCCCTGGCCCGCGGGCGGATCCTGCTGCCCAGCAACCGCGCCGTCCGCACCGTCACCGAAGCCTTCGTTCGAGTCAGCGAAGGCGGACTCGTTCTGCCGCGGCTAATTGCCATCGGCGATCCGGACCTGGGCGAGCGGATCGGCGGCGCGTTGGACCCGCTCGACCTGGCCGAGGAAATTCCGCCGGCGATCGACCCGCTCGAACGGCAATTGCTGTTGGCCAGGCTGATCCGGGCCGAAGGAACCGGGGCGGCGGAGGCGATGCGCCTGGCGGCGGAGCTGGCCCGGACCATGGACCAGCTGGCGATCGAGGAAGTGCAACCGTCGCGGCTGGTTGAAGCGGTCAACGAAACGCCCGAACTGGCTGCCCATTGGCTCCACTCTATCGAGCGCTTCCGTGCAGTCCTCGACCAATGGCCGACGCTACTGGCGAAGCGAGGCGTAATCGACCTCGCCGAGCGCCGGAGTCGCTTGCTCCATGCACTGGCCAAACGATGGTCCGGACGGCCGCCCGAGGGCTTTACGCTCGCCGCCGGCATCACCACTTCGGCACCAGCGGTGGCTGCCCTCCTGGCGCGGGTGGCGCGGCTGGAGCGGGGCGCGGTGATCCTGCCCGCCCTGGCCAACGCGCCTGCCATGTCTGACGAGGAATGGGACGCGCTCGGCCCCGACGAGGATGGCAGGGGTGAGGAGGGGCATCCACAATATCATTTGAAGCGACTGCTCGACCGCATCGGCGTGGCCCGCGAGGAAGTGCTGCCATGGCGTGGCGGCGGGCGCGCGGCATCTTCATCAATGCGAAGCCGGGCCGTGGTCCAAGCCATGGCCGCGCCGCGTTTCAGCGATAAATGGACGCGACTGTCGGTCTCCGAGCGAAGGCTGACGGGCATTCGCGTTGCCGAGCTGCCCGATCCGGCCAGCGAGGCCCAGGCCATCGCCATCGCCCTGCGTGAGGCGGTCGAAAAGCCTGGCGAAACCGCCGCGCTGGTCACGCCGGACCGAAATCTGGCTGCCCGGGTATCGGCGCACCTCCAGCGCTGGGGCATCGAGGCCGACGACAGCGCCGGACAACCGCTCTCCCATACGCCTGCCGGGAGGCTGCTGCTGGCGATCGCCGCCGCCGCGGTCGAGAATCTGGCGCCGGTGCCATTGCTGGTTCTGCTCAAGCATCCGCTGGTCGGCGGGGAGCGTGACGATCGCCTCAGCTGGCTCGAGGCGGCGCGGCAACTCGACCTCGGGTTGCGCGGACCCCGCCCACGTGCCGGGATCGAAGGCCTCGACGAGCGCTTCGCCGAAAACCGCGCCTGGCGTTTCGTTCGGGAGTATGTCGCCCAGCTTGATGGCGGCATTGGCGCCACGTCGCTGGCCAGTGTCGCCACATATTTGCGCGAGGCGGCGGACCGTCTGGCAGGCGACGCCGCCTGGCGCGGGCCGGATGGGCGTCTGTCGGCGGAATTGCTGGCGAAGCTGGAGCAGTCGCCCGATGCATTGGCGGTCGCGGTTATGCCGGAAGATGTCATTCCGGCCTTGCGCGGCCTAATGGACGGCCTGCCGGTCCGCCGACCCTATGGTGGCCATCCTCGGATCTTCATCTGGGGGCTGCTCGAGGCGCGGCTGCAAAAGGCCGATGTGATGATCCTCGGCGGGATGAACGAGGGCGTGTGGCCGTCGCAGCCGAGTCCGGATCCTTGGCTGGCGCCGCAGATCCGGCGGGCGCTTGGCCTTCCCGGCCTCGAATATCGCACCGGCCTGGCCGCCCATGATTTCATGAGCGCGCTCGGTGCGCCTCGGGTGCTGCTGACCCGCGCCCGGCGGGACAGCCGATCGCCGACGGTTGCCTCGCGGCTTTGGCTTCGGCTGCAGGCGATGACCGGAGGCATGACCCGCGACCAGCGGCTCGAGCGGCTCGCAATCGCCCTCGATGCGAGCTCTGACGTGGAGCCGGCGAAAAGACCCGCACCGCAACCTCCGATCGAGGCCCGGCCGAAGAAGATCGCCGTCACCGATCTCGACCGGCTTAGGGCGGACCCGTTCGCCTTCTATGCCAAGGCCATCCTCAAGCTGAGGCCGGAGGAACCGGTCGACGCCGAGCATCATGCCGCCTGGAAGGGCACGGCCGTTCATGAGGTGCTGGAGGCGTGGTTCAAGCAGGATGAGTGCGATCCTGCGAAGCTCGCGGCCCGGGCAGCGGCGCTGCTGGCCGACGAAGCCATCCATCCGATGCTTCGCGCGCTCTGGTCGCCGCGGTTGATGGAGGCGATCGACTGGATCGCGGCGGAATCGGCCAGGGACAGGGAAGCGGGCCGCCTGCCGGCTCTTGCCGAAGAATTTGGCGAGGCCGACGTTGCCGGCGTCACCCTCTATGGAAAGGTCGACCGGATCGACCGGCTGCCGGACGGGAGGCTGGCGATCGTCGATTACAAGACCGGCCAGGCACCGGCCAAAAAGGCTGTGGCGGAAGGTTTCGCGATGCAGCTTGGACTGTTGTCACTGATTGCTCGGGATGGCGGATTCAAGGGCATCCAAGGTGAAGCCGGGGCCCATGAATATTGGTCGCTGGCGAAGAAGCATGGAAAGATCGGCTATCGTCAGTCACCCGACGCCGACGATGGGCCAGGGGCATTCGTCGAGCGGGCCTATGCCCAATTTACTGCCGCCGTTTCCGACTATCTGTTGGGAACAAGGGAGTTCGCAGCCAAGCTGAATCCCGCCTATGCGCCTTATGAAGATTATGACCAGCTGATGCGGCTGGAGGAGTGGTATGGCCGTGAATAGGCCGGCCTCAGTCGGTCGCGTCCCCGCTGGTCGGCTTGCGCGTGGCCTTTTTCTTGACGGTCGAGGCATAGAGCAACGCGGCAACGATCGCCGCGGACCCGATCCCGACCGCAACGCCGGCTTTCACCAGCTTGGCCCGCCGTTCCTCGTCGCTCTTGTCGCTGTCGCTCATTCGACCCTCTCATTCGGTTGCCGGCCCCGTCCCTATGCGGAACAGCGCGGCTTGGAAAGGGAGGTTCCGTGCGTCGCCGGCTGAAACCCTTGCTTCCGCTGCAGGGCGCGCAGGAGGCGGCGTCGGACCCGCGTGTCCATGCCGCGCTGTCGGCGTCAGCCGGCACCGGCAAGACCCATGTGCTGACCTCGCGCGTGCTGCGCCTGCTGCTGCGCGGCACGTCGCCGTCAACCATCCTGTGCCTGACCTTCACCAAGGCAGGCGCCGCGGAAATGGCCAACCGGCTCGGCGAACGGCTGGCGCATTGGGTCCGCTTGCCCGACGAAGCGCTGCGGAAGGAATTGTTCGCGCTCGGCGAGGACAATAGTCCGCCGGCCGTCGAGCGGGCCCGGCGCCTGTTCGCGGAGGTGCTGGATGCGCCGGGCGGCGGCCTTCGCATCCAGACCATCCATAGCTTTGCGCAAACGCTGCTCGCTTCCTTTCCAGCGGAAGCGGGCATCGCGCCCGGCTTCCGCTCGATCGAGGGGCGGGCTGAGGCCGAATTGGCGCGGCGAACGCTGGCGTCGCTGCTGGAGGCAGCGGAAGCGAACCGCGACCAGCTGCTGATCGACGATGTATCGGCGCTGAGTCTTCGGCTCGGCGAGGCAGGCGCGGAGGCCTATCTGATGGCTGGCGCCCGCGCTCATGCGGCGATGGAAGCGTTGGGCGACCCGGCGACCATAGAAGCGCGGCTGTTGGAGATCATCGGCATCACGAGCGGCGATCCCGAAGCCGAGATCGCCAGCCGGCTTGACGATGACGAGATTGATTTTGGCCTGTTCGAGCGCCTTATCGCCGCCAATCGCGCCTGGGCAACTGGCACCGGCGACAAGATCGTAGCCAATTTGACGGCGTTCCTCGTCGCCCCGCCAATATGGCGAAAGGATCGGCTGCAAGGGCTCGGCTCGGGGCTAGTTACCGCCAAGGGAGAACCCTGCAAATCCTCACCGAAACAGCGGGCCGTCGTACCCGAATATGACGAGCTGTTGTCCGAATTCGCCAACTGGCTGATCGAGCTTCGAACCCTGATTTGCGCCGCCGAACTGGCGAAGACACAGGCGGCCGGGCTTCGGGCCGGACAGGCCTTCGCTCGCGCCTATGTTCACGCCAAGCGCGCCCAGGGCGTCGCCGATTTTGATGACCTAATCGCCTGGACCCGGCGATTGTTCGAGCAGCCGGGAATGGGCGACTGGGTCCGCTACAAGCTCGACCAGCGCACCGACCACATCCTGGTCGACGAAGCGCAAGACACCAATGCCGATCAATGGGCGATCATCGATACGCTGGCGGAGGAATATTTTTCCGGCAATCCGGAGACCGAGCGCCGCTGGCGCACCCTGTTCATGGTCGGCGACTACAAGCAGGCGATCTTCGGATTCCAGGGGACCGATCCGAAGGAATATGAGCAATTCCGAGCGAAGATCTCGGCCCGGGCTTCGATACTCCTGGATAGTGCCGATGCGGCTGACATCCGGGCGCGCGAGTTCCGCGACCTGTCGATCGACGCCAGTTTTCGCTCGTCGCCGCCAGTGCTCGAGGTCGTGGACGCGCTGATCGGCGACGTTGGCTTCCGAGAGCTGGGGCTGAGAGCCCCGCCCAACCGTCACCAACCGTTTCATGCCGACCGACCGGGGCGGGTCGAGCTTTGGGCGCCCTATGAAGCGGATGGTGAAGGGGAAGCCGAGGAAGGCGAGGAGGGCTGGATCGATGACGCGACGCGCCTCTATGCCGACGCGATCGCACGGCAGGTCAGGCGATGGCTGGCCGAGGCGCCGGTCATGGCCACGACCAGGCAACCCTTGCGTCCTGGCGACATCCTGATCCTCGTTCGAAGCCGGACCGAGCTCGCGTCGTTGATCGTCGCCCGGCTTTACGCCCAGGGAGTTCCTGTTGCCGGGATCGACCGCCTGCACCTGCACAAGCCGTTGGCGGTCAAGGACCTGCTGTCGGCTATCACCTTTGCGGTGCAGCCGCTGGACGATCTCAATCTGGCTGCCCTGCTGGTATCGCCATTAATCGGCTGGACCCAGGAACAGGTTTTCGAACTTGCTTACGGCCGTAAGGGCAGGCTGTGGACCGAGCTGGCGAGCCGTCGCGAACAGCAACCCCATTGGGCCGAAGCCCATGCCATCCTGGCGAGCTGGCTCGCCATGGCGGACTATGTCACTCCCGCCCGATTTCTCGAAACGATCCTGTCCGGCCCGCTTGATGGACGGCGGAAGCTGTTGCGGCGGCTGGGCGAGGCAGCGCGCGACCCGATCGAGGAGTTGGTCGCCAGCGCGCTGGCATTCGAACAGGAGGAGATCGCCTCGCTCGATCGCTTCCTCGCCTGGTTCGGCCAGGGCGCGGTGGAGGTGAAACGCGATCCCGCCGCGCCCTCCAATGCGGTACGGGTGATGACGGTCCATGGCGCCAAGGGGCTGGAGGCCCCGCTCGTCATCCTGGCCGATGCTACCCACGATCCGGAGAAGGTCGGTGGTACGTCGTCGGTCATGGACGTGCCGCTGCCGGGGATTGGCGAGCTACCGATCATCCGCCCGCGCAAGGAAGAATGCGCGCCGATCTTCCGATCCCTTCTCGACGCCGCGAAGGAAGCCGATCGCCAGGAACATTGGCGCCTGGCCTATGTCGGCCTGACCAGGGCCGCCGAGCGGCTGGTGATCGCCGGGGTCAAGCCGAAACGCGCGATGTCGGCCGGCAGCTGGCACGCTGCCGCGGCACGAGCGATGCAATCGCTTGGAGCGGCCTCGACGGAGATGGACGGCTGGGGCCAGGCGCTGCTGTGGGAGGGTGGGGGCGCTCCACCGCCGAAGGCCAAGTCTGGCAAGGCTGCGCTTGAGCCAGTCGCCATTCCCGATTGGCTGCTTCGGGCGGCACCGGTCGAGGCACGACCGCCGAGGCCCCTGGCGCCCTCGCAGATCGTCGAGGACCGAGACGCAGCACCGCCGCCCACGCCGGACATGCGCGAGGCGGCGCGGCGCGGCACTTTGCTGCACTCGCTGTTCGAGCGATTGCCAGGCGTGGAGGCGAGCGAGCGCTTTCCTCTGGCCCTGCAATGGCTGGAGCGGATGGGCGTTGCCGACGAAGCGCGACGGGAGATCGCGGAATCGGCCTGCTCGCTGATTGCCGATCCCGCATTCGCCGACCTGTTCGGAGCCGAGGCCCTGGCCGAGGCGCCGATTGCGGCAAGCCTGCCTGACGGGCGGGTCATCGCCGGCACGGTCGATCGGCTGTGCATCGGACCCGACCTCGTTCGCGTAATCGACTTCAAGACCGGCCGCTCGGTCCCGGTGGATCTTGCATCGGTGCCGTCCGCCCACCGAGCGCAGATGGAGGCTTATGCCGGGGCGCTCAAGGCAATATTTCCTGGCCGCAAGATCGAGGCATCATTGCTCTACACAGCCGGGCCCAGGCTGATTACGCTCCCAGGTTGAGCATCGCCGAGTCCGTCCCCATATCCCTCGCCAATTGACTTGAAGGAGTCCGAAATGGGCCAGAATACCAAGACCGTCACCGACCAGAGCTTCCAGGCGGACGTGCTCGGCGCCGACAAACCCGTGCTCGTCGATTTCTGGGCGGAATGGTGCGGCCCATGCCGGATGATCGCTCCCGCGCTCGAAGAGATCGCGGCCGACCTCGGCGACCAGGTGACGATCGCCAAGATCAACATCGACGAGAATCCCGACACGCCGGGGCGCTATGGCGTGCGCGGGATCCCGACCATGCTGCTGTTCAAGAATGGCGAGGCGGTCGCGCAGAAGGTCGGCGCCGCTCCCCGCAGCCAGATCCAGCAGTGGCTGGAAGGCCAGCTTTCGGGATCGGCGAGCAGCCAGGTCGGCTAGGCCGGCGGCTCAATTCCCTCGAGGCCCACGGTATTCGGCCGGAAGCGGTCGAATTTCGGCAGCCCGTCGTCGATTTGAATCCACGACACCCTGCTTGACCAGAAGATGTGGAAGCCGGGGCGCACGCGTCCCGGCTCATCCAACGTGGTGACGCTGAAATCCAGCGTGTCGGGCTGGTGCTCGACATGGGTGTACAGCGGCGTGCCGCATTCCCCGCAAAAGGCGCGATACCCGAAGCTGCTGGAGGCGACCCGCCGGACCGCCGCTTCGCCAGCCTCAAACCGATAATCCGCCAGGGGAACGGTAGCGAACACCATCGCAGGCGCCCCGCTGTTTAGCTGGCAGGTCCGGCAATGGCACCAGCCTGCGTCGAACGGCTCGCTTGCCAGTCGGAAGCGAACCGTCCCGCACATGCAGCCGCCGGCCCAATCTGCCATGCAAACTCGCTAGAATTGCGGTGCCCTCCGGTCAATTGACTAGGCTAGACCCGCTCCCTACATCGCGCCGCAACCAACGTCCGCTTGCGGACGCCTTTTTCCCTGCCCTCAAGTTGCAGGCCTTTTGAGGAATTGTTCGTCCGATGCTCGCTTCTGTGGCCAAGAGAATTTTCGGTTCGGCCAACGACCGTTACGTCGCCAAGCTCGGCAGGATCGTCGAAACCATCAACAGCTACGAGCCGACCATCTCGGCGATGACCGACGAGGAGCTGCGCGGGCAGACCGAACTCTTCCGCCAGCGGCTGGCCGACGGAACCAAGCTCGACGACCTGCTCCCGGAGGCATTCGCCACGGTCCGCGAGGCGGCCAAGCGCACCCTCGGTCAGCGCCACTATGACGTCCAGATGATCGGCGGCATCGCCCTGCACCGCGGTGAAATCGCCGAAATGCGGACCGGCGAAGGCAAGACGCTGGTTGCCACGCTGGCGGTCTATCTCAACGCTCTCGTCGGCAATGGCGTGCATGTCGTCACCGTCAATGACTATCTGGCCAGGCGCGACGCCGACTGGATGGGCCAGATCTACAATTTCCTCGGCATGACGGTGGGGGTGATCGTCCCCAACCTGTCGGACGTGGAGCGGCGCGACGCCTATAATTGCGACATCACCTACGCGACCAACAACGAGCTCGGCTTCGACTATCTGCGCGACAATATGAAATACAGCCGGGCGCAGATGGTCCAGCGCCCGTTCCACTACGCGATCGTCGATGAGGTGGACTCGATCCTGATCGACGAGGCCCGCACCCCGCTGATCATTTCCGGCCCGACCGATGACAAGTCCGAGCTTTACATGGGCGTCGACGCGATCGTGAAGCAGTTCACCGACGCCGACTATGACAAGGACGAAAAGCAGAAGAGCATCGTCCTGACCGAGGACGGCACCGAAAAGGCCGAGCGGATGCTCGAAGCGGCCGGGCTGATCGAGGGCCAGAACCTCTACGACATCGCCAACACCCAGGTGGTCCATCACCTGAACCAGGCCCTCAAGGCCAACAAGATGTTCAAGCGGGACATCGATTACATCGTCAAAGACGACAAGGTCATCATCATCGACGAGTTCACCGGCCGGATGATGGAGGGTCGCCGATGGTCGGACGGCCTTCACCAGGCGGTCGAGGCCAAGGAAGGGGTGCAGATCGAGCCGGAGAACCAGACGCTGGCCTCGATCACCTTCCAGAATTACTTCCGCATGTATCCGAAGCTGGCCGGAATGACCGGCACGGCGGCAACCGAAGCGCCGGAATTCTTCGACATTTACCGGATGAATGTGGTCACCATTCCGACCAACGTTCCCGTCCAGCGCCAGGACGAGGACGACGAATTCTACAAGAATATCACCGACAAGTTCGGCGCCATCGCCAAGGAGATCAAGACCCGGCAGGAGAAGGGCCAACCAGTCCTCGTCGGCACCGTTTCGATCGAAAAGTCGGAGATGTTGTCGGAGTATCTCAACCAGGAAGGCATCCAGCACTCCGTGTTGAACGCCCGCTTCCACGAGAAGGAAGCGCATATCGTCGCCCAGGCGGGCGCGCTCGGCATGGTCACGATCGCAACCAACATGGCCGGGCGCGGGACCGACATCCAGCTTGGCGGCAACGTCGATTTCCGGATTGAGGATGAGCTTGGCGACATGCCGGAGGGCCCGGAACGGGATTCGGCTATCGCCAGGATCAAGGAGGAGGTCGCCGAGCAGAAAAGGCTGGTGCTGGAAGCCGGCGGCCTGTTTGTGCTCGGCACCGAGCGCCACGAGAGCCGGCGCATCGACAACCAGCTGCGCGGCCGCTCGGGCCGCCAGGGCGACCCGGGCCTGTCGCGCTTCTACCTCAGCCTCGACGACGATCTGCTGCGCATCTTCGGCCCGCAGACCGCCTTCGCCCGGCTGATGAACAAGAATCTCGAGGACGGCGAGGCGATCGTCTCGCCCTGGATCTCAAAGGCGATCGAGACCGCGCAAAAGAAGGTCGAGGCGCGCAACTACGACATCCGCAAGCAGGTCGTCGAATTCGACGACGTGATGAACGACCAGCGCAAGGTCATTTACGAGCAGCGCGCCGAGATCATGGACGCCGATCATGTGTCAGACGTGGTCGAGGACTTCCGCACCGAGACGATCCAGGGGCTGGTCATGACGAGCTGTCCCGAGGGCACCTATCCCGAACAATGGGACGTCGAGGGCCTCAAGCAGAATGTCGGCGAGGTCCTCGACCTCGATCCGCCGCTTGAAGAATGGCTGCAGGAAGAAGAAGTCGAGCAGGCGATCATCGTCGAACGGCTGCAGCAGCTGGCCGACGAGCGCATGACCGCGAAGATCGACATGGTCGAGCGCGACCGCTGGGTGCAGGTCGAGAAGAACATCCTTCTCCAGACGCTCGACCATCATTGGAAGGAGCATCTGGCGACCCTCGACGCGCTGCGGCAGGTCATCCACCTCCGCAGCTACGCCCAGAAGAAGCCGATCGACGAATATAAGCAGGAGGCCTTCCTGCTGTTCGAGCGGCTATTGGTCGGGATCCGCGAGGATGTGACGCGGATGCTGATGCGCGCCCAGATCCAGTTCGAGGAGCCGGTGCAGATGACGCCGGCCGGCGCCTTCGCGCTACCCGACTTCATCACCCATCATATCGACCCGCTGTCGGGCGACGACGACAGCGCCGATTTCGACGCAAGCGGAGCGCTGCTGTCGAACCTGCCGCCGCTCCACGCGCCGCAGCCCGCCTTGCCCGAGGAAATGGCCAACGGCGACACGATCGTCGCCCCGGCCAGCCGAAACGCGCCCTGTCCCTGCGGCTCAGGCCTCAAGTACAAGCATTGCCACGGCCAGACGCCCTGAGCGCTAGGCCGTCGCCCGATTGGTCAGCCGTTGCCGCAGCCATTGCTGTACCGGTAGCTCGAAGGCGCGATAGCTGATCGCCGCGGCACCCAGCGACACGCCGATGTAGGCGGCGAGGAAGGCCGGGCTGGTCAGCGCCGGCACGACACCAGTCGCGGCCACGCCGATCGCCAGCAGCAGCTGCAGTGGAAAGTGCAGTAGATAGCTGGAGTAGGTGAGGTTGCCGGCGAACTGGATCGGACGCTGCGCTCGCGTCAGGAATTGCCAATCCCGGGCCAGCAGGACGAGCAGGCAAGGGACGGCGAGAAGCAGGATAATCGGCAGCTTGTCGCGATTGCCCAGGCTCCCGCTTGCCATGCATAACAGGATGAGACCCGCTAGGCCGATCGCTGCCTTACGCTCGGAGTTGGCCGGCGCCAAAGCGGCCAGCCCGCCGGCGAAGAAATAGGTCGCGCAGGCGATCGAGACCCATTCAAGACCGGCCAGTTGCAGGGCGAGCCCGGCGGTAACCACCGCGATGCACAGGCCAGCGCTGGGCGCTACCCGCCTCAGCAGCAGGAAAAAGCCGGCATAGACGGCGACTTCGGCGGAGATCGACCAGATCGGGCCGTTGAAGCTCATCGGCGGAGCAGCGCCCCAGTCCGTCGCCAACAGCAATTGGCGGACCAGCATGGCCGCGTCCTGGGCCGGATAGATGAAATCGGCACCGGTCAGCTGCCGGTGGATCGCCTGCAAGCCAATGACCGCCGCCAGCGTGATCAGATGCAGCGGATAGAGCCGGGAGAAGCGCAGCCAGAAGAAGCGGCTCGCCGCAATCGCACCTGAATGGATTGCCGCGCCATATTTCCAGAAGAAGATATAACCGCTGATCCCCCAGAACAGCTGAACGCCATATTGGCCATAGTCGTACAGCGGCCACAGCAGGCGGTAGAGCGGGACGGAGCTCGGCGCGACCGACGTCATGCCCGCCATGTCGGCGAAATGACGGTAATGAAAGAACAGCACGGCAATGGCCGACGCGAAGCGCAGCAGCTCCAGCCCGAGCAGCTTACTCGCTGCAGGTTGCGGCCTTACCAGCGGCCGGCTGTCGGTAAGGTCGAATGGCCGCGAATAGCCCATGGGCGCGGCTTAGGCGAAAATGGTTACCAAACAGGTCGCAAATGGCTGCTAGCAAGCCGGGTCGGGAGCGCCTATCTCGCCGCGCAAACGCCGTTTCCGGAAAGCATATATGATCGATCGTACCGCGCTTCGCCTCGCCTATCGCCCCGATGAGAATGAGATCGTCCTGGAACGGCTGGCCCAGGCGAAGCTCAGCGGGACGCAGCAGGGCGAAGCCGGCGCCATCGCCCGGACGCTGGTCAATGCGGTCAGAGGCCACAAGGCAGCGGGACTAGACGCATTCATGCAGGCCTATGATCTCGGCTCCGACGAGGGCATTGCGCTGATGTGCCTGGCCGAGGCGCTACTCCGCATTCCCGATGCCGAGACCGCCGACGACCTGATTGCCGACAAGCTGTCCGGGCCGGATTGGGCCGAAAAGCTGGGCGGCAGCCGCTCCACCTTCGTCAATGCCGCGACTTTCTCGCTACTCCTCACCGGCAAGGTACTGGAGGAAGCCAACGACAAGTCGGACAGCTGGCGCGCCGCGCTGGGCCGGGCGGTCGGCCGTCTCGGCGAGCCGGTTATCCGCACCGCGGTCAGCCAGGCGATGAAGATCCTCGGGCGCCAGTTCGTATTCGGGCGGACCATCGACGAAGCGCTCGGCCGCGCCGCGCCCGAGCAGGCCAAGGGCTGGAGCCACAGCTTCGACATGCTGGGAGAAGCGGCCAAGACCCATGCCGACGCGGCACGCTACGCCAGGGCCTATTCGCATGCGCTCGACACGATTGCCACGATGGCTAAGGGCGGATTTCGCCAGTCGCCGGGCATTTCGGTCAAGCTGTCGGCGCTGCATCCGCGCTACGAGTGGAGCCATGCCGAAGAGGCCAGGGCAGCGATCCTGCCGGTGCTGCGCGAGCTGGCGCTGAAAGCCTCGAAAGCCGACATCCACCTTACCATCGACGCGGAGGAGGCCGACCGGCTCGAGCTGTCGATGGACCTGATCGAAGAACTCGCTGCCGACGACGCTCTGTTCGGCAATGGTTGGGGCGGCTTTGGTCTGGCCATCCAGGCCTATTCGAAGCGGGCGTTGCCGCTGGTCGATTGGACGGTCGAGCTGGCCCGCAAGCATCGGCGCAAGCTGATGATCCGGCTGGTCAAGGGCGCCTATTGGGACAGCGAGATCAAAATCGCCCAGGTCGCCGGCCTTCCGGATTATCCCGTGTTTACGCGCAAGGTGGCAACCGACGTCAGCTATCTCGCCTGCGCCAAGCGGCTGCTTGAAGCCAGCGATTGCATCTATCCCGCCTTCGCCACGCACAATGCCAACACCATCGCCGCCGTGAAGGCCTTGGCAGGGCCGCGCAAAGGTGCACCCGGCTTCGAATTCCAGCGGCTGCACGGCATGGGCGAGGGCCTCTACGAGGAGCTGGCCAAGCTGGAGAAGGGTATCGGCGAGCAGCCAACCCCGATTCGAATCTACGCCCCCGTGGGAAGCCACAAGGAGCTGCTCGCCTATCTCGTCCGTCGCCTGCTCGAGAACGGCGCCAATTCAAGCTTCGTCAACCGCATTGCCGACGACGACATCCCCGTCGACGAGCTGGTGCGCAATCCGGTGGCCGAGCTTGAGAAGCTGGAGCCCAAGCGCAATCCGGTCATCCCGCTGCCCAACGCCATCTTCGGCAAGGGGCGGCTCAACAGTGCTGGCGTCGACCTGAGCGACCCGCTGGTTCGCGAGCCGCTGATGAAAAAGCTGGCGCAGCTGCAATCAAAGGCATGGCGCGCGGCGCCGACCGTCGGCAGCAGCAGCGGCGAGGAAATCCCCATCCGTTCGCCGTTCGACACGTCGGTCGAGGTCGGCAGGGCGATCTGGGCCAGCGAAGCGGATGTCGACCGCATGGTGCGGGCGGCGCATGCCGCGCAAATTGACTGGGACCAGCAAGGCGGAGAGGAGCGAGCCCGCCTGCTCGATCGCGCCGCCGACCTGTTCGAGCAGCACCGCGCGGAACTCTTCTCGCTGTGCATCCGCGAAGCGGGGAAAACCACGGCCGACGCGGTCTTGGAAGTCCGCGAGGCAGTCGATTTCCTGCGTTACTACGCCAGCGAGGCGCGCCGGCTGTTCGGACAGGTGACGACGCTGCCCGGGCCTACCGGAGAGCTCAACGAGCTCCGCCTGCACGGTCGGGGCGTGTTCGCCTGCATCAGCCCATGGAACTTCCCGCTGGCGATCTTCATCGGCCCGGTCGCGGCCGCGCTTGCCGCCGGCAATGCCGCCATCGCCAAGCCGGCCGAGCAGACGCCGCTGATCGGCGCCCGCGCGATCGACCTGATGCATGCGGCCGGGATTCCAAAGGCCATCGTGCAGGTTGCGCCGGGCGACGGGCGCACCGGCGCCGCCTTGACGTCTCATCCATTGATTGGCGGCGTGGCCTTCACCGGATCGACCGACACCGCTCGGGCGATAAATCGCGGCCTGGCGGAGCGCAACGGCCCGATCGTCCCGCTGATCGCCGAGACCGGCGGGCAGAATGCGATGATCGTCGATTCCTCCGCGCTGCCCGAACAGGTCACCCGAGACGTGATCGCTTCTTCGTTCCAGAGCGCCGGTCAGCGCTGTTCCGCACTCCGCGTCCTCTTCATGCAGGACGATGTCGCGGATTCGATGCTGGAGATGATCGCCGGCGCCATGGCGGCCCTAACCGTTGGCGACCCGAGCGAATTGACGACGGACGTTGGCCCCGTGATCGATGACGAGGCCCGGTCGGCGCTTCAGTCGCACCTCGACGAGCTCAGGGCGAAAGGCCGGCTGCTGGCCGAGATCGACCTGCCCGACAGCGCGGCGCGCGGTCATTTCGTCAAGCCGTCAATGTATGAGATCAAGAGCCTGGCCGAGCTCGACCGCGAACATTTCGGGCCGATCCTGCACGTCATCCGCTGGAAGTCTGGCGAGCTCGACAAGGTGATCCAGGCGATCAACGCCACCGGCTACGGCCTGACCCTCGGCCTGCAAAGCCGGATTGATACCACCCGCCAATATGTCGAGGCGCACGCCCGCGTCGGCAACCTCTACGTCAACCGCAACCAGATCGGCGCGGTGGTCGAAAGCCAGCCGTTCGGCGGGGAAGGACTCTCGGGCACCGGCCCCAAGGCCGGCGGCCCGCACTATGTCGCCCGCTTCGCCACCGAGCGCGTGACCTGCATCGACACCACCGCGGCGGGCGGCAACGCCAGCCTGATGGCGGCGATCGAGGGGTAAGCGGCGTTCCGCCCAGGCTCGAAAGCGGGTCGGTGGCCGCAATGCTTAATTCCTGTTAATTACTCGTTGCCTCGCGACCGAGTCGAAACCCGCGGACCGAGACTAATCTGGTCCCCTTTCGCTCTTTCGGCGCCTTCACGAGACCGTAAGGGGGCTATGACAAGCCCCTTCCATGATCCGTAAGGAGGAAACTCGTATGTCTTACTCCAACCGGCTGAGCCGCGCTGCGACAATTCTTGGGATGACGGGAATCGGCGTGATGGCAACGGCAGCGTCGGCGTCTCCCGGAAGCGGCGTCACATCAGAGG
>JALYNQ010000060.1 GCA_030773115.1 Pseudomonadota bacterium
GTCTCGAACCTGCGCAACGCGCTGGCGCGCTATCTGAAGAGCGGCGAACGGCCCGATCCGGAAGCCCGCGCCGCCGGGCTGTTCGCCTATCCCGAGCTCCGGCTCGACTATCGCCACGGCCCGTCGGAGACGATTCCGGCGCGCTCGTTCGGCCGATTGAACCATCCCGGCCGCTACGCGACCAGCATCGCCCGGCCCCATCTGTTCCGCAAATATCTGACCGAACAGCTCACTTATCTGGTCGAGGATTATGACGTCGAGGTCTCGGTCGGCCGGTCGGCGAGCGAAATCCCCTACCCTTATGTGCTCGACGGCGCCGAGATCGAATTGGGCGAGGTCGGAGCGGCCGAGCTGTCGCGCTGGTTCCCGTCGAGCGAGCTGGTCCACATCGGCGACGAGATCGCCGACGGCGCGTGGGACCTCACTCGGCACACGGCGCGGCCGCTCGCTTTGTTCGACGGGCCGCGCACCGACTTCAGCCTCGCTCGGCTGCGGCATTACACCGGCACTCCGCCCGAGCATTTCCAGCACTTCGTCCTGTTCACCAACTATGTCCGCTACGTCGACGAGTTCGTCGCCTTCGCGGTCGCCGAGCTCAAGCGGCCGGACAGCCCGTTCACCGCTTTGTCGGTCCCGGGCGGCCTCTACGCCGCGGGCGACCTCGCCGATGCCGAAGGGCAGATCGCCGCCGGCGACTGGCGCCGCCACCAGATGCCGGCCTATCATCTGATGGCCGACGGCGGCACCGGCATCAGCCTGGTCAACATCGGCGTCGGCCCGTCCAACGCCAAGACGATCTGCGACCATATCGCGGTGCTTCGGCCCGAGGCATGGCTGATGATCGGCCATTGCGGCGGCCTTCGCCCCAGCCAGACGATCGGCGATTATGTCCTCGCCCACGCCTATCTGCGCGACGACCACATCCTCGATGACGTGCTTCCGGTCGAAGTGCCGATCCCGGCGATCGCCGAGGTCCAGACCGCGCTGTTCAACGCGGCACTGGCCGTCACCGGCGAGGATGACGACAGCGTCAAGAAGAGGCTGCGCACCGGGACCGTGGTCACCACCGACGACCGCAACTGGGAGCTGCGCTACACAATGTCGGCGCTGCGCTTCAACCAGAGCCGGGCGGTGGCGATCGACATGGAATCGGCGACGGTCGCGGCGCAGGGCTACCGCTTCCGCGTGCCCTACGGGACTTTGCTATGCGTATCGGACAAGCCGCTCCACGGCGAGCTCAAGCTGCCGGGCCAGGCCAATGCCTTTTACGAGCGGGCGATCAGCCAGCATTTGCGGATCGGCATCGAGACGCTCGATATCCTCCGCAACGAGGGCGACGGGCTGCACAGCCGCAAGCTCAGAAGCTTCGACGAGCCGCCGCTTCGTTAGGGAGCGAGGTTGCGGGTGCGGTCAAGCTTCGGGACCGGCTGTCCCTTTGCGAGCCAGGCCTCCAGCGCGTCGAGGTCGAGCCCGCCGTCGGCGATCGCTTTGCCTTCGGTCAGCACCGAATAGCCGTCTCCGCCGGAGGCGAGGAAATTGTTGACGGCGATGCGGTAGTTTTTGGCCCGATCGATCGGCTTGCCGTCGAGCAGCATGGTGACGATGCGCTGGCCCTTGGGCTTGGACAAGTCGTAGTCGAAGGCGAAATTGGCGGATGGCACCAGCAGCCTTGACCTTGCCCTAGGGGCGTAGCTGTCGTCCGTGAACTGTTGCTCGAGCAGGCGCTCGAGCTGCTCGCCGGTCAGCTCGACCACCACCAGCCCGTTGCCGAACGGCTGCAGCTCGAAGATCTGGCCGAAGGTAATGCGGCCCTGCGTATCGGGCGTCAGCCCGGTGCGCACCCCGCCGCCGTTCATGAAGCCGGCCTGCGCGCCGTGCGACCGCGTCGCCGCCAGCTGCGCGTCCGCGATCAGGTTCGCCGCCGGGCTCTCGTCGTCAAACTCGTTGTTCAAGGCCGGCCCGGCGAGCGTCCCGACCACGCGCGCCGCGGCCGGCGCGGCGGCGGCGACATAGCGGTCGACAATCTGCTTGACCGCCGCGTCGCCCCGGTCGCGGGTCACCGGCACATTGTTCGCGCTCCAGCCGGTTATCGACTTCGTCACCGGGTCCAACTGCAGGCGGATGTCGGTGACCAGATAACCGTAACGCCCGGCGCTGGTCAGCAGCCGCTTGCCGCCGGCCGAGGTGGGCAACTCGCAGGCATAGGCGAAATGGGTGTGGCCGGAGACGACCAGCGAATAGGCCGGGTCGATGCGATCGAAGATCGGCAGGACTTCGCCCTCCAGGCCAGGGCAGCCGCTGACATTATAGGTCGGCTTCACTCGCGCGCCCTGATGGATCAGCAGCACCAGCGTGTCGGCGCCCTGGGCCTTGAGCGCCTGTGCCGCCTCGTTGGCGGTGGCGATCTCGTCGGCGAAGGTCAGGCCGCGCACCCCCGCGGGCGAGACTAAAGTCGCGGTTTCCTTGAGGGTCATGCCGACGAAGCCGACCTTGACCGCGCCCATCTGGCGGATGGCGGTGCCGGGCAGCAGCGTCTGGCCCGCCTCCTTCACATTGGCGGCCAGGAAGCGGAATTTCGCGCCGGGAAAGGCGGGGTCGACCGCGCAGGGCTGACGGCTCGTGTGCTTTTCGCAACCGCCGTTCTGCATGCGCTTCAGCTCTTCGCTGCCGCGGTCGAACTCGTGGTTGCCGACGGCGTTGAGATCGAGCCCGAGCTGGTTCATCGCCAGGATGGTCGGCTCGTCGAGATAGTAGGCGCTGGCGAGCGGCGAGGCGCCGATCAGATCGCCGGCTGAGACCGTAACGGTCGGCAGGCCAACCTCGCGCAGCTCAGCGAGCTTGGCGGCAATGTGCGCAGCGCCGCCGAGGCGGACCTGCTGGCCATTCAATTCGATCGGCGACTTGGGCGGCTCGATATTGCCGTGGAAGTCGTTGATGGCGAGGATCTGGATGATCTCGAGCGGCGGCGGAGCGACGCGGGCGGGTTGCTCGACAGTCGCAGGCGTGGTGGCGCAGCCAGCTAGCAGCAAGGCCAAACCGCCGACCCAGAATTTTCCGTCATGCTGAACTTGTTTCAGCATCCATTCCTCCGCATGCTCGGCGCTGGTGAAACAGCCCTGCGTCTACATCCTCGCCAGTCGTGAATACGGCACGCTTTACATTGGCGTGACATCCGACCTGCTGGCGCGCATCTATCAGCACCGCACCTCGGCGACGCAAGGCTTCACATCGCGATACGGGGTCTATCGGCTGGTCCGGTTCGAACTGTTCGCGACGATGCCGGAGGCAATCGCTCGTGAGAAACAGCTCAAGCGCTGGCACCGGCAGTGGAAGATCAACCTGATCGAAAGCGAGAATCCTGATTGGCATGACCTCGCGCCGGGACTCGGGCTTCCCCCACTTCCGTCATGCTGAACTTGTTTCAGCATCCATCATGGAGAGGGGCGGCGCGGGTGGAGAAATGGACCCTGAAACAAGTTCAGGGTGACGGTGGAAAAGTGAATGCCTAAACCAGCTTCCATGACCGACGAACAACTCATCGCCGCCGCCCGCGAGGCCGCGCTCAACGCTTATGCGCCCTACTCCCGCTTCTCCGTCGGCTGCGCGATCGAGAGTGTCGACGGGCAGGTCGTCACGGGCGTCAATATCGAGAACGCCTGCTACCGCCTCGGCGTCTGCGCCGAGCAGAGCGCGCTTTCCGCCGCGCAGACCGCCTTCGGCCTCGCCAATGTCGCGCGGATCGCGGTCGCCGGCGGCGACGGGTCGGGCGAAATCCTTGCAGGCGCCATCGTCTGCACCCCCTGTGGCGGCTGCCGCCAGGCGATCTACGAAGCCTCCTGCCTGTCCGGCCGCGATATCGAGATCATCTGCTCCAACGGCGAGGGCTCGGCGGTCGAGCGGCACAGCATCTCGACTCTAATCCCGCATGGCTTCGGGCCGGCCAATCTGAAGGATGCCAAATGATGCTTGAAGGACGGGAGTGGTTTGGAGTTGCTGGTGCCTCTCTGCCGACGAAGTTGAGCAATTGAGGTCAGCAGCTCCCGTCGCATTGCCCGACAGTTATTTCCGGCTTTTGGCATACAGCAATGGCGGCGAAGGACCCTTGCCGGTTGACCCATTCAACTTGTGCCTCGATTCGATTCCACAAGTGATTGAGGGCATCCAGACAGGCAACTACGGCCAGGGCGATTTTGCCGGCTTCATTGTCTTTGGCGGGAACGGTGGTGGCGAATACCTGGCATTCGACACGCGTGGCAACGAACCATGGCCCGTCGTGTACATCGATATGGTCGCGGGTAGCGACAGTGCCGAGGTGGTCGCACCGAACTTCGACGCACTGATCGAGCTGATCGGGCGGGAGTAGCCACTTCAGTTAAATGAAATGACGACCGTCCCCGGACCGTCTATTTCAATTTGATCTCCCGCAGCCGCTCCTGGAGATACTCGTCCGCGGTGATCGGCGGCCATTTCGGCTGCTCGCCCGCCGGGACGGTGCCCGGCAGCGCCTCGATCAGGAAGTCCGAGCGGAAGTGGAGGAAGTAGGGCATCGAATAGCGCGCATGGCTGGCGCGGTCGGGGGCCGGGTTGACCACGCGGTGGCTGGTCGAGCGCAGCACGCCGTTGGTCAGCCGCTGCAGCATGTCGCCGATGTTGATCACCAGCTCGCCATGCTTCGACACGACCGGGATCCAGCGCCCGTCCCTGGTCTTGAGCTCCAGCCCCGCCTCCTCGGCGCCGAGCAGCAGCGTGATGGTGTTGATGTCCTCATGCGCGCCGGCGCGGATATGCTCGCCGGTCGGCTCGGTCTGCGCGGGGTAATGCAGCAGCCGCATTACCGAATTGCCGTCGCGAACCGTGTCGGTGAAATAATCCTCGTCGACCTTCAGGAAACGCGCGACCGCGCGGAGGATCTTCACGCCGGTGCGGTCGAACGTGTCGTACAACTCCAGCATCGTGTCCTTGAAGCTTTGGACTTCCTCCGGCCAGATGTTGGGCGGCATGCTGGATTCATATTTGTGGCCGGGCGGAAGCTCGCGGCCGACGTGCCAGAATTCCTTGAGGTCGTGGGCCTTGAGGCCCTTGGCGGTCTCGATCCCGAACGGGGTGTAGCCGCGCGCGCCGCCCTGCCCCTCGATGAAATATTTCCGCTTCACCTCGTCGGGCAGCGCGAAGAACTCCTTCGACTTCTGCTCGGCGCGGTCAATCAATTCCTGCGGGATGCCATGGTCGCGAATGACGGCGAAGCCATAGTCGACGAAGCTTCGCCCGAGCTCTTGGGCGAAGGCTTCCGGGTCCTTGTCCGCATCGGCGAGAGAGACGGCGGCGATATGGTCGGTGGTGAGAAGGTCGGTCATGGGGTGCCTAATAGTTTAATGCATTACGGTTCGTCACCCTGAACTTGTTTCAGGGTCCATCTATCCACCCGCACCGCCCCTCTCCAAAATGGATGCTGAAACAAGTTCAGCATCACGGGATCGGGGGCCTAAGCGATCATCAGCCCGGCGAGCGCTGCGCTCATCAGGTTGGCGAGGGAGCCGGCGAGCAGGGCCCGCAAGCCCAGCTTGGCGATCATCGGGCGCTGGTTGGGGGCGAGGTTGCCGGTGACCGCCATCTGGATAGCGATCGATGAGAAATTGGCGAAGCCGCACAGCGCGAAGGTGACGATCGCGCGGCTGCGCTCGCTCAAGGCCGCGGCGGGGCCTGCGGCATTGCCGAGGTCGATGAAGGCGACGAATTCGTTGAGCACGATCTTGGTGCCGAACAGGCCGCCAGCCACGCCCGCCTCGCTCCACGGAATGCCGATCAGGTACATGACCGGTGAGAATAGCGTGCCGACGATCGCCTGGAACGACAGGTCGGGCCGTCCGAACCAGCCGCCGATGCCGCCCAATATGCCATTGGCCAGCGCCACCAGCGCGACGAACGCCAGCACCATCGCGCCGACCGCGACCGCCAGCTTGACGCCGGTCTGAGCGCCTTGCGCCGCGGCCATGATGATGTTGGCCGGCCGCTCGCCTTCCTCGAAGGTATGGACCTCGATCTCGTCCTCCGGCGCAACGGCCGCCCCGCCCTTCAATTCCAGCTCGTCAGCCCCGGCAGGCTCGTCGGGCATGATCAACTTGGCCATCAGGATTCCGCCCGGCGCCGACATGAAGGCGGCGGCGAGCAGGTAGGGCAAATAGCGCTCACCCAAGAGGCCCGCATAAGCGGCGAGGATGGTCCCGGCGACACCGGCCATGCCGACGCTCATCAGCGTGAACAGGTGGCTGGGCGGCAATGCCTGCAAATAGGGCCGCACCACCAGCGGGCTCTCCGACTGGCCGACGAAGATATTGGCCGCCGCGCCGAGCGATTCGACCCGGCTGACCCCCGTCACCCAGCCGATCGCGCCGCCGACCCACTTCACGATCCGCTGCATGATTCCGAGGTGGTAGAGAATGGCGACCAGCGAAGCGAAGAAGATGATCACCGGCAGCGCGGCGATGGCGAAGGTATTGGCCAGCGGGTTGGACGCGGTCGGGCCGAATAGGAATTCGGTTCCCTTGGTGGCATAGCCGAGCAGTTCGGCGACGCCGTCCGACATGGCCTGGATGGTCGCCCGGCCCCACGGCGTCTTGATCACCAGGAAAGCGAGCGCCGCCTGCAGGGCGAAGGCTGCGCCGGTGACGCGCCAGCTGATGGCCTTGCGGTTCGACGAAAATGCGACGGCAATCAGGATGATGGCGGCGATGCCCGCCAGCCCGAGCAAATATTGATTCATGAAACGCGACCCCCCTTACTCTCCCTCTCCCCGTCGGGGAGAGGGTTGGGGTGAGGGGGTACCCCGTTCCCGACTAGGCCGAGCCCCCTCACCCGTCGCGCTTCGCGCGCCACCCTCTCCCCCTCGGGGAGAGGGAAATTTCTTACCAAGTAACGCCTTGTTCCGCGTTTTTCGCGGCTTCGTCCAGTAGGTTGAGTGCCTCGGCGGGAGACTCCGCCTTCAGCATCTGCAGCCGGCGCGCATGGCTGAGGAATCCGCTGTCGCGGACATGATCCATGAAGTCGGCCAGGTCATTCCAGAAGCCATGGACATTGAGCAGGCAGAAGGGCTTGGCGTGATAGCCGAGCGCGTTCCAGGTCCAGGCCTCGAACATCTCGTCGAGCGTGCCGATCCCGCCCGGCAGGCAGAGGAACCCGTCGCACAGCTCGGTCATCTTCGCCTTGCGCTCATGCATATTGGCGACGGTGTGAAGCTCGGTGCAGCCGCGATGCGCGACCTCATGGTCGACCAGCGCCTGGGGGATGACTCCGTACACTTTGCCGCCCGCCTCGATCATCGTGTCGGCAATAATGCCCATCAGGCCCAGCCGCCCGCCGCCGTAAACCAGGTCGATTCCGCGCGAGGCCATTTCGCGGACCAGCGCCCGGGCCATGTCGGCGAAAGCCGGATCGCCGCCCGGCGCGGAACCGCAATAAACCGCGATCTTCTGGATGGTCATAGCCGCACCAGCGCCTTCAGGTCTGCCATGGGCCGAGCGCCATAATGCTGGATGATCTCCGCCGCGGCGATAGCGCCGGTCCACAGGCAACGTTCGAGGCCGGCGCCCTTGCAGCGGGCGGTGAGAAAACCCGCGGCGAACAGGTCGCCGGCGCCGGTGGTGTCGACTACTTCGCCGACCGGCGCGGCGGGGATCGAGATGCGCTCACCATTCTCGATCGCGATCGCGCCATCGGCTCCCCTGGTCACGACCAGCGTCGGCACCTTGATGCTCAGCTCTGTGATCGCATCCTTGAGGTCGGTGCGGCCGGTCAGCTGCAGCGCCTCATCCTCATTGGCGAACAACAGGTCGACGCCGCCGCTGTCGATCATTTGCCCGAAACTGTCCTTGCGGCCGGCGATGCACACGCTTTCGCTCAAGGTGAAAGCGACCCGGCGCCCGGCGGAATGGGCAACCTTGATCGCCTCCATCATTGCCGCGCGCGGCTTGTCGGGGCCGAACAAATAGCCTTCGAGGAACAGGATCGACGCCGAGGCAATCAGCTCGCGATCGAGCGCCGCGGCGGTCAGCTCATGGCTGGCGCCCGGGCAGGTGTTCATCGTCCGCTGGCCGTCGGGCGTGACCAGGATCAGGCAGCGCCCGGTCGGCGGGCCCGAGCCGTCTCCCCGCGGCAACGGCGGCGTGTCGAACCGCACGCCGAGCGCGTGCATGTCATGCTCGAAAATCATGCCCAGCTGGTCTTCGGCGATCTGGCCGATGAAGCCGGCGCTGCCGCCCATCGCCGCAACGCCGGCCATGCTGTTGGCCGCAGAGCCGCCCGACATTTCCCGCGCCACGCCCATTGCTGCATAAAGATTGTCGGCCTCGTCCGGGGTCAGCAGCTGCATCGACCCCTTGGGCAACTTGTGCGCCCGGATGAAATCCTCGTCGCAGTCGGCGATGACGTCGACGATGGCATCGCCCATGGCAACGATGTCGAGGGAGGGTTGGGTCACGAGGGCGGCGCCTAGCCGCTCGTTTAACAGGCGGTCAATGGACCATCGTCATGCCGGACTTGATCCGGCATCCACCTGTCAATCAGTCGCGGCGGAAGGAAGATGGATCCCGGATCGAGCCCGGGATGACGGATTATTGCATCTCGGTCCAAACCCGTTACCCACCGCGCATGACCGACCGCGCCACCGCTTCTGCCACCACCGCCATCCCCCGCTCCCTGTTCGCTTTGGCCGTCTTCTACGGCGGCATGGTGTGCATCGCCGGCGTGCTCGCCAACAAGCAGGTGGCGCTTGGGCCGCTGGCGGTCGAGGCCGGGATTTTCGCCTTCCTGATGCTGGTCACCGCCTCCAGCGCGGTGGCGGAGCTGCACGGCCGGGACACCGCGCAACGGCTGGTGATGCTGGGGTTCGTGCCGCTGGTTGCCTCCGTGCTGCTGGCGGTGCTGGTGCTGAATGCGCCGGCCGCCCACGACATGGACCCGGCGCGGCTGGATTCGTTTCAGATGATCATGGGCTCGACCCCGCGCATCTGGCTGGGCGGGATCATCGCCTATGGCATCTCGACCTTGCTCAACGTCTATATTTTCAGCCGGCTCAAGGCGCGCGAGGGCGCCAGGATGATGTGGCTTCGCGCCGGCGTTGCCAGCATCCTCAGCCAGATCGTCGACACGCTGATCTTCATCACCATCAGCTTCTACGGCGTCTTCCCGATCGCCAATCTGCTGATCGGGCAGATGCTGGCCAAGGTCGTGCTTTCCGCCTTGCTGGTGCCCTGGCTGATCTATGTGTTCGTCGCCATCGGGCGAAAGTTGGACAGCGCCAGCTGAATCCCAGCGTTGCGGAATCGCATCAGCGCGCGGCGGTCGGGATCAATTCACCAGTTGCACCCTTGTTCGGAGGGCGGAACTTTGCTCTAGCGAGGACTGGAGTCGCGCGGGGTGGCGCGTTGGGGTGGGGTAATTCTGCAACGCGTTGAGGGAAAAGAGTGAAGCCCGGACCGGGTTGTCACCCTTCTGTCTCACTCGGCCCCTAGCCGCCCGCCGTGCCTGATTCAGCGGGTTCATTCTAGTTTGGGGTCTCACGTGAAAAAACTGCATCTGCTTTGCGCCGCGGCCGTGATTGTCGCGCCTGCCACCGCCTTCGCCCAGGAAACGACCAGCTCGATTCGTGGCCAGGTCACCTCTGGCGGCGCGCCGGTGGGCAACGCCCAGGTGACGATCGTTCACGAGCCGTCGGGCACCACCTCGACGGTCGACAGCGACAGCAGCGGCGCTTTCTCGGCCTCCGGCCTTCGCGTCGGCGGCCCCTACTCGATTGAGGCCAGTGCCGATGGCTATGACACGATCAAGGTCACCGACCTTCACCTGACGGCCGGCGAGGCCTTCCGCGTGCCGATCGACCTGCCCAGGCAGGAGGCGTCGAAGGACATCGTCGTTACCGGCACCCGCGTTCCGCGCGAGCAGTCAACTGGCCCGATCACCGCGCTGACCCGCACCGAAATCGAAGGCGCCGCCTCGGTCAACCGCGACATCCGCGATCTCGCGCGCCGCGATGCGTTCGTGACGATGGACCTCACCAACAGCCGCACGATCGAGGTTGCCGGCAACAACGGCCGCCTCAACCGATTCTCGGTCGACGGCGTGCAATTCTCCGACGATTTCGGCCTCAACAACGGCGGCCTGCCGACCTCGCGCGGCCCGGTCCCGTTCGATGCGATCGAGCAATTCTCGATCAAGGTCGCGCCGTTCGACATCGCCGAGGGCGACTTCCAGGGCGGCGCAATCAACGTCATCCTCCGCTCGGGCGGCAATCGCTTCAAGGGCGGGGCCTTCTACACCTACAGCGACGACAAGCTGACGGGTGACAAGACCGACGGCCAGGAGATCAACCTGGAGTTCAAATCCAAGCAGTATGGCGGCTTCCTCTCCGGCCCGATCATTAAGGACAGGCTGTTCTTCATGGTCGCTTATGAAAAGACGAAGGAGACGGACCCCTTCGACGACGGTGTCGGCCCGGGCTTTGCCAACCAGGTCCCCGGAGTGACCATCGCCCAGGCTGATCAGATCACCCAGATCGCCCAGAGCGTCTATGGTTACGACACGCTGGGCATCATCCAGAACGCGACCGAGGAAGACGAGAAGATCGTTGCCAAGCTCGACTGGAACATCACCGACGACCATCGTGCGGCATTCACCTACATCCGCAACATCGGAACGCAACAGTTCCAGCGAAACACATTCATTACTGCGCCTGCTTCGCTTGGCCTGCGGTCGAGCGGTTACGAGCTCACGGAAGAGGTGAACTCGGGTGTGTTCCAGCTCAACTCCGACTGGACCGACAATTTCTCGACCGAGTTGCGCGCCAGCCATCGCGACTACAAGCGCGATCAGATCCCCTTCGGCGGCCAGGAATTTGCCCAAATGGAGGTCTGCCTCGATCCCACGTCCATCAACTCGGGATCGAACACCGCCACCACCTGCGGCGGCAGCCGAATCTTTTTCGGGCCGGACATCAGCCGTCACACCAACGATCTGGACACCAAGAATACGTCGATCGACCTGACCGGGCGCGTCTCACTCGGCAATCACGTCATCAAGGGAATGTTGGGCTTCACTCAGAACAAGACCTTCAACCTGTTTCTGCAGCGCTCGCTGGGTGATTACTATTTCGATTCAATCGCTGACTTCCAGAACCGCATCGCCAACCGACTCCGCTTCGGCGCGGCGGTTCCGAGCCTGGATCCGAACGATGCGGCCGCGTCGTTCCGCACGCGCAACTTCACCTTCGGCCTCCAGGACGATTGGGACGTCAACGACGAGTTGCAGGTCACCGGCGGCGTCCGCGTCGATTATTTCGAAGGCGACAATCGCCCGGCCTTCAATCAATTTTTCGAGACGCGCTACGGCTTCGCCAATAACCACACGTTCGACGAGAAGTATCTGATTCAGCCGCGCGTTGGCTTCAATTGGAAGCCGACGGACCGGTTCATCGTTCGCGGCGGCACCGGCGTGTTCGGCGGCGGTACGCCCGACGTGTTCGTATCGAACAGCTTTTCCAACACCGGCACTTTGACCAATGCGGTCGACATTTCGCGCAGTGGGAATACCAACTGCGTCAACACGATCCCGAACACCTGTGCCGCGCTGAGCAACGTTGACGGATTTAATATCCACCCGTCGGTCCTCGCGAACGTCGGCAATGTGACGACCACGCCTTCGGCGCCGGTCAACGCCATCGATCCGGACCTGGATATCGCGTCGCAATGGCGCAGCAGCCTCTCGGTCAATTATGACGCCAGCGTCCCGGGACTCGGCGACGGCTGGCTGTTTGGCGCGGATATTCTCTACAGCAAGGTCATCGACGCCTATCAGTGGACTGACCTTCGCTCGGTGCCGGTTGGCACCCTGCCCGATGGCCGCACCCGTTATGGGCAGCTGGCTCCGCCCCCAGGACACCCCGCCTTTACTGGCATCAACCAGGACCTGTTGATGACCAACAGCGGAAAGGGCCGCAGCATCGTGGCCGTGGCTCGATTCTCGAAGCGTTTCGACTTCGGGCTCGAGATCGATGGCAGCTACACCCGTTCCGACATCGAGGATTGTAACGCCATTACATCGGCGACCGCGAACTCGCTCTACGAGAGCAATGCGTTCCATGATCCCAATTCCGCCGCGTGCGGACGGTCGATCTACGAGATCAGGGATCAGTGGAAGTTCGGCATAGACTTCCGCCGCAAGTTCTTCGGCGACAATGAAACGCGGATCAGCCTGTTCGGCGAATATCGCTCGGGCCGTCCCTACAGCATCACCATGCTGGATCGGGGCACGGGCCGCTTGCCGGTGTTCGGTACCGTCGGCAACGGTGGTCGGGTCCTGCTCTACGTGCCCGAGTCGAACGACCCGCGGGTGACCTTCATCAGCTCGACGGTAGGCGGGGTTACGCAGACGGCCGATGAGGCGCGAGCGCTGTTCCACCAAATCATGGCCGATGAGGGGCTGGGCAAGTACCGCGGGCAGGTCGTCCCCAAGAACAGTCAGAACTCGCCGGACTTCTTCAAGGTCGACTTGCACCTCTCCCAGGAAATTCCGACATATGTCCTGGGCAGCAAGGTCAAGCTGTTCGCCGATGTCGAGAACCTCCTCAACCTGATCGACAGCGATTGGGGTGCGCTGCGTCAAGTCCCGTTCGCCTACACCGCGCCAATCGTAACGGTCACTTGCACCAGCGTGGTCAGCAACAATTGCACGCAGTACCAGTATTCGCGTGTGACGCCCGTCAACAAAAGCCTGGCTGGCCGTCAGTCGTTGTACCAGATCCGCGTCGGCGCGCGGTTCAGCTTCTAGCCGCTCGGCCCAGACGGGCCGGCGGAACCGGGCGTCGC
>JALYNQ010000061.1 GCA_030773115.1 Pseudomonadota bacterium
CCCGGGCTCGCCCCGCTTGGATGATGAAGGCGGCTAAGCCGAAAGCAGCCGAATGGGATTTTCGATGTAGCCCTTCAGCGCTTGCATGAAGCTGGCTGCGTCCCAGCCGTCGACCACGCGGTGATCACATGACAGCGACAGGTTCATCAGCTTGCGGGCTTCCAGCTCGCCGTCGACGATCACCGGCGTCTCGCGGACCTTGTTGACGGCGATGATCGCGACCTCGGGGCGGTTGATGACCGGGGTCGATGTGACGCCGCCCATCGGGCCGAGGCTGGATAGGGTGATGGTCGATCCCGTCAGCTCGTCGCGGGTCGCCTTGCCGGTGCGGGCGGCCTCGGCGAGGCGGAGTATTTCGCCCGCCAACTGCCATACGCTCTTGTTCTGGGCGTCGCGGATCACCGGCACCATCAGGCCATTGTCGGTCTGGGTCGCCATGCCGAGGTGGAGCGCGCCGTGGCGGGTGATCACGCCGGCGTCGTCGTCGAAGGTGGCGTTGAGCATCGGCCATTCGGGCAGCGCTTTGGCCATGGCGGTAATCAGGAAGGGCAGGACGGTCAGCTTGGGGTTGTCGTCGCGGTCGCGGTTCATCATCGCCCGAGTCTCCTCGAGCGCGGTGACATCATATTCCTCGACCAGGGTGAAATGCGGGATCCGGCGCTTGGCCTCCTGCATATTCTCGGCGATCTTGCGGCGCAGGCCGACGACCTTGACGGTTTCGTCGGGGCGCGCCGCCGCGCCACGGCCGGAAACGCTGCCGCCTTGATAGAGCAAGTAAGCGTCAAGGTCCGCATGGCGCACACGGTCGCCGCCGGTTCTCACTTGGCCAAGGTCGATGCCCAGGTCGCGCGCCCGTTGCCGCACGGCAGGAGAGGCGAGGACCTTGTCTCCCCTCCCGCTCGCGGGAGGGGCCGGGGGAGGGCCTGTTTCCTTCGATGGCGTTGCCTTCGACAGGCCCTCCCCTTCGGCGCTCCGCGCCTCTTCCCCTCCCGCTTGCGGGAGGGGAGTTTTGGCGGTCGCCATGGTCGGTATCGCTTGTTCCTGCTCAGCCGTCGGCGATTCGGCCCCGTCAGCCATCGGCTGCTCTTGCTTTTCCTCGGCGGCGGGTGCCCTGGCTGCCGCCGCCCCACCCTCCGTCTCGATCTCGACCAACACCGATCCGATGGCGATCTGGTCGCCGACCTCACCGGCCAGCTTCCTGACCACGCCCGCGACCGGGCTTTCCATCTCGACCGTCGCCTTGTCGGTCATCATGTCCGCCAGCTGCTGGTCTTCCTCGACCTTGTCGCCGACCTTGACGTGCCAGGCGACGATCTCGGCCTCGGCAATTCCTTCGCCGATGTCGGGCAGCTTGAACTGATAGACGCTCATGCTTCGAGGACCTTCTTCAAGGCGTTTTTCATGCGGATCGGGCCGGGGAAATAGACCCATTCATAGGCGTGCGGGTAAGGCGTGTCCCAGCCGGTGACGCGCTCGACCGGCGCTTCGAGATGATAGAAGCAGCGCTCCTGCACCAGGGCCGCCAGCTCGGCACCGAAGCCGCTGGTCTTGGTTGCCTCCTGGACGACCAGACAGCGGCCGGTTTTCTTCACGCTTTCCTCAATCGTCTCGATGTCGAGCGGGACCAGCGTGCGCAGGTCGATCACCTCGGCGTCGATGCCATTCTCTTCGACGGCGGCGAGCGCGACATGGACCATCGTCCCGTAGGTCAGCACGGTCAGCGCCTCGCCGTCACGGACTACCTTCGCCTTGCCCAACGGGATCGAATAATGGCCGTCGGGCACCTCGCTCAGCTCATGCCTGGACCAGGGCTTGACCGGCCGGTCGTGGTGGCCGTCGAACGGACCGTTGTAGATCCGCTTCGGCTCGAAGAAGAGCACCGGGTCCGGGTCCTCGATCGCCGCGATCAGCAGGCCCTTGGCGTCATAGGGGTTGGACGGGATAACCGTCTTGATTCCGGCGATGTGGGTGAACAGGCTTTCGGGCGACTGCGAGTGGGTCTGGCCGCCGAAGATGCCGCCGCCATAGGGCGAGCGGATGACCATCGGCATGGTCCACTCGCCGGCGGTGCGATAGCGGATGCGGGCGACCTCGCTGACGATCTGGTCGTAGCCCGGATAGATATAGTCGGCGAACTGGATCTCGATCACCGGCTTCAATCCATAGGCCGCCATGCCGACTGCGGTGCCGACGATCCCGCCCTCGCTGATCGGCGCGTCGAAGCAGCGGGTCTTGCCGAACTGCTTCTGCAGGCCTGCCGTCGCCCGGAACACGCCGCCGAAATAGCCGACGTCCTCGCCGAACACGACGATGTCGCCATCGCGCTCCATCATCACGCGATGGGCGTCGTTGATCGCCTCGATCATGTTGCGCGTGCTCATTTCGGCTCGTGCCCCAGATATTCGCGCGCCTCGTCCATCGCCTGGTCGCACTGCTCGGCCAGATGCCACGGCGTGTCGTGAAAAACATCGTGGAACATGGACGGGATATTGTCGAAGCCCTGCTGCGGCAGCGTGCCCATGGCCTCGGCTTCCTTCTGCGCGCCGCGGACGGTGGCGTCGATTTCCTTGTCGAGCTCAGCGTCCTTATCCTCGTCCCATTCACCGGTCGCGATGAGGTGCGCCTTCAAGCGTTCGATCGGGTCGCCCAGCGGCCATTGCTCAGCCTCGCCCTTGGCGCGGTAGCCGGTCGGGTCGTCCGACGTCGAATGCCCCTCGGCGCGATAGGTAAAGAACTCGATCAGGGTCGGTCCCTTGTTGGTCCGCGCCCGCTCCGAAGCCCATTTGACCGCGGCATAGACCGCCAGCGCATCATTGCCGTCGACGCGGAGGCCCGCCATCCCATAACCGATGGCGCGGCTGGCGAAGGTCGCCTGCTCCGCGCCGGCGATGCCGGAGAAGCTGGAAATCGCCCACTGGTTGTTGACCACCGCGAGGATCACCGGCGCCTGGTAGACCGCTGCGAAGGTCATCGCCGAATGGAAGTCGCCCTCGGCGGTGGCTCCGTCGCCGATCCAGCCCATGCAGATGCGGCTGTCGCCCTTGATCGCCGATGCCATCGCCCAGCCGACCGCCTGCGGATATTGGGTGCCGAGGTTACCGGAAATGGAGAAGAAGCCGTGCTTCTTGTCCGAATACATGATCGGCAGCTGGCGGCCGTGGAGGGGGTCACCGGCGTTGGAATAGATCTGGCACATCATCGTCTTCAGCGGGTAGCCGCGCGCGACGAGCAGCCCCTGCTGGCGATAGGTGGGGAAATGCATGTCCTCGGGGTCCATCGCGGATGCCGCGGCGACCGCGATCGCCTCCTCCCCGGTGCATTTCATGTAGAAGCTGGTCTTGCCCTGCCGCTGGGCGCGGTACATGCGGTCGTCGAACACGCGGACCGTCTTCATGTCGGTCAGCATCTTGCGCAACGTGTCGACGTCGAGCTTCGGATCCCACGGCCCGACCGCATTGCCGTCATCGCCGAGCACCCGGACCAAGTGGGTGCAAAGCGGGAAGGTCTCCTCCGCTTTGACCGCCACATCCGGCCGCGGCGCTTCGCCCGCGGCTGGCACCTTGATGTTGGAAAAATCGGGCGTGTCGCCAGGCCGGAATGGCGGCTCGGGCACATGCAGCGCCAGCGCGGGCCGGTTGCGGCGGGATTGGGTCTTATCAGCCATCGCCCCGCCGCTTAGTGCGGCGCGAGGTTTCGGGCAACTGACTCACAATAAACGGCGCGCGGGGCGGCAGGGGCAAGCTTCAGTCGGTGAGTGCGCGCTCGCTTCGGCGCGACGCCGGCAGGCGACGCGGCGAGTGGGAGATCGGTTGAACCGTCCGGCCGGCGGCGTGCCATTGCGCCTGGGGCACGGCGGGCAGCGCGGCTTGTATCGCCGCTAGCGCGAGCATCGCCACCGCGGCATGTCCGGCGAGCAGAGCGTGGCTGGTGAGGCGAGTCGTCGTCATCGCCCGCACTTGGGCCCGGGCAGGTAAAAACCGTCTTAACCATCCCGCCGCATCAATGTCCGAAATGGGCCGATCACCATCGAACTAGCGCCGCACCCTGCCCGGAGGAGCGAAATTTACCCGCGCCACTTCGCCGATCGAGCCGGCCCTCGCCAGCCGCCCTTCGACCAGCTCATAGCCCATCAGCGCGAAGACACGGTTGCCGATGAAGATCGGGCGGGCGTTGCCGTACCAGTCGACACAGCTGGCGACGCAGGCGTCGTCAGCCGCGCCCTTGGGATCGGCGTCGAGCCGCCCGGCCATGTCGAACAGACGGTTCTCGCGCCGCAGGAACAGGATCGACGATCCGCTCCCGAGGAATCGCGCATATTGCGATTCCAATTGGGTCGTAATCGGCAGGCCGAGCACTCCCGAGGAGCCATCCGCCGTATCGGGCCGGAAGAAGAAGGCCTGGCTGCGATTCTCGCCCTGCTGCGCGGCGGGGAAGGTGAAGCTGTTGCCGATCCGCGCCGCGGGCCGGCGCAGGTCGACGGCGGTGAAGGTCAGCCCGCCGCGCGGGTCGTTGCCGATCACCACCCCGTCCTCGACCAGCTGATCGAGCCGCTCGACGGCGTGCGGTAGCGTCAGCTGCGCCACCGGCCCGCCGCGCAACGCTGCGGCGACCAGGGTCGAATGCTGCCCGCCCTGATAGCCATGGCCGCCATAGAGCACGTGCCCGTTGACGAACCGGTTCTGGAAATTCCAGGCATCGCGGCCGACCGGTGGCAACTGCCGGTAGCGGGAGCGGGGTGCAGTGCCGTTGCCGTCACCCATCGAGCGGACCGGCACCGACAGCAGCGCCACCTCGCCGCTGCTCTCTTCATTATTCCACATCCAGTCGCCGCCGCCGTCGCTCCGCACCAGCACGTCGATCAGGCCCAGCCGCCGGTCCTCGCGGAAGCTGAACTGGTCGGTCGGCTGGCCGCGGGCGCCGATCGCCGACGGCTTCTCTATCCCGTCGAGCGGCAGGCGATAGAGCCAGCTTTGCGCCCTGCCGCGCTCGGCGGCCCGCCAGTGACGGGCATCGCTGACCCACAGGTAGACGGCGGTCGGGCTGACGTAGAAGGTGCGGCTGGCCGGACCGAGGACCGCGGTCGCCTTGCAGTCCATCACCGGCGCGGTGAGGTCGCAGTCCATCACGCTGTGCAGCGTGTCGAGCTCGGCCTCCTCATCGTCGCGGTGCGAGGGGACGATATAGACGTCGCGCGCCCGGGCGACGCGGCGGAACAGGGGCTTCGCATCCTTCTGCCAGCGGCTGACGGCGGGGAAGCCCGCGAACGGGTCGTTGCCCCAGCCCAGAAAGAGTGGCGTGTAATAGACCAGCCGGTTGCCGATCAGCCGCGAGGCATAGTTGCGCGACGAATAATAGTCGTTGGAGCGAAGGTGATAAGCGTCCTCGAACCGCAACCTTCCGTCCGGAGAAAGTCGGAAGCGGTTCACCTCGGTGCCGCCGCGCGCATAGCTGTAACCGATGACGATCACCCGATCACCGCTGATCAGCATCTCGTCATACCAGTCGCCGCCACCGGTAATCCCGGGAGGGAACGCGTTGATATGATCGATCGGCCGCATCTGGCCGCCCGCAATCGACACGGTGAACAGCCGCCCGCGCCGGAGGATGACCAGCAGGTCGCCGCGCTTCTTGACGATGCCGCCCTCGTCGACATCGGCTTCCTGGGTGTTGGTGATGCGGTCGGAGGCCTGGGCGGTACCAACCTTCATCGCCGAGGTTTCGTTCGCCGCGGCGGGCGGCGCCGGGGCCGGCGAATAAGCTACGTCGGCCCCACTGATGCCTGGAAGCTCTAATCTTCTACGCTGCGCAGAATCGCGACGCTTCTTGAGGAATGCGAGGAAATCGGCGTCCGACTTGAACGAAGCGAGCTGGCCGCCGGCGCGAACGGTACCCGGCTGTCCCTGCTGAGCGACCGCCTGATTTTCGGAGGAACAAGCGAGGGCGGTGACGCCGCCCGTCATGATCAACGCAACCGCCGCAATGCGCCCCAAAGACCCATAACGCAGATCCGCCATGACGCGTCTCCCAACGATGTAACATTATCACATCACGAGTCCGACTTGCTGTCAATCCTGATGAGGAGCGTGAGGCGATGAACGGAGAGGGGGGCCGTCCCCGCACAAGCGGGGATGGTGGAGGGGCCAATTTCCGGCGTTGCTGGCCCCTCCGTCAGTCCTTCGGACTGCCACCTCCCCACCACTGCGTGGCAGGGAGGAGCGAAGAAACTAGTCTTCCGAATGCGCTTCGTGCGGCACGCCCACCGTCGCCCCCGCTGTGAACGCCCCGCCGGCCTGCTCGTGGAACCAGAAGGGCTTGAACCCGCCCTGGCCGCCGGCGACGATTTGCAGGTTGCTATCGAACAGCCGGCCCCCCGCCATGGTCATCGCGACGCTGGTCGAGTTGCGGATATTGTCGAGTGGGTTGGCGTCGAGGATGACGAGGTCGGCCAGCTTGCCGGGCTCGATGCTGCCGACGTCCTTGTCGAGACCGAGCGCACGCGCCGGGTTGATGGTCGCGGTGCGCAGCGCCTCATGATTGCTCATGCCGCCGCGCTGGAAGGTCCAGATGTCCCAATGCGCGCCAAGGCCCTCGCGTTGGCCATGGGCGCCGATCGACACCGGCACGCCAAGATCAGACACCTGCTTGGCGACCGCGGCGACGGAGAATAGATTATCCTCCTCCGGCGGATTCTTGACCGGCCGGCGCGAGCGGGCGTCGATCAACGGTCGCGGAGTCCAACGCGCCAGGATCGGCTCCTTCCAGACATCGGTGTGCTGGTACCAGTAGTTTTCGCCGAACGGACCGCCATAAGCCACGACCAGGGTCGGCGTATAGGCGGTGCCCGACCCGCGCCAGAACTGCAGCACATCGTCGTAGATGTTGGCCACCGGCAACGAATGCTCGATGGTCGTGTTGCCGTCGGCAATCATCGTCATATTGTGCTGGAACAGCGAGCCGCCCTCCGGCACCACTTCCATTCCCAGTTCGCGCGCCGCCTGGACGATCATCTGCCGCTGCTCGCGCCGCGGCTGGTTGTAGCTCTTGATCGACCAGGCGCCCGACGCCTTCAGCCGCCGGAGGTGCGAGCGGGCATCGTCGAGGCTGTTGATCTCTGCCGTGAACGGCGTCGTCGCTCCGTAGACGATCGTCCCGGTCGAGAAGATGCGCGGCCCGAGGATCTTTCCGGCCTTCTGATATTCCGATGCGGCGAAAATCTCGAACGTGTCGTTCGACGGGTCGTGGACCGTGGTCACGCCATAGGCCAGCGCCGCGGCGTGGAACCAATTCTGCTTGGGGATGATCAGCTCATTGCCCATCGACCCATGCCAATGGGCATCGATCAGGCCGGGAATGATCGTCTTGCCCGAAACATCGATCGTGCGCGTCCCGGCCGGATAGCTGATCGCGGCGGTCGGCCCGACCGCGGAAATGCGGTCACCCTCGATCAGCACGGTGCCATTGTCGATCACCTCGTCGCCGCGCATGGTGACGATGCGCGCGCCGGTCAGCGCGATTCTGCCCGACGGCTTGGCCTGGCTGGCGGTGACGCCTAGCTCTGCCACAACCGGTGCAACGCCCAGCTTACCGCCGGCGAAAGCGCCGGAGGTGCCGAGGTTCAGCCCGTGCAGATTGGGCCCCTGGCTCCAGTAGAGCGTGCGGCCGTCGCCCGAGAAGTGGATCCAGTCGCCCGCGTCGGCGCTGACCCGCGACTGCGGCAGCGACTTGCCGTCGGGCGCGATGTCGATCGACCGGCCCGAGCGGACGAACGGCATGACATAGGCCTGGTAGCGCTCGGTCCAGGCGACGAACTGCTCGTCGGGCGACAAAGCGAAGTCGGCCGCGTTCTGCGAGATAAGATGCGTCACTTCCTCGGTGCCGTGAATGGTGACCGACTTCAGCAGCCGCTTTTCCTCCTCGCCGGTGTCCGTGAAGAAGATGCGATCGTTGGTCGCGCCGAACATCGGCTGGCGGCCCTTTTTGGACACCCGCTTGGGCGTGCCGCCCGACGCCGGGACGACATAGAGCCCGGGGTCGCGGCCGTAGAGCGGGGTGTTGAGGAAGCCGTCCTTGGTCTTGCGATAGGTGATCGACTTGCCGTCGGGCGAGAAGGCCGGCTCGACATAATGGCCCGGGTCGGGCGTGACGACACGCCCCTCGCCGCCGCCGGCGCCCACCACCTTGATCCGTCCCGCCTTGTCGTCGTCCCAAGCGACATAAGCGATCTGGCGCCCGTCGCGAGAGAAGGTCGGATAGCTTTCGAAATCCCCGCCGCGGGTCAGGCGGCGCGGGTTGCTGCCGTCGGCGCCGGCGATCCACAGATTGCCGAGCGCCTCATATACGATGCGCGATCCGTCCGGGCTCTTCTGGGCGAAGCGGACCATCTTGGTCTTGAAGCCGGACGGCGCCACCTCGTGCGCCTGACGCACCGCATTCTCGACAAAGCGCGTGCCGGTCACATGGAACGGGATTTCGCGCACCTGGTTCGAAGCGACATCGACGCGATGGATACCGCCCTTGGCCCAGAAGACGATCGACTTGCTGTCGGGCGTCCAGCTGATCCCAGGATAGACGCCATGGACCGCCCAGGTCTCCTGCATGTCGCGGTCGAGGATGTCGGTGATCGGGGTGATGCGGCCGGACTTCAGGTCCATCAGCATCAGTGTCGATTTGTACCGGACGCGGCGGATGAAGGCCAGGCTCTTGCCGTCGGGCGAAGGGGTCGGTCGGATCGCGCCGCCCGGTCCCTCGACCAACGTCTCGATCTCGCCGGTCTGCCGGTCGAGCCGCTGGATGACATAGATCTGGCCGTTGACGTCCTTGGAATATTGGAAAATCTCGCCCGGCGTCGCGTCGTCGGAAAAATAGAGATAGCGGCCGTCGGGCGAGAAGACCGGCTCGTTGGTGTCCTTCTGCTTGGTGCGCGCCTTGGTCATCTGCACCCCGCCGCCCTTGGCGTTGCCTGTGCGGTGGTAGAGCCACATCTCGCCTGCGCCCAGCGACCGCGCCGAGGTGAAATGCTTGCGCGCAACGATGAAATTGCCGTCGGGCGTCCAGTCGGCCTGATTGAGCAGTCGGAAATCCTCCTTGGTGATCTGGCGTGGGCTGGTTCCGTCGCGGCGCACCGTCCAGATATTGTCGCCGCCGCCGCGGTCGGAGGTGAAGGCGATTTCCTGCCCATCGGGCGAATAGCGCGGCTGCATTTCCCAGGCATGACCGGTAGAAACGGCGCGCGCCTCGCCGCCGTCGATCGGCATGACATAGATGTCGCCCAGCAGATCGAACGCGATCTCGCGCCCGTCGGGCGAGACGTCGAGGCTCATCCAGGTGCCGCGCCGCGTATCGATCGGCACGTCGCGGCCGGCCGCGTGGCGCGCGCTGACATCCCACTTCTCTTCCTTCTTCCCTTCGGTGCTAGGCGCCGGAGCGATGCCTTCCGGCTTCTCCTGGGTCATGGGCTGTGCCTGGCCGGGCTGGGGCGGGGGAGGCGGCACTGGCGGCGTCGGCGCCGGCTGGGCAAGGGCGGTCGCCGCAGCGAACAGGGAGCAGGAAACGAGAAGCGAGACGTAACGCATGAAAGGGACCCCACCGATTTCAAATCGGGCGGGACTGTAAGGCGTAACAGGGCGATGACAACGTGGGCAGACCGCCGTTCGTCGAAACCATCCGTTCCCCGGCGAAGGCCGGGGCCCAGGAGTGCGAAGCGCTTACTGTTCCTAGGTTGATTGATTTAACGCTGCTGCGCAGCGTCCTGGGCCCCGGCCTTCGCCGGGGAACAGGCAATCGTCGCGTTGACGCTGCTAACCCACCGGCGCTAGGGGCGGGCCATGCCTGACGAGAAGAAACCGCTCCCCGACCGCCTGTCGCTCGATCCCCGCAGTCCGTACTTCGACGAGGAAGTGCTGCGCCATGGCGTCGGCATCCGCTTTAACGGCCAGGAAAAGACCAACGTCGAGGAATATAGCATCTCGGAGGGCTGGATCCGCATGGCGGTCGGCCGCAGCCGTGACCGCCACGGCAACCCGATGACCATGACTCTCAAGGGCAAGGTCGAACCCTTTTATCAGGGCGACCAATCGGAAGAGGGAAGCCCTGACGAGAACGCCGAAGCCTGATCGGTTACCGTCGTCCGCCTAGTCGGTTTCGCGCCGATTGCGCCGGCGATCCAACAGCTTCTTCGCTCCCCAGCCGGCAGCGACAACAAGCGCGATCGGGCCAAGGCCCCGCCTCGCAATGGCAGGCACGGCCGCCCCAACCAGTGCACCCTTGAGCCCGCTATTGCGCCCCGCCAGCTTCCTGCCGACGACGGCGCCCAATATTTTTCCGAACATGGCCAACACTCCCTTTCGGGGCATCAGCGCGCAATCACGCCAGGCGTTCCGCTATTAGGCAGCCCGCAGCTGCGACAGGAATTCGTCGGTCGCCGACTTCAGCCCTTGCGCGACCTTGGTCAGGCCGGTGGCCGAGGCTTGGATCTCGTCCGAGAACTGGACCGCTTCGCCCGCCGCCCTGGCGACCTCGCCGATCCGTTGCGCGATCTGGGTCGCACCGGCAGCGCTGTCGACCGCGCTTTGCTCGATCAAGGTCGCGACGCTTGATTGGTCGCCGACCGTGGACCGCATCTTGCTCGCGGCCTGTTCGAGCTCGGCCATGGCTCGCGACACCTGCCCGATCGCGTCGTCGGCCTGGGCTGCGCCGGTGCTGATGCCCGACACGATCTGGTTGATCTGACCGGTCGCATCGTGGGCCTGGCTCGCCAGCGCCTTCACTTCCGCCGCGACCACGCCGAAGCCTCGACCTGCGTCGCCGGCGCGGGCGGCTTCGATGGTTGCATTAAGGGCCAGCATGTTGGTCTGCGAGGCGACACCCTGGATAAGGCCCACGAACGTCTCGATATTGGCAGCCTGCTCCGAAAGCGCGCGGATAACTTCCTCGCCGGTCTGCGAAGCGCCGCGCGCGGCGACGCCCAGCTTGGCCTGCTGGTCGGCCGTGGCGGCGATGCTGAGGATCGATCTGGAAAGGTCGGTGACCCCGGCTGACACGCGCATCGCACTGTGCGAGGCGTTTTGTGCTTCGCGCGCTGCCTCGGCCGACTGCTCGCCGGTGGTATGAGCGAAGTGATGCATATTGCTTGCCGCACGCTCCAGCTGCTCTGCGGCCGCGCCGACCGACTGGACGACCTTGGCGATCGAGCCCTCGAACGCGCCGGCCAGGGCCAGCAATTCGTCGCGGCGGGCGTGGGCCATGCCACGGCGCTCAATCTCCAGGCGCTTCTCGCGCTCGGTCTCGAACTTCTCCAGGGCAAGGCGCGCCGTTTCCAGCGCCTGCTTTGCAGATGTGGCCGACTTCTCCGCCTCGACCGCCGAGACGTCGCTGGCGGCGCGCGCTTCGGACTGTTCGACGAACAACCTGCCCATATGAACCGTCATCGGACCGAGCACGCCGAGCACCATCGACACCGCCAGCGCATGGACCATCACGCGCAGTAAGTCGCCGGAGCCGATGAATACCCACTCGGGCGCAATGTAGCTGAGCAGCAGATGGTGCACCGCGGTCAGGCCGACCGCGACGGCGATCGGCCGCCAGTCGCAGACCAGGGTCAGCGATGCCAGCCCGACGAAGAAGAACATATGGCCTTCCATCTGCCACGGATGTCCCTGCAGCATGTAGATCAGCAGCGCCGGATGCACCGCCGCCATGATCCCGAAGGCCACACCGGCGGCCGCGTCATAGCGTTCGCGCAGCGCATAATAGGTCGGAACGACGTTGATCGCCGCGGACAAGGCCACCGGCACCAGCTCATTTTGATAATCGAACAACAGGGACAGGAGCAGCAGCGACGCGGTCGAGGCCCACGCCAGCATGGTGAGCATCAACACGCCCCGGATGCGCAGCTTGTTAAGCTCGTTCATTGACTCTGCGACTCCCCAAAATCATCCGCTCGCGCACAAGGCGGCCGGAGCCGCCAGCACCATCACATTTTGAGCCCAAAGGCCCGACAACCGCTCGCGGCTTCCGTCGACCACCCAGGAACCGGGCAGCGGCCCGGACTTGAGCGGGGTCGCCGCCAGCCGTTCGATCGCCGCCCGGCTAACCGGCCGTCCATCGAGCGGCACCAGCAACATCCGGCCATGGGCGGGCGGGGCGAAGGCCATGATCGCCAGGGCCAGCATGGCAAGCGCCAGCTGGACGACGATCGGACCGGTTTTGCCGAGTGCCAACTGCATAGGTTCAAGCTAACCCGAATTGGTAAACGCCGGCTTAAATATTTTTCGCAGATTTGAGCCATTTCGGTGTATTCTTGCCGACACTGGAAGGCGGAATTCCCTACTGCCGGCCGGGTTTGGGCAATCATCCCAACTGATGGTGGGAAATCCCGCCAACCTGCCGCGCACGGCGCGGCGTTGAGAGAATTTTCCGCAGAAATCTCCAATTGGCACGGCTCTTGTAAAGAACTGGGCACGGATCGGCGACAGGCTCGACGGTCCGTAAAAAGGGAGATTGGACCATGTCCGGCTTGAAGATTGAACGTCACCTGATCGCCGCCTTTGCCGCGCTGCTGATGAGCACGATTGCGGTCGGTGCGGCGGTTGCCCCGGCCCAGGTTTCGGCCACCCCAGTGGAAGTTGTCACCTATGTCTGAACTTGAACCGATCGAGGCCCGTCCGGCCATCCGCATCCCGCGGCAGGCCGAAGCAGGACAAGAGACCATCCGTCTCGCGCCGCTCGCCGGCATCCTGTCGGGCCCGATCTTCACCCGCACCCGGGACATCATCGCGGCGAACATGTCGGAGCTGCTCGACCGGTCGGAAGACCCGGCCCGAATGATCCGCATGATCATCGTCGAGATGGAAGAGACGCTGGTCGAGGTGCGCGCCACCGCCGCCCGCTCGATCGCCGACATCAAGGAAATGCGCCGCGCCTGCAACCGCCTCGACGACCTCCAGCACGGCTGGACCGAGAAGGCCGAGTTGGCACTGGAGAAGGGTCGCGAGGACCTGGCCCGAGCCGCGCTCGGCGAGAAGCAGAAGGCGGCCGACATGGCCGAGGGCCTGCACGCCGAGATCAGCCAGATCGAGCAGGTGCTGCGCGGCTACGAAGCCGACATCCACCGGCTGCAGGCCAAGCTGGCCGAGGCCCGCGCCCGCCAGAACGCGATCGCAGCCCGGTTCGAGAGCGCGATGACCCGAGCCCGCACGCGCGAAGTGCTGCACGGCAGCAAGACCGAGGAGGCGTTCGCCAAGTTCGAACTGCTCGAGCGCCGCGCCGACTTCGCCGAAGGCCGCGCCGACGCGCTCGCGCTCGGGAGGCCGAAGAGCCTCGAGGAAGAAATTGCCGAGCTCAGAGTCGACGAAGCAGTCGATGCCGAGCTGGACGCCATGAAGGCCGCTCTGGCGGCCCGGAACTAAGGGGAAGGAAAAAGGGAATGTCTGACCGTTACTCGTTCAACCGTCGCGACAAGAAGCTGGCCGGCGTCTGCTCGACCATCGGCGACGTGTTCAACATCGACCCGACCTTCGTCCGCATCGGCTTCGTCGCCGCGGCCATCTTTATCAGCTGGGAAATGGCGCTGATCGCCTACATCGGCGCCGGGATTTACTTCCACGTCCAGAAGAACAAGGCGCGCCGCTTCGCCGACCGCCCGTCGGACTTCGAGCGGATGGCCGGCACCGGCCACACCCGCACGTCGGTCCATGACCTTCGGACCAAGCTCGACGTCAACGACCGTCGGATGATGGCGATCGACCATCATTTGAACAGCCAGAATGACGAGCTCGCCCGCGAGATCGAAGCGCTGAGGGAGGAGAAATAATGGAACCTCTATCCGTCGCCATGCTCGGCGCCAGCATCCTCCTCGCCATGACCCTGGCCTGCGTCGCCGGCCTCAAGGGATGGCAAGCCTGGCTCGACTACAAGCGGCTCGAGCTAGCCAGCCAGACCGGCGACCATAGCCTTCCCCCGGCGACCGGCCGGATCGAGCTGGCTGACCTCAAGGAACGGGTCCGCAAGCTGGAGGCGATCGCCGCGGGCATCGACCTTTAGACGCTTAACCGGGACGATCCCTTCCCCATCCCACCGTCCCGAGACTGGGCCGCCTGCCGTGTGGCGCTAGGATGTCCCCCAGACATCCTTTGCCAGCCACACCACCGGCAGGCGGCCCTTTTCTTTGGGTCGAAGTCGCCATCATTGGCCCGACCGGCTAGGGGCCAGGCATGAAAGGCCCTCGTTCTTTTGATGCAGTCATCATCGGCGCCGGCGCGGCGGGGATGTTTTGCGCCGCCGTTGCTGGCCAGCGGGGACGCCGCATCCTGCTGGTCGACCACAGCCCTGAACCGGGCCGCAAGATATTGATATCGGGCGGCGGCCGCTGCAACTTCACCAATATTGGGGCCGGCGCCGACAACTTCCTGTCCGCCAATCCGCACTTCGCCAAGTCCGCGCTGGGCCGTTTCACTCCGGCCGATTTCATCGCCCTGGTCGACCGGCACCGCATCACCTGGCACGAAAAGACCCTCGGCCAGCTTTTCTGCGACGGGTCGTCGCGGCAGATTGTGGCAATGCTGCTCGACGAATGTGCCACGGGCGGCGTTGAAATCGCCTTCGGCCAGGCTGCGGCAGTCGAGCATCGCGACGGGGCGTTCCACATATCCATTGGTTCGGCTACGGCCCAGGCCCCGTCGCTGGTGCTTGCCAGCGGCGGCCTGTCGATTCCCAAGCTCGGCGCAAGCGGCTTTGCCTATGAGGTCGCCCGCCGGTTTGGGCTCAGGATCGTCGAGCCCCGTCCTGCACTGGTCCCGTTGACGCTGTCCGGAGAAGAGGCCTTGTTCAAGACCCTCTCCGGTGTCTCGACCGAGGTCGTGGCGCGCTCGGGCAAGGGACGTTTCCGGGAGGCGGCCCTGTTCACTCACCGCGGCCTGTCAGGCCCGGCGATCCTCCAGATATCGTCCTATTGGCGTCACGGCGATCGGGTGGAGATCGATTTCCTGCCCGATGCCGCCGCCGGCTGGCTCCGCCGGGCCAAGCGCGAAGAACCGCGCTTCAGCCTTCGCCGCCTGCTCGGCAGACAGTTGCCTGAGCGGCTGGCGGAAACCCTGGTCCGGCAACTGGGGCCTGTTGGCGAGCTGGCCAACATAACCGACCGGGCGCTCGACGACGCCGAGCGTCGCCTTGCAAGGTGGCATTTCACCCCGACCGGGAGCGAGGGCTTCGCCAAGGCCGAGGTCACCATCGGCGGTATCAGTACCGCCGAATTGTCGTCGAAGACCATGCAATCGAAGCGCGTTCCCGGCTTGTTTGCGATCGGCGAGGCGGTCGACGTCACGGGCTGGCTCGGCGGCTATAATTTTCAGTGGGCCTGGGCCAGCGCCCACGCCGCCGCCCAGGCGCTTTAGGACCTCGGCGCAGCCTGGACGGCGCTGCTGATTGCATGGGTCGAAGGCGGCCATTCACCTTCGTAGTGGTTAATGATAAGTTACTCGCGCAGCCCAATAGGGGAGAGGCGCCATGGCCACCCTTGCGCCACCGATTGCACCGAGCGAACTGCGGCACGATCATTTGTCCGGCACGCCGCGAGCTCACGCCATCGATCGCTGGATTTATGTGTTCATGGCCGGCTGGTTCATTGCCATCGTGCTGGCCGGCTTCATTCCAAGCTCGCTGACCAAGATCGCGGCGGTCCAGTCAGGGGAGCGTCCTCCGTTCCCGGTTGTGATGCACATGCACGCAGTGCTGATGGGCTCCTTCCTATTGCTGCTGCTGGCGCAAACCTGGCTGATGGCGACGGGGCGAAAGGCCTATCACATGCAGCTGGGAATGCTGTCGCTGGTGCTGGTGCCGGCAATTGTGATTGTCGGCTTGATCCTCGCGCCGACGATGTTTCACGAATTATTGGGGCGCCTGGAAAGCGCGCCGCCGGATATGCGGGACAAGCTTCAGCGGGCGCTGTCGTTTTCGGAAAACGTCAAGCTGATCCAGATCCGCGTCGGCATCCTCTTCCCGCTGTTCATCGCGATTGCGCTAAGGGCGCGCGGGCGGGACGCCGGCCTCCACAAGCGGATGATGATCCTGGCGACGGTGATCCCCCTCCCGGCCGGGATTGATCGCATTCCCTGGCTGCCCAAGACGCTGCCCGAGAGCCCGCTGTCGCCCGACCTTTACACGCTGCTCGCCATCGCCCCGATGTTCATCTGGGACGTCATGCGGAACCGCTATGTCCATCGGGCTTACTGGATCTGGCTCGGCCTCGCGCTGCCCTTCACCATTGCCGTCCATGCCCTGTGGGACACCGCCTGGTGGCACGCCGCGGCGCGCCAGCTGATGGGGGTCTGACTAACCCAGCAGCGTATAGCCGACGACCAGCACCAGGATCAGCACCAGCACCGCACCGACGGCGCTGCGGACGTCACCCCCCATTGCCGCGCTCCCCTAGAAACCGAAGCTCGCCGTCAGGCGGATGTCGCGGCCGGCGAGCGGAGCGTAATCCTTGAGCAGGCTGGAATGCCGTCGCGCCACCACGTCAAAGATATTGTTGGCGGCGATGCCCAGCCTGAGGTCCGGCTTGTCCTCGATCGGATGCCAGCCGAGCGAGGCGTTGAGCAGCGTGTAGCCGTCGGTCTCCGTCTCCAGCGGCGCGTTGCGGTTCTGCCGGAAAGCGTGCTCGACTTCGACCCGGCCCTCGAACGGCCCCTTGGTTCCGCTGATTCCGCCCAGCAGGCGCAGCGGCGGGATCTGCGGCGCGGGTCCGAAGTCCTTGACCTTGGCATGGACATAGTCGGCGATGAAATCCCCGTCCCAGTGGATTCCGCCGAAATTGCCGAGCTCGGCCTCGGCCTCGACCTCGAACCCGTAATAGTTCGCCTTGCCCTGGAGATATTGGAACACCGGCAAATCATCCTCGATCTCGCCGGTCGGCGCCTGGAAAATGAAGTTGGAGAAGCGGTTGAAATAAGCGGTCGCGGTCAGCTTGAGCGGCCCGCTATGCTTGCGGACGCTGGCTTCGATGCCGATGCTCTTTTCGGTGTCGAGATCGGGATCGCCGACCTCGAATGCCTGGGTGCCGGCGTGCGGCCCGTTGGCGAACAACTCCTCGATCGAAGGCGCACGGGCGCTGCGCGACAGGGTCACGCCGGCTCGCCACTCGGGCGAAAGGTCATACGCTACACCGGCCGAGCCCGAGACGGTGGTGAAGTCGCGGTTCATCGCAGCCGTGCCGAGGTCGGCATCCTCTTCGGCCTTGAGCTTGCTGAATTCGACGCGCAGCCCGCCTTCGAGGCGCAGCGGACCGCGCACCAGGCTCTGCATGGTGAACAGACCGGTCTGCTTCTGCCGGCTTTCGGGCAGGAATTTCTCCTCGCCGTTGATGAACACCTTGCGCTGGAAATATTGCACCCCGCTGGTGCCGCCCCAGCCGCCCTTCTCGGTCTGCACGATCTCGGCCCGGGCCTCGCCGCCCTTGGTGTTGAAGGTCGAGGCGATTTCGCCGGTGTCCTCGATCTCGTGGTGGCGATATTTGGCGTAGCCGCCGCGCAGCCGGAACTGGCTGAAGAAACCGGTCAGCGGCACTTCGGCCCGAGCGTCGTAGCGGGTTTGCTTGACGTCGATGGTCGGCGCCTCGGCCTCGATGTCCGGGTCGAGCGAGAAGCGGATCGGCACGCCGTATAGCGCGTCATGTCGGGCGACCGACACGCCGACGTTGAGCGGACCGTCGACATAGGCGAGGCCGCCGGCCAGCTCCCACGCCTTGGCCGCGGTGTTGGGCAGCTCGCCCTTGAGATCGGCCAGCTCCCGGACCTCGGGGAACGGACTGGCGGCCGCCTCCTCACGCAGCTCCTTGGTGAGCAGGTGACCGCCAGTCCTGAGATCGTCGCTCTTCGACCAATTGCCGTCGGCATGGATGACGAAGTGGTCGACAATCTCACCATCGACCGAAAGATTGGCCGAGCGTTCCTCGGCCGCAGTGCCATATTCGAGCAGGCCATTGATGTCGAAGCCGCCCTCGGGTTCGGCGCGGGGGATGCGGCGGTCGATGACGTTGACCACGCCGCCGATCGCCGACGAACCGTACAGCAGGGCCGAGGGGCCACGCAGCACCTCGATCCGCTCGGCGGTCAGAGGGTTGATCGCCACCGCATGGTCGGGGCTGGATGCCGACACGTCGAAGCTGCCGATGCCGTCGGTCAGCACCCGGATGCGGTCGCCGCTGAGGCCGCGCAGGATCGGTCGCGAGGCGGTCGGGCCGAAGCTGGAGGCGCTGACGCCCGGCTGCCGCGCCAGCGTCTCGCCGAGGCTGGGGCGCAATTCCCTGGCCAGCTCCTCGGCATCGAGCACCGACAGGCCGCCGAGAACGTCGCCGGCCCTCCGCCTGACCCCGGTGACGACGATTTCGTCGCTATGGTCGTGATGGTCGTCATCTTGCGCCGTCGCAGCAGCCGTCGGCGCGGGCGCCGCTTCGGTCTGGGCCAGCGCGGCAGTTGGAACCAGGGCAATGGCAAGCGACAACAGGGAAGCGGAACGGAGCATGGAAAATCCCTGATTGAGGAAGGAAGTGACGGGCTTCTAGTCGGGATGATATAATATCGCAAATGTAATAATATCCCTTCGTCGCGAGCTCGCAGCCGTTCGTCGAAAGCCTCGCGCGAGGCCCGCCGGCACGCTAGGCAGCGCCACATGTTCATGACCCATCTCGAATGTTCGCTGACCGGCGCGCGCTACGACTCCGACCGCCTCCAGAATCTTTCGCGGGCCGGAAAGCCGCTGCTCGCCCGCTACGATCTCGACGCGGTCGCGGCGCGGCTGACCCGCGACGAACTGGCCTCGCGTCCGGCCGGAATGTGGAAGTGGCGCGAGCTGCTGCCACTGCCCGACGGAGCAGAACCGGTCAGCCTCGGCGAGCCGGAAACGCCGCTGATCCCGCTCGACCATGTCGGGCTGAAGCAGGGCACTCGCGCCCCGATCGTCAAGGATGAAGGCCGCCTTCCGACCGGCTCGTTCAAGGCGCGGGGCATGGCGGCGGCGGTCAGCATGGCGAAGCATTTCGGGGTCGATCGGATTGCCTTGCCGACCAACGGCAATGCCGGCGCCGCGCTGGCCGCTTATGCTGCGCGCGCAGGCATGACGTCGCTGGTTATCTGCCCGGCCGAAACCCCCGACATCAACATCCGCGAGACCGCCGCCTATGGTGCCGAGGTGATCGTCGCCGACGGCCAGATCGACGAGTGCGGCCGGATCGTCGGCGAGGGGGCGGCGGCAGGCCGCTGGTTCGACTGCTCGACCTTGAAGGAGCCCTACCGGCTCGAGGGCAAGAAGGTGATGGGCCTCGAGCTGGCCGAACAGTTCGGCTGGGAGCTGCCCGACGTCATCTTCTACCCGACCGGCGGCGGCACCGGCCTGATCGGTATGTGGAAGGGCTTCGACGAACTCGAGAAAAGCGGCCTGATTGGAGCCAAGCGCCCGCGGATGATCGCGGTCCAGGCCGCGGGCTGCGCGCCGATGGTCCGCGCCTGGGAAGCAGGCGAAGAATTTGCCGAGCGCTGGGAAGGCGCGGCGACCATGGCCACCGGCATCCGCGTCCCCAGGGCGGTCGGCGATTTCCTGATCCTACGCGCGGTGCGCGAAAGCGGCGGTGCGGCCATTGCGGTCGAGGAAGAGGCGATCATGGAGGCGGTTGATGACGCGGCCCGGCTCGATGGCATGCTGCTCTGCCCTGAAGGCGGCGCGGTCCTCGCGGCATGGCGGGAGGCGCTTGATTGTGACCTGGTCGGAAAGGACGAACGGGTCGTCCTGTTCAATTGCGCCAACGGGAACAAATATCCGCTGGCCGATCGGTCGCGGCGGATGAAGCTGGCGGAAATGGACGCGGCTTCTTTGTGATCGTCATTGCGAGGAGCCGAAGGCGACGCGGCAATCTACACGTACGGGTAGATTGCTTCGCTTCGCTCGCAATGACGGAATCCACATAAGGTTAGTCCCGGCAAACGAAGTTGGCGGGACTCCATGATCCATCTCTGGATCACGCAATAAAAACGGTTCGCTCCGTTCGGGGTTCCCGGGCTCGCAAAAAAATATTCAAAAAAGCGTCATTGAGGCGGGAACCGCCATCTGCTTCCATGCGGGCGTGACTGAAACCTGGAATTTCGCGATCGATAGAGGGGGGACCTTCACCGATATCGTCGCTACCGGAGCCAATGGCCGGGTTCGCGTCGAGAAGCTGCTGTCCGAAAATCCAGGTCAATATGATGACGCCGCGCTGGAGGGCATCCGTCGCATCCTGACCGAGGAGAGCGGGACGCTCGGCGAGGTCCGGATGGGCACCACCGTCGCCACCAACGCCTTGCTGGAACGCAAGGGCGAGCGGCTGGCCCTCGCCATCACCCGGGGGTTCGGCGATGCGCTGAGGATAGGCTATCAGGCGCGGCCCGAAATCTTCGCTCGCCACATCGTCCTGCCGTCGATGCTCTATGAGGCAGTGGTGGAAATCGAGGAGCGGGTCGGCGCCGACGGCGCGGTCACCCGGCCCCTCGACCAGGATCGGGCCCGGGCCGATCTGGAAATGCTCAGGGCCCAGGGCTTCGACACGCTTGCGATCGTGCTGATGCACGGCTGGCGATTCACGGATCATGAGAGGCGATTGGCGGAAATCGCGCGCGAGCTGGGCTTCACCCAGGTCTCGGTCAGCCATGAGGTGGCGCCGCTGATCAAGCTGGTCGGGCGAGGCGATACGACGGTGGTCGACGCCTATCTCTCCCCGATCCTTCGCCGCTACGTCGACAAGGTTGCGGCCGGGTTGGGCGAGGGCGCCCGGCTGCAGTTCATGCAGTCGAACGGCGGCCTCACCGAAGCCCGCGCCTTCCGCGGCAAGGATGCGATCCTGTCCGGCCCGGCGGGCGGGGTGGTCGGCATGGTCGCCGCCAGCGAGCCGCACGGAAACGCCAAAGAACCCATGCGCCTGATCGGCTTCGACATGGGCGGAACCTCGACCGACGTGTCGCACTATGCCGGCCGCTATGAGCTGGGCGACGAGAATTTGATCGCCGGCGTCCGCATCCGGGCACCGATGATGCAGATCCACACCATCGCCGCGGGGGGCGGATCGATCTGCCGTTTCGACGGCATGCGCTTCCGTGTAGGACCGGAGTCGGCCGGCGCGCGGCCCGGCCCGGCCTGCTACCGCGCCGGAGGGCCGTTGACGGTCACCGACTGCAACCTGTTCCTCGGCCGCATCGACCCGGCAAAGTTCCCGGCGGTGTTCGGCCCGAACGGAGACCAGCCGCTCGATCCCGACGCCTCCCGTGCGCGGCTGCAGGAAGTCGCCGACGCGCTTGGCGGCGCTAAGAGCTTGGAGGAAATCGCCGAAGGCTTCCTCCACATTGCGGTCGACAATATGGCCGCCGCGATCCGCAAGATCTCGATCGCCCGCGGCCATGACGTAACCCGCTATACCCTCGCCTGCTTTGGCGGGGCGGGCGGCCAGCATGCGTGCCAAGTGGCTGACGCGCTGGGCATGGAGCGAATTCTGGTCCACCCGCTGGCCGGCGTGCTGTCTGCCTATGGCATCGGACTTGCCGACGTGAAGGCGGTGCGGGAGGCCAGCTGGCTGAAGCCGCTAGGTCAGGATTTCTCGCCAGGCGTGAGAGCCTTGGAAGCGGCGGCGCGCAGCGACCTGATCGACCAGGGGTTCGAAGCAAGCCACGTCCATTTCGAACGCCGGGCACGGCTGCGGACGCCAGGCAGCGACACGACGATTGTCGTGGAGCTGGGCGATAGTGATGAAATGCGTGCTGCGTTCGAGACGCTGCACCGCAAGCGCTTCGGCTATGTCGATGAGGTCGAACCGATACTCGACACGCTGACGGTGGAGGCGGTGGCTAGTTCCTCCCTGCCGCGAAGCGGTGGGGAGGGGGACCGCTCGCCGAAGGCGAGTGGTGGAGGGGCCAATGGACATTCCGCAAGGCCCCTCCACCATGCTTCGCATGGTCCCCCTACCCAGCCTTCGGCCAGGGAGGAGCTTGTCGGCCCCGCCCTGATCTTCGACCCCTCCTCGACCATCGTGGTCGAACCGGGCTGGCGGGCCGAGCGGGCAGGCGAAGGCACGCTGGTATTGACACGCGCCGTCCCGCTCGAGCGTGCCCACGCCGTCGGCACGGAGGTCGACCCGGTCCGCCTGGAAATCTTCAATAACCTGTTCATGGCCATCGCCGAGGAAATGGGCGTCGCGCTGCAATCAACCGCCACCTCGGTCAACATCAAGGAGCGGCTCGACTTCAGCTGCGCTATCTTCGATCGCAACGGAGCGCTGATCGCCAATGCCCCGCACATCCCAGTCCACCTCGGCTCGATGGGCGAAAGCATCCGCACCATCATCGATACGCGCGGTGGCGCGAAAGATGGGCGCGGTATCCGCCGGGGCGATGCCTATGTGCTCAACGATCCCTACAGGGGCGGTACGCATCTGCCTGACATCACCGTGATCGTTCCAGTTTTCTATTCCTCCCCGGAACGGGGAGGTGGCAGCTCCGAAGGAGCTGACGGAGGGGTCGGTACGGCGGTCGGCCTCTCCACAAGCTTCGCTGGTCCCCCTTCCCGTTCCGGGGAGGATTTGCCTTCCGCCTTCGTCGCAGCGCGCGGGCACCATGCCGATATCGGGGGAATCGCGCCCGGCTCCATGCCGCCCGACAGCAAGTCGATCGAGGACGAAGGTGTGCTGATCGACAATGAGCTGCTGGTCGACGAAGGTCATTTCCGTGAGGCAGCAATGCGTGAGCGGCTGGCCGGGGGCGAGTATCCGGCGCGCAACCCCGACCGCAACATCTCCGACCTCCGTGCCCAGCTCGCCGCCTGCATCCGCGGCGCGGAGACTTTGGCTGCCACCGCCCGCGATTACGGACCGGAGGTGGTGGCCGCCTACATGAACCATGTCCTCGCTAACGCCGAGGAATCGGTCCGGCGGCTGCTCGACCGGCTCGACGACGGCGAGTTCGCCTATGAGATGGACAATGGCGCCCGCGTTTCGGTGCAGATCACCATCGACAGGGCGGCGCGCTCGGCGACCTTCGATTTCAGCGGTACCAGCGACCAGCAGCCCGACAATTTCAATGCGCCTTTCTCGATCGTCCGCGCTGCCTCACTCTATGTCGTCCGCACACTTATCGACGATGCGATCCCGATGAACGATGGCTGCCTGAGGCCGATCAAACTGATTGTGCCCGACGGTTCGATGCTCAATCCGAAGCATCCGGCGGCGGTGGTCGCGGGGAATGTCGAGACCAGCCAGGTTGTGACCGATGCCTTGTTCGCAGCGACCGGCCGGCTGGCGCCGAGCCAGGGGACAATGAACAATTTCACCTTCGGCAATGAGCGCCACCAATATTATGAGACGATTGCAGGCGGATCGGGCGCCGGCCCGGACCATGATGGGACCAGCGCGGTGCAGACTCACATGACCAACAGCCGGCTGACCGATCCGGAGATATTGGAAACGCGGCTGCCGGTCCGCCTCGAAGAATTTTCGATCAGACGGGGTTCGGGCGGTGAGGGCGCGCGCAAGGGCGGCGACGGCGTGCTGCGGCGGGTGACCTTCCTGGAGCCGATGCGTGCCAACATCCTCGCCAATCGGCGGCGCATACCACCGTGCGGATTGAACGGCGGTGGCGATGCGCTGCCCGGCCGCAATTGGGTCGAACGCGCGGATGGCTCCGTACAGGAGCTGACTGCGACCGACTGGGCCGACGTCGATATTGGTGACCGTTTCGTCATCGAGACACCGGGAGGAGGAGGGTTTGGACCTATTTCATCCTCCCCGGCGGTTGCCGGGGAGGGGGACCATGCGCAGCATGGTGGAGGGGTTCGAAGCGTCGGTTCCGAAGAACCCCTCCACCGCCTTCGGCGGTCCCCCTCCCCACGAACTCGTGGGGAGGATGCATGACCTACTGGCCCCTTATTGGCATAGCGCTGGTCGTTCTCGGCTTCGCGCTCAAGTTCAATCCGATGCTGGTCGTCACCGTGTCAGCGATCGTCACCGGCCTGATCGCCGGTATGGACCCGGTCGAGGTCATCTCGACCTTCGGAAAGGCGTTCAACGACAATCGCATCATCGCCATCGTCTGGATCGTGCTGCCGGTGATCGGCCTGCTCGAACGCTTCGGGCTTCAACAGCGCGCGGCGGCGCTGATCCGGTCCTTGAAGGGCGCGACCACGGGAAAGCTGCTGATCCTTTACCTCATCTATCGCCAGGTGACGGCCGCCATCGGCCTGCATTCGACGGCCGGCCATCCCCAGACCGTGCGCCCGCTGGTCGCGCCGATGGCTCTGGCCGCAGCCGAGAAGCAGCATGGCGAGCTGACCGAGGATGAGGCGGAGAAGGTGAAGGCCTATTCCGCCGCGACGGACAATGTCGGGCTATTCTTCGGCGAGGACATCTTCTTCGCCATCGGCTCAATCGTGCTGATCCAGGCGACGCTGGCGGGATATGGCTATGACCTCACGCCGCTCCAGCTGGCGCTATGGGCGATCCCGACCGCGATAGCCGCGTTCCTCATCCACGCTACCAGGCTGATGCTATTCGACCGGCGCCTGGCAAGGTCCTCCCTGTCGCGAAGCGATGGGGAGGGGGACCGCTCGCCAACGGCGAGTGGTGGAGGGGCCAAAGGAGGCGCCGC
>JALYNQ010000062.1 GCA_030773115.1 Pseudomonadota bacterium
GGCCATATCGCGCCTGAAGCCATCGTCAGCGATGTTGGATCGTGCAAAGCACCCGTCGCCAATACGCTGCGGCAGGCGCTACCCGGCGCACTGATCATCCCCGGCCACCCGATCGCGGGGACCGAGAACAGCGGCCCCGAGGCCGGTCTCGCCGGCCTGTTCGGCAGTCGCTGGTGCATCCTGACGCCCGAGGCGGGGACGGAACCTTCCGCCGTCGATCGCCTCGTCACTTTCTGGCGCACGCTGGGCGCCAAGGTCGACATCATGGATGCGGTTCGCCACGATCTCGTCCTCGCGGTCACCAGCCATCTGCCGCATCTCATCGCCTACACGATCGTCGGCACTGCCTCGCACCTCGAATCGGTGACCGAGGGCGAGGTCATCAAATATTCGGCCGGTGGATTTCGGGACTTCACTCGTATCGCCGCGTCCAACCCGACCATGTGGCGGGACATTTTCCTGTCGAACCGCGACGCCGTGCTGGACGTCCTCGGCCGGTTCCTTGGCGACTTGAGCTTGCTGGAGGACGCAATCCGGCGGGGGGATGGCGATACCCTGTTCGACTGGTTCAGCCGGACGCGCGCGACCCGCCGCGCCATCATCTATGAAGGCCAGGACGTCGCGGCGCCGGACTTTGGACGCAGCGCCAGCTGAACTCCAACGCTATTCGGGATCCCGAGCATGGACGCCCGTCGTGACTTCCCGCTATGAGGCGCCAGCAGGGAGAATGTTGGAGTGGATTTGCCAAACACAGGGCAGCGCACGGACAGCAGAGTCGCGCAGCGCATTCGCGAATTGATCGTCGAAGGTATCCTTCCGCCGGGCAAGCGGGTTGCCGAGGCGGCCGTTGCAGATCGTCTTGGAGTTTCGCGCACGCCGGTCAGGAATGCTCTGCCAGCGCTTGCCAGCGAAGGACTGCTCGAGCCGGCCGGCAAGCGCGGCTATGCGGTGCGCGCCTTCACGACCGAAGACAGCTACCGCGCGACCGAGATACGTTGCGTGCTGGAAGGCTATGCGGCGCGCGAGCTGGCGGCGCGCGACGATCGAGCGGCAATCGTTGCCGAGTTGCGGCGGGCGCTGCGCGAGGGTGATGCGATCTTCGCCAAGGGCCATGTCGTCAAGGATGACGAGGAAGGCTATGCCCGAATGAACGGCCGCTTCCACGACCTCATCGTCGGCGGCGCGCGAGACCCGCTGCTGAAGGAGCTGATTCAGCGAGTCTATTCGGTGCCGTTCGTCGCGCCGGGCGTCGTTGCCTTCAAGCGAATCCCGCTCGACGAAATCTTTCCGATCCTGATGTCGGCACAACATCAGCATCACGCCATCGTCGATGCCATCGAGGCCGGGCAGCCGGACGTCGCCGAGACGCTGATGCGTGGCCATTCCAGCCCGGCGCGGCGAAGCCTGGGGCTGGAGGGAGGCCATGCCGCCGAGCATTTATCGGGTCCTCCGCACGAATAACTTGACGTTAAGCCGCGGCGCAACATAATGGGATCCAATCGTGCAGGCCGGTTGTGGTCTGCATGAAGCATCAAGAGTGGGTTTGTCACCCACGCCAACCTGCCTTCCCGGGCAAGGTGGCGGTCCTGGTAAAGGGACGATGCGGCCGAGACGGCAACGAAGCGGGTCTCCAGGCAGCATCTCCCCGCGATTGGAAGGAAGATGGAACTGTCTGTTTTGCCCGCCCGCAGACCGGAACTGGACCCGGCGCCATCCGAGGGGCGATGTCTTGCCGGGACCAATCCGCCCTTGCGGTTGTTCGAGGTTCCGGTACCGGCCAACCTTCGCAGGTTCGGCGAATCCATACGGGCTTCGGCGCTCGGCGATCCGAAGCGCCCATCAATTGTCGTGCTCGGCGGCATTTCGGCCGATTGCTATCCCGGCATCCGTCCGGACGGCAGTACGGGCTGGTGGCCGGGATTGGTTGGTCAAAATGGCGCCATCGACCCGGAGCGGCACTATATCATCGGCGTTGAATTTGCAGCCGACGACACCGGTTCTACCGCGCCGACAACCTTCGATCAGGCGCAAGTGCTGGCGGCAGCGTTGGATGTCATCGGCATCGATCAGCCCTGCACCATTGTCGGCGCCTCATATGGCGGGATGGTTGCCTTGGCGCTGGCGGAGCGCGAGCCCGAGCGCATTGCCCAACTGATCATCGTCTCCGCGGGCGCCGAACCGCACCCGGCGGCCACCGCTGCGCGGGAGCTTCAGCGTCGGGTCGTGGCGCTCGGGATCGAATGCGGCCGCGGCGGACAGGCGCTCGCAATCGCCCGCGGCATGGCCATGCTGACCTATCGCACACCGGCCGAATTCGAACGGCGGTTCGATGGCGGAATCGACGATTTCCGGCCTGAGGTCAGCTCCGCGCCCGGAGCTTACCTCCGGGCCCGGGGTGAGGCGTTCCTGTCCGTCATGTCACCTGGGCGGTTCCTCAGCCTGTCGGCGTCGATCGATCGACATCGCGTCAATCCGGCGGCGATCACCGCGCCCTGCCTGCTGATCGGCGCCGAAAGCGATCAGCTGGTTAATCCCGATCAAATGCGTGGGCTGAGCAGGGCATTGTCCGGCACTTGCGAGCTCCACCTGCTAGACTCGCTCTTCGGCCATGACATGTTCCTGAAGGAATCCGAGCGGATTGGCGGCATTGTCGCGACTGTTCTCGGTTCGCGTCAATGACTCGCAGGCGCGATCCCGCAACCATAGTCGCGGCCGCACGACCCGATTTCGATCATGGCTTCGGCAGCGTTGCACCGCCGCTTTGGACATCGGACACGTTCCGCTGGACCAACTCCGACGAGAAGCCGGAATTCGACTATTCGCGAACGGTCAATCCAAACCGAACGCTGCTCGCTGAGGCGCTCGCGGAGCTGGAAGGCGCGTCCGGCGGAGTGATCACCAATAGTGGCCAATCGGCCGCGTTGCTCGCGCTGCTGCGCCTGCCGCTAGGGGCACGTGTCGTTGCGCCGCATGATTGCTACGGCGGGACGTTCCGCCTGTTGGACGCTTTTGCCAGGCAAGGAAGAATCCGGTGCGAGTTCCTCGATCTGACCGACCATGAGGCGCTAGCCGCCGTTTTGGCCGGCGGAGTCGACTTGCTCTGGATTGAAACTCCCAGCAACCCGCTCTTGCGCATTACCGACATTCGTAAATGCGCGGGCCTGGCGAAGGCTCAAGGTGCCCTGGTAATCGCCGACAACACGCTTCCAACGCCGGTGCGCCAAAAACCGCTCGACCTCGGTTGCGACCTGGTGATGCATTCGACGACCAAGGCACTCAACGGGCATTCCGACTTGTTCGGTGGCGCTCTGCTCGTGAAAGATGCGGCCCTGCTCGAAGAGCTCATATGGTGGTCGAACGCCGCCGGTCTCAACGGTTCGGCGTATGACGCCTCGCAGACCTTGCGGGGCCTAAGGACGCTGCCGCTCAGGATCGATCGCCAGGAGGCGACCGCCGGCAAGCTCGCCGAATGGCTGGTCGCTCATCCGCAAGTGCAGTCGGTGCACTATCCGGGCCTGGTCTCGCATCCCGGTCACACACTCGCCGCCGAACAACAGTCCGGACCAGGTTTTGTGCTCAGCTTCCAGCTAAAGGGTGGCAAGGCGGCTGCTGACGAATTTGTCGCGGCTTTGAAATTGATCACTCTTGCTTCTTCGCTAGGCGGCTTCGCAACTTTGATTTGCACGCCGGCGACCATGACCCATCGCGGCATGCCGCCGGTGGATCAGGAGCGGGCGGGAATTCACCCCGACCTTCTGCGCCTTTCGGTGGGCCTCGAGGATGCGGCGGATTTGCAATCGGACCTTGAGCGGGGCTTCGCCGCAAGGCCTTGATTGTTTGGGATCCCAAACCTGGTTCTTGATCGACGTTAATTTCAGCACAAATGCCGGAAACGCGTGAATATTTCGCGTTGTGCGTTGCAGCAATGTGTCCAATTTTTGACTCCAGAGGGCGGATCGCGCGGGGGCAACGAAGAACGCGGCTGCCGGGGAGAGGATCTGCCGTTCTTTTTCGCGGGAGATTCTAACCATGGGACGTTTATCACGATTGGCCTTAACCGCTGCGCCTTTGCTCGTGTCCGTTGCCGCTGCGCCTGCCGCGGCAGCTGACCTGGGCGCCGGCTTTGGCATCAACGGGGGCGCGACGGTGGTTTCCGACTACCGGTTCCGCGGTATTTCGCAGACCAACCGCCGGTTCGCCGTCCAGGGGACTTTCAGCGTCAGCCACAGTTCGGGCTTTTACGGGACGGTCTGGGGTTCATCGATTGACGACTATGTTGCCAACGGCAGCGACACCGAGCTCGACCTGATCCTCGGCTACAAGAAGACCTTCGGCAGCACGACCATCGATGGCGGCGTGCTCTACTATTATTATCCCGGCTCGGGCGGCATCGACAGCGACTTTGCTGAGCCATACCTCTCGGTCAGCCATGCGTTCGGCCCGGTCACGGCCAAGGGCACCGTCAACTGGGCGCCCAAGCAAAAGGGTCTGACGCTAGACGGCGTCACCAAGGAAAGCGGGCTCTATCTCGGAGGCGATCTCAGCTATGCCATTCCGAAGACGCCGATCGGCCTGACGGCCCACGTCGGGCACAGCTTCAACGAGAACTACATCACCTTCGGCGAGGAATATACCGACTGGTCCCTCGGCGCGACCTTCACCAAGGGACCGCTGGTCGCCGGCCTCGCCTATGTCGACACCAATACGACGCTGTTCGGAAACGGCCGCAACATCAGCAAGGGTGGGGTCGTCGCATCGCTCGGCGTCGCATTCTAAACGGGAGGGGCAGATGAAACTCGTGCTCGCGATCATCAAGCCGCACAAGCTCGACGAAGTGCGGGAGGCGCTGGGTGGGATTTCCATCCAGGGCCTGACCGTTTCGGAGGCGCGCGGATACGGCCGTCAAAAGGGCCACACCGAAATCTACCGCGGCGCCGAATATGAAACGAACCTGGTGCCCAAGATCCGCATCGAGCTGGTCGTCGAGGACGATTTTGCGCCGCGCGTGTTGGAAGCAATTCAGCATGCCGCTCACTCGGGCTCGATCGGCGACGGCAAGATCTTCGTGATCGACGTTGAGCAGGCGGTCCGGATCCGGACCGGCGAACAAAACAACGACGCTCTCTAGGGGATGGGACAGATGTTGAGCAGATATATGAAGTTCGCGGGCGTTGCAGGCCTCGCGGCGCTTGTCGCCGCCGCTCCTGCATTCGCTCAGGAGGCGGCATCCGCGGCGGCTGCGCCATTCACGCCGACCGCCGAAATGGTCAACAAGGGCGACACCGTCTGGATGCTGACGTCATCGGCCCTCGTGCTGATGATGTCGGTCCCGGCCCTGGCTCTGTTCTACGGCGGCCTGGTTCGCGCCAAGAACATGCTGTCACTGTTGATGCAGGTGCTGACTATCGTCTGCATCGCTTCACTGGTCTGGGTCGGTTGGGGTTACAGCCTCGCCTTCACCTCAGGGAATGAATATATCGGCGGTCTGAGCAAGGCGTTCCTCAAGGGCGTCGATGCCACGACCCTGGCGGCGACTTTTTCCAACGGCGTCTATATTCCGGAATATGCGTTCGTCATCTTTCAGATGACCTTCGCCTGCATCACTCCAGCACTGATCGTCGGAGCGTTCGCGGAGCGAGTGAAGTTCTGGCCACTGGCGCTGTTCGTCGTCCTCTGGTTGACCCTCGTATATTTCCCGATCGCGCATATGGTCTGGTACTGGGCTGGCCCGGACTTCCTGCCGAACGCGCCCGGTGATTATGGCAAAATGTGGGGCTGGGGAGCGCTCGACTTCGCTGGAGGCACGGTCGTCCACATCAATGCGGGCATCGCCGGGCTGGTCGGGTGCCTCGTCATTGGACCGCGCCTTGGCTTCAAAACCGAAGCGATGCCTCCGCACTCGCTGCCGATGACTCTGATCGGCGCGGCCCTGCTGTGGATCGGTTGGTTCGGCTTCAACGCGGGCTCGAACCTCGAGGCTAACGGCGTCACCGCGCTGGCCTTCCTCAACACGTTCGTGGCCACCGCCGCGGCCGGCCTTGCCTGGGCATTGATGGAGCAGATCGTCCACAAACGGCCATCGCTGCTAGGCGCCGCAACCGGAGTCGTCGCAGGTCTCGTCGCGATCACTCCGGCCGCGGGCTTCGCTGCGCCCGGAACGTCGATCCTGCTTGGCGCGGTTGCCTCGATCGTCTGCTTCTTCTTCGTGACCACCGTGAAGAACAAGCTGCGCTATGACGATTCGCTGGACGTGTTCGGTGTCCACTGCATCGGCGGCATTGTCGGAGCGATCGGCACCGCCATCGTCGCCGACCCGGCGCTTGGGGGGCAGGGCTTCTTCGACTATACGGTAATGCCCGCTGTCGCTGGCGAGTATGATATGGCCGCTCAGCTGGTCACGCAGGTCAAAGCGGTGCTTCTGACCCTTGCATGGTCGGGCGGCGTCTCGGCGATCTTGTTCTACGCGATCAACTTCACCATCGGGCTTCGTCCGACGGCCGAGGAGGAGCGCGAGGGGCTCGACATCACCGAGCATGGCGAGCGTGCCTACAACTTCTGATCATAGGGACGTAAATGGCAGGCCGGCACTGAAAGGTGCCGGCCTGTCCGTTTGCGCGCCAAGCTATAATATGGTAGCGCTAACATCATGGTCGTGACAACCAAGGAAGCACCGCCGAAGTTCGTATCGCCGTCGTTGCGGACGGTTGAGCAGAACCCCGACATCCGTTTCCTCGGGCGCCTGCTTGGAGATGTTATCCGCAAATATGGTGGCGATAAGCTCTTCCGGCGCATCGAATATATCCGTTCGACGTCGGTTGACCGGCACCGCGGCATCATCGCCGACGATAGGGTCGACCCTGGCCTCGGCGCACTCGACGCGGACGAGACACTGGCCTTCGTCCGGGGCTTCATGCTGTTCTCGATGCTCGCCAATCTCGCCGAAGATCGTCAGGGCGGCGAGGTCGAGCATGGCGCCACGCTCGCCGAAGCGCTCGAAATCCTCAGCTCGGAGGGCATCGACAAGGCGCAAGTCGCCGACCTGCTCGAGACGGCCCTCATCGTTCCGGTGTTGACGGCGCACCCGACCGAGGTGCGGCGCAAGAGCATGATCGACCACAAGAACCGGGTCGCCGAGCTGATGCGGCTGCGCGATTCCGGTCGGGTGGCGACGCCCGAGGGCGAACTGATCGACGAAGCCATCGAGCGGCAGATCGCCTTGCTGTGGCTGACCCGTCCGCTGCGCCGCGAACGACTGTTTGTCGCCGACGAGGTCGAGATCGCCATCGCCTATCTGCGCGACATCTTTCTGCCCGTCGTTCCCGGGCTTTATGCCGCGTGGGAGCGGGTGCTCGGCTATCGGCCGAAGAGTTTCCTCCGCCTCGGCAGCTGGATCGGCGGCGATCGCGACGGCAACCCCAACGTCACCGCCGACACGCTGCGGCAGGCGCTCTGGCGCGCCGGCCATACGGCGGTGCGCCATTATCTCGAGCAGTTGCATGCGCTCGGCGCCGATTTGTCCATCTCGTCGGAGCTCGCTGACATCAGTGACGAGCTTGGCGCGCTAGCGGACCGTTCCGGCGATCCGTCGCCGACCCGCGTCGACGAACCCTATCGACGCGCGTTGAGCGGAGTCTACGCCCGGCTCGCCGCGACCTACGAGGCATTGACGGGCCGGGCGCCCCCGCGTCCGTCGAAGCTTCGAGCGGAACCCTATCCCGATCCGCAAAGCTTCATCGCCGACCTCGATACTCTGGTCGGTGGCCTTAAACGCAGCGGGAACGGTCTGCTGGCCGCCCATGCGCCGCTCAGGCGGCTGATCCGCGCGGTCGAGACCTTTGGCTTCCATCTGGCGACGCTGGACCTCAGGCAGAACGCCGACGTCCACGAGCGCGTGGTCGCAGAGTTGCTCGCGGCCGCTGGCGTCGAAGCCGATTACAACGCGCTTGACGAAGAGCAGCGGGTCGAGCTTTTGCGCGGGGAGCTTCGCTCCAGCCGACTATTGTCGACGCCCTTCGCCACCTATTCCGAAGAGAGCCAATCCGAGCTCGCGATTCTCGCTGCCGCCGCAGAGGCGCACGCCCGCTACGGCCCGAACGTCATCCAATATTATGTGATTTCCAAGACCGAGCAGGTGTCGGACCTGCTCGAGGTTTACATTCTCCTGAAGGAAGTCGGCTTGTGGCGGGCGGGCGAAAAGCCTTCCGCCGCGATCATGGCGGTGCCCCTGTTCGAAACCATCGCCGATCTCGAGCGTGCGCCGCAGGTAATGCGCGCCTGGCTTCAGCTTCCCGAGATCGCCTCGGTGATTGCCGAGCGCGGTCATGCCGAGGTGATGATCGGATATTCCGATTCCAACAAGGACGGCGGCTATCTGACGTCGGTTTGGAGCCTCAACACGGCTAGCGAGAAGCTGGCGGCCGTGTTCGCCGAATGCGGCGTTCAAATGCAATTGTTCCACGGCCGCGGTGGTGCTGTCGGCCGCGGCGGCGGGTCCAGCTTCTCGGCGATCCGCGCCCAGCCGCAGGAAACGGTGCAGGGCCGCATCCGCATCACCGAACAGGGCGAGGTCATCGCCGCCAAGTTCGCGACGCCCGACATCGCCGCTGCCAATCTCGAAGCGATGGCGGCCGCGACGGTCCTGGCGTCGCTCGAAAAAGATGAGCTATTGGACGCGGACAGAAGGCGCTTCAGCGAGGCGATGGCGCGGCTGTCCGGCCACGCCTTCAAGGAGTATCGCGGCCTCGTCTACGACACGCCGGGCTTTCCGGCCTTCTTCCGCCAGATGACTCCGGTGGCGGAGATTGCGACCCTCAACATCGGCTCGCGCCCCGCCAGCCGCACCAGGTCCGATCGGATCGAGGATCTGCGCGCGATCCCCTGGGTGTTCAGCTGGGCGCAGGCGCGAGTGATGCTTCCAGGCTGGTTCGGGGTCGGATCGGCGTTCGAATCCTTCAATGACGTCGTCCTGTTACGGGAGATGCGCGACGCCTGGCCCTTCTTCCGGACCACGCTCGATAATATGGCGATGGTGCTCGCCAAGTCCGACATGTCGATCGCCGCTCGTTACAGCGAGCTGGTCGAGGACCAGGCGGCTGGCGCGCGGACATTCAGCCGGATCCGCGAGGAATGGCACCGCAGTCATGACTGCCTGCTTGGGGTGACCGGCGAGAGCCGGCTGCTGGAAAGCAACCCGAGGCTCGAAAACTCGATCCGGCTGCGGCTGCCCTATATCGAGCCGCTCAACCATCTGCAGGTCGAGCTGCTGAAGCGTTTCCGTGCCGGAGAGACCGGGCAGAAAGTCACCGATGGCATTCACCTGACGATCAACGCCATCGCCACCGCGTTGAGGAATTCGGGATGAGCGGACAGAGCCGCATGGAGGAAGCCTTGGACCGACGTTTCGCGTTCGGCGTCATCGCCGACCACTTTGGAGTTTCTGTCGAGCAGGTAACCGAGCAATCGATATTCACGCGTGACCTCGGCGCGGACTCGCTCGATCTGATCGAACTGACCCTCCGCCTTGAGAATGAATTCGGAGTTGTGATCGACGACGATGAAAGCGAGGCATGCGCTGACGTGGGAAGCGCGTTACAGCTGCTCGCCGAAAAATTGGCGGCTGAAATTCGCCCGGTCGGCCCGACTTTCTCATAGATTCTTCGCTCGGGAGCGAGGTCTGCCCGCCCGGCGATGAGTTCAAATGCGCGGTTTAGTCGACATCGAGACCGCAAAGCTGCAGCGGTGATCGCGAGCGGGGCTAAGTTGGAAATGGCTCCCCGGGCCTGATTCGAACAGGCGACCATTCGATTAACAGTCGAACGCTCTACCGCTGAGCTACCGGGGAGCAGCTCCCCATGGGGAGCGAAGCGAGGCCGCCTATAACGCGCTCGGCGAGGGTTGCAAGCGGCTGAAGCCCCTTTGCCCCGGAAAATATGACCGTGCGGTGAATCGGTGTCAGTGGGCGAACTGCTCCATCGCGATCCGCTCATCTAGGGCGTGCTCGGGATCGAACAGCAAGGTCAGCGATCGCTCTCGATCGAGCGATACATCGACCGTGCAGACCTCGCGCACCTCGAACTGATCGGCGACGGCCGCCACCGGCCGCTTGTCCGCTTCCAGCACCCGGAAACTGACCGACACATCGTCGGGCAGGATTGCCCCGGACCAGCGACGGGGGCGGAACGGGCTGATCGAGGTCAGCGCCAGCATCTTCGCCGCCAGCGGCAGGATCGGGCCATGGGCCGAGAGGTTGTAGGCGGTCGAACCTGCCGGCGTGGCTACCAACACTCCGTCCGCAACCAGCTCGGGCATGACCACCCGGCCATTGACGCAAATCTCGATCTTCGCCGTCTGGCGCGTCTCGCGCAGTAAGGACACCTCATTGATCGCCGGATGGGTCCAGCTCTTCCCGTGGATATCCGTCGCCACCATGGCCAGTGGAGCCACGCGGATATGCTTGGCGCTCTGGATCCGGTCGTAGAGGCGATCGAGCCGCCAGTCGTTCATCAGGAATCCGAACGTGCCGCGGTTCATGCCGAATACCGGCCTCGACTTGCCTTCCTCGAGCATGGCGTGGAGCGTTTGCAGCATGAAGCCGTCACCGCCGAGGGCGACCAGGGTCTCGGCACCGTCGGCCTCCGCCCAGCTGTAGCGGCGGCGGAGCAGCGCTTCGGCCGCCTTGGCCGCCTGGCCGGTCGAAGCGACCAGGCCAATGCCGTGGGCGGCGAGGTCGCGCTCCGGTGAGGCCGTAGAGGGGCGGGCCGCTGTCACGAGCGACAACATAGGCATTTCGCTCGGCTGCGCCACTGTCCCGAAACGGTGCGCGCGGGAATGACGCGTTGGGGGGAGCCTGCCGGCAAAGTAAGTCCTTCCGATGCGAGGGTGGCTTTGGCCAAATTTTGGGGGGAAGCGGGCGTCCGATCGGGGGATCGCGGCGCCCGCTATGCCCAAGCGCGACCGCGCTCTCGAACAGGCGATCAGCCGCGACCGGATCGAGCTTCGCTTCCAGCCGCAGATCGAGCCGGCCAGCGGCCGCATCGTCGGGGTGGAGGCGCTGGCGCGCTGGGCCGCGGTCGATTGCGCCGACGAGCTGTTCGCTCGAGCCGAACTCGCCGGCCTGTCGGAGCGACTGTCACGCCATGTCCAGCGCAAAGCCTTGCGAACCTTCGGACGATGGACCGGCTCGCTGGCGGGACTGAGACTGTCGATCAACCTCATGCCGCGTGACCTCGATCGGCCCGGCTATGAGCAATGGCTGCTGGCCGAGATTGCCGGGGCCGGTTTGGCGCCGGACCAGATAACCGCGGAAATCGTCGAAAGCAGCCTGGTGGCAGACAGTCTGGATGTGGCCGGTCGCCTTGCCCGGCTGCGCGCGGCAGGGATCCGCATCGCCATCGACGATTTCGGCACGGGCTATTCGAGCCTCGCCTATCTCGCCTCGCTGCCGCTCGACGCCATCAAGATCGACCGGGCGATGATCGCGGATATCGTCGGCGGCAGCCGCGACCGGATCATCGTCAAGGCGATGATCAGCCTGGCCCGCGAGCTCGGGCTGCAGGTGATCGTCGAGGGCGTCGAGAATCTCGCCCAGCTGCGCCTGCTCGAGGAGTGGGGCTGCGACCTCTACCAGGGCTTCCTCGGTGCCGCGCCGCTCGATCACGCCGAGCTGGGGAGGTTCGTCGCCGCAGGTCGGCGAAGCGCGGCTTGATCCTTCGATACGCCGCTTCGCGGCTACTCAGGATGAGCGGGCAACAAACAGACAAACCCGCTCATGCCGAGTAGGCATGAAATGCCGTATCGAAGCAGTCTCATGCCGGCTCCAATTCCTTCGTCTCGCCTGCCGCCATCACCCGCATCAGTCCCCGTGAAATCTGCAGTGCACCGTTTAACCGCGCATCCCCGCTCGGCCAGTCACGGCTGATCACCAGCTTGCTGTCAGGCCTCAGCCTGGCCGCGCCCTTCAGCCGCTCTACATAGGCTAGCAGGCCGGCCAGGTCGGGGAAGCCACTTGGGGCGAAGGTTATCACCGCGCCCTTGGCGCCGACGTCCAGCTTGGCGATCATCGCCCTTTTGCAATTGATCTTGGTTTCAACGATTTGCAGCAAGTTCCTGGTTTCCTGCGGCAGCTTGCCGAAGCGGTCGATCAGCTCGGCGCCAAAGGCTTCCACCTCCTGCCGGTCCTCCAGCTCGCCGAGGCGGCGGTAGAGGCCCATGCGCAGGTCGAGATCTGGCACATAAGCCTCGGGGATGAGGATCGGCGCCTCCACATTGATCTGCGGCATGAACTCCTCGCGCCGCTCGGCTCCGCCGGACTTGAGCTCCAAAATCGCATCCTCCAGCATCGACTGGTAAAGCTCGAAACCGACCTCCTTGATGTGCCCCGATTGCTCGTCGCCGAGCAGATTGCCGGCGCCGCGGATGTCGAGGTCGTGGCTGGCGAGCTGGAAGCCGGCGCCGAGGCTGTCGAGGTTGGCCAGCACCTGCAGCCTCTTGTCGGCGCCCTCGGTCAGCGCCCGTTCGGGCGGCGTGGTCAGATAGGCGTAGGCGCGGGTCTTCGACCGGCCGACGCGCCCGCGCAACTGATAGAGCTGGGCGAGGCCGAACCGATCGGCCCGGTGAACGATCAGCGTATTGGCCGACGGGATGTCGAGTCCGCTCTCGACGATGGTGGTCGACAGCAGCACGTCATATTTCCGGTCGTAGAAGGCGCTCATCCGCTCCTCGACCTCGGTGGGGCTCATCTGGCCATGGGCGGTGACCGCCTTCACCTCGGGCACTTCTTCGAGCAGCCATTGCTCAAGGTCGGGCAGGTCGGCGATGCGCGGCGCGACCAGGAAGCTCTGCCCACCACGATAATGCTCCCGCAGTAGCGCCTCGCGCATTACCACCGCGTCCCACGGCGCGACATAGGTCCTGACCGCCAACCGGTCGACCGGCGGGGTCTGGATGACCGACAGTTCGCGCAGCCCCGACATCGCCATCTGTAGGGTGCGCGGGATCGGCGTCGCGGTCAGGGTCAGGACGTGGACGTCCTCCTTGAGGGCCTTGAGTTTCTCCTTGTGAGCCACCCCGAAATGCTGCTCCTCGTCAACAATGACCAGGCCCAGCTTCCTGAATTTGATCGATTTCGACAGAAGCGCATGGGTGCCGATGACGATGTCGGCGGTGCCTTTCTCGATGCCTTCCCGGGTCGCCTTGGCCTCGGCCGCGGGCACCAGCCGCGACAGCCGCCCGATCTCGATCGGGAAGCCGTGGAACCGCTCGACGAAGTTGCGATAATGCTGGCGGGTCAGCAGAGTGGTCGGGCAAATCAGCGCGACCTGATAGCCGGCCATTGCTGCTACAAAGGCCGCCCGCAGCGCCACCTCGGTCTTGCCGAAGCCGACGTCGCCGCACACCAGCCGGTCCATCGGCTTGCCACTCTCCAGATCCTCCAGCACTTCGGCGATCGCCCGGTCCTGGTCGTCAGTCTCCTCATAGGGGAAGCGATTAACGAACTGCGGGAAGGTGGTTTCGTCCGCCTCGGCAATCTGCCCGGCCCGGGTGGCGCGGATCGCGGCGGTCTTGATCAGCTCGCCGGCGATCTCGCGAATCCGTTCCTTCATCCGCGACTTGCGCCGCTGCCAGGCCTCGCCGCCCAGCCGGTCGAGGGTCGCCGTATCGCCGCCGCCGCCGTAGCGCGTCAGCACATCGATATTCTCGACCGGCACGTAGAGCTTGTCGCCGCCGGCATAGCTCAGCGCCACGCAGTCGTGCGGCGCCTTGCCGACCATCACCGAGGTCAGCCCTTCGTAGCGGCCGATGCCATGCTCCATGTGCACCACCAGGTCGCCGGGCGTCAGCGCGGCCAGCTCGGCGAGGAAGGCGTCGGCGCTCTTGCGGCGCTTCTTGCGCCGGACCAGCCGGTCGCCGAGCATGTCCTGTTCGGTCAGGACTGCGACGTCGGGCGCATTGAAGCCATGGTCGAGCGGGAGGACGATCAGCGCCGCGTCGGTCCGCGCGCCAAGCGCTTCTTGCCAGCTGCCGGCCAGCTTCAGGCTTTTCAGCCCATGATCCTCGAGCAGGCCGGCAAGGCGTTCGCGGGCGCCGGTCGTGTAGCTCGCCAGCACGATCTTCTTCTGTTGCCTGTGGAGCTTGGCGACATGGTGGGCAACCGCCTCATAGACGTTGACGTTCTGGGCCCGCTCCGGCGCGAAGTCCCGCGGCCCCTCGACGCCGAAGTCGATGATTTTGTCGCTTTCGGGCTGCGGGAAGGGGGTGGTCAGGTGGATCGGCCGTTGCTCGACCGCCGCTTTCCATTCCTTGCTCGCCAGATAGAGGGTGGACGGGGCGAGCGGGCGATAGCTGCCGGGCTCGGCCACCATCGCCTTCTCGCGGTTGGCGAAATAATCCTCGATCGCCTCGTGGCGGGCCTCCAACGAGCCATCAGCGTTCGCATCGCGAACGATGACGTCATGATCGCCGAGATGGTCGAGCAAGGTTCCAAGCTTCTCCTCGAACATCGGCAGCCAATGTTCCATGCCCGCCAGCCGCCGCCCGTCGCTGATCGCCTGGTAGAGCGGGTCGCCGGTCGCGTTGGCACCGAACTGCTCGCGGTAGCGGGCGCGGAAGCGCTTGATGCTTTCCTCGTCGAGCAGCGCCTCGCTGGCCGGCATCAGGGTGAAGGCGCCGGCCGTGCCGGTGCTGCGCTGGTCGGCCGGGTCGAACCGGCGCATCGTCTCGATTTCGTCGCCGAAGAAGTCAAGCCGTATCGCCAGCTGCTCGCCCGCCGGGAACAGGTCGACTATCGAGCCGCGAACCGCATATTCGCCGGCGTCATGGACCGCGTCAGTCCGCTGATAGCCGATCGCCTGGAGCTGCTGGACCAGCTTGTCACGCTCGATCCGCTCACCCTCGGCCAGGCGGCGGGTCAGCTGGCGGATTCGGAACGGGGTCAGGATGCGCTGGGTCACCGCATTGGCGGTGGCGATCAGCAGCTGCGGGCCCTTGCGGGGCGCCTGAAGCTTCTCCAGCGTCGCCAGCCGCTCGGCCATCACCCGCAACGCCGGCGAAGCGCGGTCGTAGGGCAGGCAGTCCCAGGCCGGGAAGCTCAGCACCTCCACTTCCGGCGCGAACACCGGCACCGTGTCCGCAATGGCGCGCATCGCCGCTTCGTCCGCCGCAATGACGACCGCGCGTCCGCCCTGGCCGGTGGCGTGCGCCGCACGCGCCAGATCGGCCGCAAGCCACGGCAGGAAGCCCGCCGGAACGCTCGACAGTGTCAGCGGTTCTTGGGCCCTGAGGATGCGGCTGAGAGCGTCGTTCATTCCCCCTCTCCCCGGCGGGGAGAGGGTAGGGTGAGGGGGTTCAGCGCATGAGAATATTCGACAACGCCGAACCCCCTCAACCCAGCCTTCTCCCCCACGGGGAGAAGGAGTCCTGTCGCCACCTTCACAAACATCACTTGCTCACCTGAATGAAATCGAGGCGCCGGAAGGCGTCCATCATGGGCCCTTGAAAGCGTTCAGGAACGTCCTGCGTTCCGATCGCCCAAGCCATGATGTCGACGTCCTGCTCCGCCAGCAGGGCGGCGAACAGGGCGCGGTCTTGGGCATCCCACGAGGCATGATGAGCGTCGAAAAAGCCCCCGATCATCATGTCCGCTTCGCGCGTCCCGCGATGCCAGGCGCGATACTTCAGCGCCCGCAGTACGTCATCCATTTGACCGGCTTGCCTCCAACAGCGATTGACCCGCGGCGAAGTTCGCCGCGGGTTTCATCGCGCCGATCTAGGGTCGCCGGCGGGACAGGGCAAGGCGGCTAGTTGCCGGCGTGCGCCCCATGCCCGGCATTGGCCACATGTGCGGAACAGTTCACCTTCGGATTGAACTGCGCGAACATCCCGTTCGGATTTTCGCGATACAGCCAGACATGCCGGTCGTAATGCGGCTCGAACATATGCGCTTCGTCGACCTTCGTTGCCGGATCGTCCTTCATCGAATCATATTCGACACCGTGGAAGCTGGGCGGCTTTTCATTGCCGGCCGCATGCCAGGACTTGGCAAAAACGAGGTTCTCGACTGCAACCAGCTGCAACGACCCGTCGGCCTGCGGCTCGTAAATCAGGATCGAGGGCTTGCGGAAATCGGTGTGGGTGCCTGTACCGTCCACTCGCGGATTGGGTGGACCGCTGATGCCCAGCAGGTCCGGGCGGAAGAAATGGATGCCCATCGCACCAAGCTCCGCCGGCCGGCCCATCATCGGCGCGGTATCACATAGGTTCATCGGATCGCGGACATAACCCTCGGCCAGGGCGACATTGACGTCCTGATATTTGGCAGTCAGCGCCCGTACCTCGTCCAGCGTCGGCTCGTTCTGGCCGCCTGCGAAAGTTGCAGACGCACAAAACCCTATCGCCGCGGCCAGGGCCGCAGCGCCAATCATCGCTCTCATTTGGATTCCTTTCCTGCCGCTTACTCGACAGCTGGCGCCCAAATATGCTCAGGGGTAGGCCTGCTCAATCGAAATGCTTGCAAGCCATTATGCAAAAGTGAATAGCTTGCCGGATGTTCGAATGGGGGGACATCCGCGTCTTCCAGTCGCTTGCGCGGCACGGGACGACCGGCCGTGCCGCATCCGATCTCGGCTGCAGCCAGCCGACGGTCGTTCGACGCATCGCAGCGCTGGAAGGTGCGCTTGGGCTCACCCTGTTCACCCGAGGACCTTCGGGGTTTCAGCTGACCGATCAGGGCGAGGCCCTGCTTGAGGCATCGCGGAGTGCCGAAGCAGCGATGCGCGATGTTGCCGACGTCGCCGAATCGCTCAAGTCGAGGGACAGCGGTCGGATCGTGTTCACGCTGCTCGACCAGTTCGACGGTTTCCTCATGCCGGTGCTCAGGGACCACCGCGCCCGTTGGCCGGACGTCCAGGTCCAGTTGATCACTTCGTATCGCCGGTTCGATCTGTCGCGCGGCGAGGCAGATCTTGCACTCCGGGCCGGCATCCGGCCGGACGGAGAAAATGTGGTGGTCCGCGACATGCCGATCTGCAGTTGGGGCGTCTATGGATCCAGGACATTGGCCGAGCAGGGCAGGCTGCCGTCAACGCCGGAAGGACTAGCCAAACATCCGGTCGCCGGCGGGGAAGGCAATCTGGCCTTGCTTCCGTCGTTCCACTGGCTGGAGCGAATGGCCGGAGAGAAGGGATTCATCCTACGTTGCAACAGCTTTGCCGCGATCCGGTCGGTGATCGTTGACGGTATCGCCGTTTCCAACATGCCCTGTGTGGTGGGGGAGCGCGATTCTGAACTGGTTCGTTGCTTCCCGCCGGTTCGGGAACTTGACGTACCACTGTATCTTGCCGCGCGACGAGACGCCCTGCGCCGGCCGGCCGTCCGCGACCTGTTCGAGGCCATTGATCGGCATTGCGTCGCCAATGCGGCCATGCTTGCAGGCCGCGACGGCTGATGCGCCCCGAAGTCCTCAACCCGCTGTTTGCAGAGGTAGAAGCGCTGAAGGGCGTTGGGCCGGGCATTGCGAAGGCGCTGGCGAGGCTCGATCTCACCCGTGCAGTCGATCTCGCCTATCATCTGCCGACCGGCGTCATCGAGCGGGTGAGGGGGCCTCACGCCACTGCTGCCATGCTTGGGCGCAATGTGGTTCTCGACGTCACGCCGGTGGAGGTGCGCGGCGGGTCGGGACGGGCGCCACTGCGCATCCTGGCGCTCGATGGCAACGACAACACGCTCACCCTGACCTTCTTCAACAATCCTGGCTGGGCGAAGAAGCAGCTACCGCTCAATCAGAAGAAGATCGTCATCGGCAAGCTCGATGCTTGGGGCAATGAGTGGCAAATCGTACATCCCGAGGTGCTGGAGCCCGGGCAGTCCGGCGATATCCCGCTGCGCGAGCCGGTCTATGGGCTGACCGAGGGCATTTCCAACAAGCGGATGCGCGAGCTGACGCTGACCGCGCTGGAGCGGGCGCCGCACCTTCCCGAATGGATCGAGGCATCGCAGTTGGCGCGGGATCATTGGCCCAATTGGCGCTCCGCAATGGCCGAAGCCCATTATGATCCCGCCGCAACAAATGCCCGCAAGCGTCTGGCCTATGACGAGATTTTTGCTAATCAGCTCGCCCTGCTGCTGCTTCGGCAAGTGGCGCGGCGCAAGCGCGGCGTTCCGTTGCAGGGTGACGGGCGCCTCTCGGGCAAGTTGCAGCTGCCCTATCGCCTGACGGGCGCGCAGCAGCGGGTGATCGGCGAGATCCGCGGGGACATGGCACAGGACAAGCCGATGCTACGCCTGCTCCAGGGCGATGTCGGCTCGGGCAAGACATTGGTCGCGCTGCTGGCGATGCTGGAGGCGGTCGAGGCCGGCGCCCAGGCGGCGATGCTCGCCCCGACCGAAATTCTCGCCCGCCAGCATCATGCGACCTTGCAGCGCCAGTGCGAAGCGCTGGGCGTGCGCATTGCCATCCTCACCGGCCGCGAGAAGGGAAGGTCACGGGAGTCGGTGCTGATGGGCCTCGCCGACGGCTCGATCGACATTCTCGTCGGCACCCACGCCATCTTCCAGCAGCATGTCGCTTACCAGAAGCTGGGCCTGATCGTGATCGACGAACAGCATCGCTTCGGCGTGTCGCAGCGCCTCTTATTGTCCGAAAAGGCCGAGCGGCCGCCGCACCTGCTGGCGATGACCGCCACCCCGATCCCGCGCACCCTGACCCTGACCCATTATGGCGAGATGGATGTCAGCCGAATCGACGAGATGCCGCCGGGCCGGACGCCGATCGAGACTTTGGTCGTCAGCGACCAGAAACTGCCGGACGTGATCGACGGGCTGGGGCGTCACCTGGCTGCGGGCGGTCAGGCCTATTGGGTTTGCCCACTGGTGGAGGAAAGCGAGGTGGTCGATGCAGCGGCAGCCGAGGAACGGGCGAAGCTGCTGCGCCTCCGCTTCGGCACGGACAAGGTCGGGTTGGTCCACGGCCGGATGAAGGGGCCAGACAAGGATGCCGTCATGACGTCATTCGCGTCGGGCGAGCTCGGCGTTCTGGTGGCGACCACGGTGATCGAGGTCGGCGTCGACGTGCCCAACGCGACGCTGATCATCGTCGAGGGCGCCGAGCGGTTCGGGCTCGCCCAGCTCCACCAGCTGCGCGGCCGGGTCGGCCGAGGGGCGGGCGCCAGCCGCTGCATCCTGTTGCGCGGCCAGAACCTCAGTGAAACGGGCAGGGCGCGCCTCGCCCTGATGCGCGAGACCAATGACGGCTTCCGCATTGCCGAGGAGGACCTCAGGCTGCGCGGCCCGGGCGAAGTGCTCGGCACCCGCCAGTCGGGCGAGCAGAATTTCCGGGTGGCCTCGCCAGAAGATGTCGCCGAGCTGGCCCCGGTCGCCCAGGGCGACGCCCGCCTCCTCCTCGACCGCGACGGCGGCCTCGCCAGCGAGCGCGGCCAGGCAGCTCGACTGTGCCTCTACCTGTTCGAGCGGGACCAGGCAGTGGCACTGCTTCGGTCCGGCTAAAAATATTCACCACAACCGAAGGAATGACGACATGAGTCCCGCTCACTTGCTGCCGTTGCTGCTGGTCTTTGTTGCGGGCTGGATGGTCGCCCTTCAGGCTCCGACGAACGCCATGCTGGCGCGCGCCGGGGGATCTCCGGTTCTTGCCGCGCTCATCTCCTTCGGGGTGGGCACGGCCGCGCTGCTGTCCGTTTGGCTCGCTACCGAAAGCCGCCCAACCGCGTCTAACTTCGCAAGCCTGCCCTGGTATGCATGGCTCGGCGGGTTGTACGGAGCCATCTATGTCGCAGTCGCAGCCTATGCCGCGCCCCGGATCGGCATCGCCACCTTGATCACCGTCGTCATTGCCGGCCAGATCCTGATGGCTCTCTGGCTCGACCATATCGGCGCGCTCGGGCTGGAGCGGGAGCCGCTCAATGCGGGCAAGATCATTGGCGCCTTGCTGGTGCTGGCCGGAGTGATACTGGTGCGGCGAAGCTAGGCCACCAGCAGGCCGTGCTTCTTCTTTCCCAGGCTGAGCTTCACCGGCTCCGGGCCGACTTCGATAACCGTCTGCGGATCGCTGACCGTTGCGCCGTCCAGCTTGACCGCGCCTTCGCCAACCTTGCGCCGGGC